>NZ_CP092832.1:1455000-1801407 GCF_022532105.1 Flavobacterium sp. HJ-32-4 | reverse complement strand
TACCGTCTTCGGATCGACCGGGCTGGCAATGCCTGTGGATTGGTGTCGGATGCGGTCGTCCTTACCGTACATCCCAAACCCGTCATACCGGCCACGGCCACGTTGGTACAGTGTGACGACGATTTAGACGGCTTTTCTGATTTTAACCTTCGTCAAAAAGAAACGGTATTGTCGGCCAATGCTGCCAACGAAACCTTCACTTATTATTTTTCGGAAAACGGCGCGCTTACGTCAGACGCCACCAACGAAATCCCCGATCCGACCGTCTTCAATAATGCTACGGCGAGCACCGTTTGGGTTCGGGCTGAAAATGCGAACGGTTGCTACGATACCACACGACTGGATCTCGTGGTGTCGATTACGCAAATCCCGCCGGGTACTTCCTGGTCGTTTGCCCGATGCGATGACTTCCTGAGTGCGACAGAAGACAACCATGATGGGGTATCGGCGTTTGATCTTACGCCCGTAACCAACGACATCAATGCCCTGCTTGGTAATCCGGCTAATTACACGATTGCGTATTTCCGTAATGAGGCAGATGCGTTATCAGAATCGAATGCGATTACAAACATCGCAAACTATCGCAACATCGGCTATCCCAACCAACAGCAAATCTGGGTACGTGTCGACAGCAATGCCGACA
The DNA here is from genome assembly GCF_022532105.1 of Flavobacterium sp. HJ-32-4. Lineage (NCBI taxonomy): Bacteria > Pseudomonadati > Bacteroidota > Flavobacteriia > Flavobacteriales > Flavobacteriaceae > Flavobacterium > Flavobacterium sp. HJ-32-4. The sequence goes on along the minus strand of NZ_CP092832.1, from coordinate 1,800,764 downwards.
ATGCCTGTTTTGGCCTGGGGCCCTATATTACACTGACAGTGGAAACCGTGCCGATTGCGCATCCCATTCCAACACAACGCTCGTGTGAGGACGATCCGAACGATGCCGTGGTGACACATGCCTTCGACACCTCGGCTATTCAAAACGACTTGTTGCAAGGGCAGACCAACCTGATCGTAGCCTATACGGATGCCTCCGGGCAGTATTTGGGAAGCACGCTGCCGAATCCTTTCGTAACGGCAACACAGGATATTACCGTGACACTCACCAATGCTTTCACGGCCGATCCGAATGGTCCGTGTTCAACGCAGGGAACGTTGTCTTTTATTGTGGATGCACAACCCGTTGCCAACCCGGTCTCGGTACCAGCGGCCTGCGACGACGACCGCAATAACGAAGAACCCTTTGACACGCTGGGCCTTCAGAATACAATACTGGGCAGCCAAACGGGGTTTGTGGTCACGTATACCACATCCGATGGTACCGCGTTACCGAGTCCGTTGCCCAACCCGTTCACGACAGCCGACGACACCATCACTGTTACCGTGACCAATCCGGCCAATCCGGATTGCAAAGCGACGACTACCGTAGCGTTTACCGTTCATCCGGTTCCGGAATTGGAGGCGGATTATACCGCACCTATTTGCACGGGTACTATCAATAATACCGTAGATATAGACGCCGGCCTCCTTACGGGCAGTCGCAATGCCTTTTCCTACCAGTGGACACGCGACGGAAACCCGATCGCGGCGAGTTATGGCATCACCGCGACCCAGCCGGGTGATTATGCCGTTACGGTCACCAATCGCGCCACCGGGTGCTCGTCGGTGCGTCGGATTACTTTGACACCTTCCGAAGCCGCGACCATCGATGCCATCGTTATTGAGGACCTCCGCGACAACAACACCCTTCTTGTTACCGCCAGCGGAACCGGTGATTACCGCTACCGCCTGGACGATGGCGTGTATGGCGATTCGCCTTTCTTCGAAAATGTGGAGCCGGGTATCCATGAAGTGTTTGTGACCGACGCCAACGGCTGCGGAACCGTTTCCGAAACGGTAGCGGTTGTGGGCGCGATGAAGTTCTTCACCCCTAATGGCGACACGTTTAATGACTATTGGCATTTGAAGGGTATCACGGGCGTTTTTCACCGCAACTCAACCGTCTACGTTTTTGACCGTTTCGGGAAATTGATAGCCTCCATCCCGAACGGAAACAAGCGCGGCTGGGACGGTACCTATAACGGGCAACCCATGCCCGCTGACGATTATTGGTTTTTATTACATCTGGACGACGGCCGTGAATGGCGTGGTCACTTCACCCTGAAACGATGAGAAAAGGGATTCTTGCACTCTTATTAGCCGTTTTTACCTCCTCCTACAGCCAAACCGATTGCGTCGACGCCATCGTTGTTTGTGGCAATACAGAATATTCCGGCCTGGCGGCCGTTGGTTTCGGTACCCAGGAATTGAACGGCCGGGTCACCTGCAGCAGCAATGAAAACAACAGTATCTGGCTCCGCCTTGACATTGCCGCGCCGGGTTCGCTTAGTTTTATCATAAAGCCAACCGACAGCGATATCAACATCGATTACGACTTCTTCATGTTCGGCCCCAATGTTTCATGTGGCAGTATCGGTCAATCGATCCGTTGTTCGACCACCAATCCGGTTTCGGCGGGCGCCACTACCAACTGGACAGGGCTTCGGGCGCCGGAAACCGACATTTCAGAAGGCCCCGGACCCGACGGCAATAGCTTCCTGAAACCGCTGGACGTGTTAGGGGGGCAATCGTACTTTCTGGTAATCGACCGTCCGGTAGGATTGAGTGATTTCAGCATTGAATGGACGGGCACGGCTTCCTTTAATGAGCCGCCTTCCATTTCCCTGACAACACCCGAAGCACTTGACCTCGTGCGCTGCGACAGCGACGGCGTTGATGACGACCAAACGGCGTTCGACCTTACCGTAAACAACAACCTGGTGACGGGTGGCAACCCCGGGCTTGTGGTTACCTACCATACCAACCAGAGCGATGCCATTACGGGTGACAGTTTTATTACCGACCCTGCGAATTTCCTCAATGAATCGAATCCGCAGACCTTATACGCCCGACTGGAGAATCCCATTACGGGCTGTTCGAACTTCACCTCGTTTACGATAACCATCCAGAACGTCATTACGCTTTCCTCCACCCCCTTCCTGCTTTGTGACGATACCGTTGATGGAGATGACGCAAACGGACAACGTCTGTTCAACCTGGCCGACGTCAGCGCGACACTCTTACCCTTACAGGACCTTTCTACGCTGGACGTTGAGTATTACCTGAGTTCAGGCGAACGTGATAGCCATGTGGGCGAATTATCGAGTCCTTTTTACAATACTTCCCCTTTCTTCCAGACGTTATACGTCAGGGTACGCAATGCGGATGGTTGTGAAGCTATCGGAGACGTATTGCTTCAGGTGGCGCCCGTTCCTGCCCGTGTAAACGGCATTTTGACGCAGTGCGAGGTGTCGGCTACGCCAGATGGAAAGACGCTATTTGACCTCACCCAGGCGGATTCACTTTACACAACCGGTAATCCGGGACTGTCGGTAGCGTATTACCCGTCGCCGACGGCTGCCGACAACAACACGGGTTCGCTGACGACTTTCGAAAATTCCACTAATCCGCAAACGATTATTGCCAAGGTCACCGATCCGGCATCCGGCTGTTACCGTTTGAATCCGTTGGTGTTGACCGTTTCGTCGAGTCCGACGGCAAACGTCGTAGCCTTTACCTGCGATGATCCCGAAACCGAAGACGGCCTATCGACGGTCGACCTGACCCAAAACGGGTTTACTGTTGCTCCCGGAGGTTCTATGCAGTATTACCTGACGGAACAGGATGCGCTGTTGGAACAAAATAAAATCGATGACCCAACGAACTTTCCGAATACGAGTCCGTATGAACAGACGGTGTACGTTCGTCTGGAAGAAGGAACCGGATGTGCCGCCATCAATACTATCACCGTCAGGGTCAACCCGCTTCCCCAAATCAAGACCGAGGGAGACGGAGACGAATTGGTGTGTGTCAACCGGCATGAATTCATTACACTCAATGCGGGTATTTTGGAAGGCGTTCCATCCGATTACAGCTACATCTGGTGGTACGAAGAAAATTCGCTGTTGCGCGACACCTATGCCATACAAGCCTATAATCCGGGCACATATCGCGTAGCGGTTATCAACCGGTTTGGATGCCGGAAGTACCGTACGATAGAAGTCGCCGCCTCCGATATAGCCACTATTGATACCATAACCGTGGCCGACATCGCGACTGACGACCATACCGTGACGGTAACCATTGCCGCTTCAAGTTTGGGCAGCTACGAATATGCACTTGACGACACGGGCAACTATCAGGACAGCAACATATTTGAAAATGTCAACGGCGGCGTACACACGATTTATATACGGGATAAGAACGGCTGTGGGATTGTCGAACAACTGGTCACGGTTTTAGACGCGCCCAAGTTCTTTACGCCCAACGCCGACGGCATCAATGATGTCTGGAGGATTGAAGCCTCTACGGGTGCACTTTCCTCTGCCACAATGATTGAGATCTTTACGCGTGATGGCAAACTGCTGATGACCGCTGATCCTCGCAATTCCAACGGATGGGACGGTACCTACGACGGGCGACCGATGCCTGCCGACGACTATTGGTATCGCGTGTATTTTAGCAACGGCCGCATGGCGAAAGGGCACTTTGCCTTAAAACGATAGTGATGGAAATCCGTTCCACAACCTGCGCCGACGCCGATTTTCTCTCCCTTGTGGTGCTGCTCGACGCCGACCTGGCGGAGAAAGACGGCGATGACCACGCTTTTTATGCGCAGTTCAATAAACCGATCGGACTCGACCCTCTCGTGGCCTACCACGACGGAAAGGCCGTGGCCTGCGGGGCGATAAAAGAAATCCAGCCTGGGGTCGCTGAGGTCAAACGGATGTTTACCCTGCCGGACTACCGCGGCCAGGGGGTTGCCACACGCCTACTCACCGCGCTGGAAGAGCGGGCCCGGGCAAATGGCTTTCGCGAATGCTGGCTAGAAACAGGCAAGAAACAAGTCGATGCCGTTGCGCTGTATCGAAAAAGCGGCTACACTGTGATTCCGAATTACGGCCCATACGAAGGTGTAGACGACAGTATTTGCTTCCGGAAAGAGTTGTAGACTCGTCCTATATAGCGCAAGTGGAAACACTGACGAGCTATCCGACTTCCCATAAAAAGAAAAAGCCACCCGGTCTGGATGGCTTTTGGATTTTATAAGCGGATGCCTTAGGCAATCTTAAAGCGTTTCCGGTCGTTTTCGTTCAAATAGATTTTACGCAAACGGAGTGATTTCGGCGTCACTTCCACATATTCATCTTTCTGGATGTACTCAAGCGCCTCTTCGAGTGAAAACTTGATAGCCGGAACGATACGGGTCTTGTCGTCAGCACCTGCCGAACGGAAGTTCGTCAACTGCTTGGTCTTGGTGATGTTGATGACCATGTCGTCACCGCGTGAATTCTCACCCACTACCTGTCCTTCGTAGATGTCTTCGTTTGGATCAACGAAGAACTTACCGCGATCCTGTAGTTTATTGATTGAGTATGGGATTGCTTTCCCGTTCTCCATCGAAATAAGCGAACCATTTATACGGCCCGATATTTCGCCTTTATACGGTTGGTATTCCAGGAAACGGTGTGCCATGATCGCCTCACCGGCCGTAGCCGTCAGCAATTGGTTACGAAGGCCGATGATACCCCTTGACGGGATGTGGAACTTGATGATCATACGGTCGCCTTTCGGTTCCATGCTGAGCATCTCGCCTTTGCGGAGGGTAACGAACTCTACCGCACGTCCGGAAAGGTTTTCCGGAAGGTCAATGGTCAGTTCTTCAACCGGTTCGCACTTGACACCGTCAATTTCCTTGATGATGACCTGCGGTTGTCCGATCTGCAATTCATAACCTTCGCGACGCATGGTTTCGATGAGGACGGAAAGGTGGAGTACACCACGTCCGAACACCATAAACTTATCGGCACTATCGGTTTCGTTTACGCGAAGCGCCAGGTTCTTTTCAAGTTCGCGCGCCAAACGGTCTTTGATGTGGCGTGAGGTTACGAACTTTCCTTCCTTCCCGAAGAAAGGCGAATCGTTGATGGTGAAAAGCATGCTCATCGTCGGTTCGTCGATGGCAATCGTTTCGAGCGCTTCCGGATTCTCGAAATCGGCAACGGTGTCTCCGATCTCAAAGCCTTCGAGTCCGACCAGGGCACAGATATCGCCGGCAATTACTTCCGCGACTTTCTTACGGCCGAGTCCGTCGAAGGTATGTAGTTCCTTGATTTTGGATTTGATGATTTTCCCATCGCGCTTTACGAGCGATACGTTTTGTCCTTCTTTCAGTTCACCCCGCTGCAAACGCCCAATGGCGATACGACCGGTGAACGACGAGAAGTCAAGTGAAGTGATGAGCATCTGTGGTGTTCCCGTTGATACTTTTGGGGCCGGGATGTGCGCCAGTACCATATCAAGCAGCGGTTCAATATTGTCGGTTTTGTCTCTCCAGTCTTCCGACATCCAGTTTTGCTTGGCTGAACCATATACGGTTGGGAAGTCGAGTTGCCACTCTTCAGCGCCAAGTTCGAACATCAGGTCGAATACTTTCTCATGCACTTCCTCAGGCGTACAGTTCTCTTTATCTACTTTGTTGATAACGACACACGGCTTCAATCCGAGGTCAATCGCCTTCTGCAACACGAAACGCGTTTGCGGCATCGGCCCTTCGAAGGCGTCCACCAATAGCAATACGCCATCGGCCATGTTCAACACACGTTCCACTTCTCCACCGAAATCGGCGTGACCTGGGGTATCGATGATATTGATTTTGGTGCCTTTGTACATCACCGACACGTTCTTGGAGGTAATGGTAATACCCCGCTCACGCTCGAGGTCATTGTTGTCGAGGATTAGGTCGCCGGTGTTCTCGTTATCGCGGAACAGTTGGCAGTAGAACATGATTTTGTCGACGAGGGTTGTTTTTCCGTGGTCGACGTGGGCAATGATGGCAATGTTGCGGATGGCTTCCATGCGTATTTTTTAGAAGGTGCAAAGGTAGCGTTTATTTTTCCGAAAAAAAACCCGCATTTCCTTTGTTTACGAAACCTTTACCCAAAGCCGAACGAACGGAAATTTTGATATATTTGAAGGGATGAAAAATAAAGTCAACAAAATCACGCTGATCTATATCTGCATTGCGATCCTTGTTGCCTTTTCGTCACTTAAGTTCCTCCATTTCATTACCAACGACGAGAACTTCATCCTGACCCACAGCATACGCGACCTGGTGCTGATTATCTTCTCGGCGCTCGTGCTGCGGTACTTCATCATCAACAACTTTAACCTCAACTACCGACGCTACCTCGGACTCGAACTTAGCAACAACGAGATACGGGAAGCGAAGGAACGCTATGATATCGTAGCGAAGGCGACCAGCGATACGATTTGGGACTGGAACATCACCACGCGGGAATTCGAATGGAGCAAAGGTATTGAGGAAGTTTTCGGCTATGCCCGTGAGGATGTCGGGACGGATGCCCAGTGGTGGTTTGACCGTATCCATCCGCAGGATAGCATCAAGATGTCTGTTAAACTCTACTCCTTCCTCGAACAGAAAACGCAGAAGTGGCAGGACGAGTACCGTTTTATGTGTAAGGATGGATCCTATAAATTCGTACTTGACCGGGGATTCCTGGTGATGGACGAGCAAGGAACACCCGTGCGGATGATCGGGGCCATGCAGGACATCACCCAGCGAAAGGAAGAAGAACGCCGATTGAAATTATTGGAAACGGTGATTACCAACACCAATGACGGTGTCGTCATTACCGATTCGGATGCATCGGAGGTGAGAATCCCGAAAATCCTCTTCGTGAATGAAGCCTTTACCCGGATGACGGGTTATGAATATATGGAAGCGGTAGGGAAATCGCCGCTTGATTTCTTTGGGGAAAAATCGAATAAGCCCGAAATCGACCGCTTGGCCGGATGTGTGGCGCAGAAAATTGCCTGCGAAATCGAGACGGTGGCGTATAAGAAGAATGGTGATACGTTTTGGCTACGGCTCTCAATGATACCTAACTTCAATTCGGAAGGCGAGCATACTCACTGGATTTCGATGCAGCGTGACATTACCGAACGCAAGCGACAGGAGAAAGAAAAGGAACAACTGATTACGGAGCTGACGCAAAACAACAAAGACCTCCGGCAGTTTTCCTATATCACGTCGCACAACCTTCGGGCCCCGTTGTCGAACCTGACAGGACTGCTGCGCATACTCGAAGACATCCCGATTGAAAATGCGGAACTGGCCATGATCCTGGACGGTTTCCGCAAGTCAACGCACCACCTCAACGAAACCGTAGCCGACTTAGGACGGGTGGTGATTATACGCGACAACCCTTCGATTGAAAAACAGGATATCGTGATTCGCGAATCGTGGGCGAATGTCACCAACCAAATCGACCGGATTATTGAAAACGCCCATGCTATCCTTACTTTTGAGGTAGAGGGAAGCGGCGTGTTACATATCAATAAAGCCTATTTCGAAAGCATTCTACTCAACTTGCTTACGAATGCCATAAAATACCGGAGTCCGGAGCGACCGCCCCAAATCGACATTCACTTCTATGAAGACGAAGAGGCGGTGCGATTGGTCTTCCGTGACAACGGGATCGGAATCGATGTGGAGAAATATAAAGAGAAGATCTTCGGGTTGTACCAACGTTTCCACAATTACCCTGACAGCAAAGGGCTCGGGCTTTACCTGGTGAAAAGCCAGATCGAAAGCATGGGCGGTTCGATTGAGATTGAAAGCGAACTCGATAAAGGAACACAATTCACCATACAATTCACCAAAACGTACTAGATGCCTCCAAAAATACTTTGTGTAGACGACGACCCCATAGCCCTGCTGCTCTCGAAGCTTGTGATTACGAAATCCGGGTTCGCAAACGACATCGTGACCTTGGCGAACGGACAGGAGGCGGTGGTGTATCTCCAGAACGAACTGCAAAAGACGGGCGGAAAAGGCCCGAAGCTGCTGATATTGCTTGACCTTAATATGCCGGTAATGGACGGTTGGGAATTCCTGCAGCAGTTTACGGAAAAGCTACAGGACGCCTACGCTGATACGCGTATTATCTTGCTTTCTTCCTCTGTGGATCCGAATGATATCCGGAAAGCGAAAGACTTTAGTATGGTGCTGGACTTCTTCCCAAAACCGTTGACGAAGGAAATGCTGGAGTCGATTATTGGGTTTTGAAAGGAGAGAGGAGAGAGGAGAGGAGAGGAGAGGAGAGGAGAGAGGAGAGAGGAGAAAGAGGAAAGAGAAAAGACGAGGACGGAAAAGAGAAGGCGGGCGTATGGGCTGCTTTCCAACAAGTAAAAACGAAAAGGCAGCCAACTCAATGACTGCCTCGTTTGTTTTTGGATATCGTAGGACTACTTAGAGTTTCGCTACGTGACGCGTCAACTTTGACTTCAGGTTAGACGCCTTGTTGTCGTGGATGATGTTTTTCTTGGCAAGCTTGTCGATCATAGAGATCACCGCTGAAAGCTTGGCAGAAGCCTCATTCTTATCGCTAGCCATACGCAGCGCTTTGATAGCGTTACGGGTGGTTTTATGTTGGTAACGGTTAAGCACGCGCTTCTTCTCGTTACTTCTGATTCTTTTCAGGGCTGACTTGTGGTTTGCCATCTTGTCGTTCTTTATTTTTAAACTGTAACTGTTGTAGTCCGTAGGGGAATCGAACCCCTGTTACCAGGATGAAAACCTGGCGTCCTAACCCCTAGACGAACGGACCTTATTAAAATCCTTCGTAGCCCGTAAGGGAATCGAACCCTTCTTACCAGGATGAAAACCTGGCGTCCTAACCGATAGACGAACGGGCCATCGCTTAATGCGGATGCAAAAATACAACTATTTTTTATACACGCAATAGACTCCCAGAATTTTCAGGAGTTTTTTTTATCCTGACCGAAAGACGCGGAAACAAAGGGAATTTCACGCTATTTGAGCAACTGAAATACAGCGGTTTATTGAATGTCTATCCTCAAGGCTTCCTCTCTCCTCTTTCCTCTTGCTTCTCTCCTCTCTCCCCTCTCCTAATACGCCTTCGCAAACAACACACGCCCTTTCGACGGTGCGCCGGTGAAAACACACGTTCCGGCTTCCTCTACTCGATCGAGCGGAATACAGCGGATCGTCGCTTTGGTGAGTTCCTTGATCTTCTCCTCCGTTTCCGGCGTGCCATCCCAGTGGGCAGACAGGAATCCGCCTTTGTTCTCGAGGACATCGCGGAACTCGTCAAACGAATTCACTTCGGTGATATGGCTGTTCCGATAGTCGAGTGCCTTCTGGAACAGCGCCTTCTGGATGTCGCCCAAAAGATCCGACACATACGATACAATCGCGTCAGCCGCTACGACTTCTTTTGTAAGGGTATCGCGGCGTGCCACCTCAAACGTTCCGTTTTCAAGGTCTTTCGGACCTATGGCGATGCGAACCGGCACCCCTCTCAATTCGTGTTCGTTGAATTTGAAGCCCGGACTCTGCGTGTCGCGATCGTCATATTTGACGGAAATTTTCAATTGACGGAATTGCGACACCAGTGATTTAGCCACCTCATTAATCTGAGCGCGCTGCTCGTCGTTACGATAGATTGGCACGATGACCACCTGGATGGGCGCGAGGTTTGGCGGAAGCACGAGTCCATTGTCGTCGGAATGCGTCATGACCAAAGCCCCCATCAGACGTGTCGACACGCCCCATGAGGTACCCCATACATATTCCTGTTTTCCTTCCTGGCTGGTGAATTTGACCTCAAACGCCTTGGCAAAGTTCTGGCCCAGGAAGTGAGACGTACCGGCCTGTAACGCCTTTCCGTCTTGCATGAGCGCTTCGATGCAGTAGGTTTCTTCAGCGCCGGCAAAACGTTCCGTTTCCGTCTTGAGTCCTTTGATGACGGGAATCCCCATAAACCCTTCGGCGAAATCGGCATATACCTGCATCATTTGTTCCGATTCGGCAATGGCTTCGGCTTTGGTGGCGTGGGCGGTATGTCCTTCCTGCCACAGGAATTCAGCCGTACGCAGGAACAGGCGTGTACGCATTTCCCAACGCACCACGTTGGCCCATTGGTTGATCAATAGCGGTAAGTCGCGGTACGATTGCACCCAATTGCGGTATGTCGACCAGATAATCGCCTCAGACGTTGGGCGTACGATAAGTTCTTCCTCTAACTTTGCATTAGGGTCGACCATTAGTTTGCCCGGCTTATCGGGATCGTTCTTCAGCCGGTAGTGGGTCACCACGGCGCATTCTTTCGCGAAGCCCTCGGCGTTCTTTTCCTCTGCCTCAAACATGCTCTTCGGAACGAACAGCGGGAAGTAGGCGTTGGTGTGTCCGGTTTCCTTGAACATCCTGTCCAGTTCCGCCTGCATTTTCTCCCAGATGGCATACCCGTATGGTTTGATGACCATGCAACCCTTCACGCCGGAATTTTCGGCGAGGTCGGCCTTGACCACCAGTTCGTTGTACCATTTCGAGTAATCCTCCGATCGCTTGGTGAGGTTCTTGCTCATAATCAATTCCGTGGGTCGTGAGTTTAACTTTAATTAACTAAAAAGTTTGGCAAAACTACTTATTTTTGTATTGTCCAACAATAAAAAAGCTATAGAGAAATGAAAGCGAACCTTCTTATAAACAAAGGCCTCGTTGGCGGCCTCGCGGCGCTTGCCGGCCTATTGGTGACGTCCTGTGCCTCATATCAGGACAGCAACAGCAGCCAACGACGTGTGGCCCAAAACGATACGAATCAGCCTACTGCTTCGGGCATGCAATATCAGGACTATTTTGGCTCCCTGAAAGAAGATGCCCAGGTACTGACCGACGTAGATAATTACACCACTGTCAACGACTCAACCGTAGCCGTTGAAAATGCCTCCTACCGCGCCAATGGCGGATGGGGAAGCCAACCTGACAACGTTACCATCAACGTCTATGACAACTCTTGGGGATGGAACTCCTGGTACGGCCCTTCATGGGGTTGGGGATGGGGTTGGAATTCCTGGTACGGACCCGGATGGGGCTGGGGTTGGAATGGCGGTTGGGGTTGGAACGCCGGATGGGGCTGGAACGCTGGCTGGGGCTGGGGTGCTGGCTGGGGTTGGGGCGGCTGGTATGGCGGAGGTTACTATCCGTATGTATACGGTGGCTCCCGCTATTACAACCGTCCTTATTATGCTACCAACGGCGGACGTCGTGTGTATACACAGCCCGGCGGACGTTATGCCGGTATCCGTGATTACAACACCGGCGGACGACGGGTTTACTCGACAGCATCTGGTCGTGGGGTAAGAACCTACAACACCGGTGGCCGCTCGTACTCGACCTCAACAGGCGGTCGTTCGTATTCGACGTCAGGTGGCCGTTCGTACAACTATCAGGGCACGTCAACACGTTCCAATACCAATAGCACGTATACGCCTTCACGCAGTTCGTCGTCGGGTTCGACACGTTCCTACACGCCCTCTTCTTCCGGTGGCCGTTCAGGCGGCGGCGGAAGCTACGGCGGTGGCGGTGGTGGCGGACGCTCTGGTGGCGGTGGCGGCCGACGTTAATCACATCAAACCTGTACTTCGGTGCAGGTTTTTCTTTTTAGCACCTATATTCCGGGATGGTAGTAGTGCAGCCCCGATCGCAGCGGAAAGCCCGGAGCCGGACGCGGCTGGTTTTGGACGGCACGCAGGGCGACCGGAGGAAGCCCCTGCGGGACGCACCAAAACCGCGGCGGGTGGCGAGGACTTGCAGCGAAGAGCGGGGAATGGCTGCCCTAAAGATACAGACGCGCGCGAACCGACGCACCGATTGAAAATAAAGCGTACTTTTGCAGCCGCAAATCACGGTCATATGAGAACCAAGTCGTTAAAGAAAAACCGCATCAACGTTATCACGCTCGGATGCTCGAAGAATGTCTATGACAGCGAAGTGCTGATGGGGCAACTGCGGGCCAACGGAAAGGAGGTGACGCATGAGGCGCCGGAGAAAGAGGAAGGGAACATCATTGTGATCAACACCTGTGGTTTCATCGACAATGCAAAGGAGGAGTCGGTCAACACGATTTTGGCGTATGCGGATAAGAAAGACCGCGGCCTGGTGGATAAAGTGTTTGTCACCGGCTGCCTGTCGGAGCGCTACCGCCCTGATCTCGAAAAGGAAATCCCGAATATCGACCAGTATTTCGGCACCACGGAACTGCCGTTGTTGCTGAAAGCCCTGGGGGCCGACTACAAACACGAATTGCTGGGCGAGCGACTGACGACGACGCCGAAAAACTACGCCTACCTGAAGATTGCCGAGGGATGTGACCGGCCGTGCAGTTTCTGCGCGATTCCGATCATGCGCGGAAAACACGTGTCGCAGCCGATTGAAAAGCTCGTGAAGGAAGCGGAAGTATTGGCGAAAAACGGCGTGAAAGAACTGATCCTGATTGCACAGGACCTGACCTATTACGGACTGGACCTGTATAAAAAACGGAACCTGGCCGAGCTTTTGGAAGCCCTGGTGAAAGTGGACGGCATTGAATGGATCCGTTTGCATTATGCGTTCCCGAGCGGATTCCCGATGGACGTGCTCGACCTGATGCGCCGCGAGCCAAAGATTTGTAACTATCTTGATATTCCGTTGCAGCACATTTCGGATAACATCCTGAAATCGATGCGACGGGGCACAACGCAGGCGAAGACCACACAATTGTTGCAGGACTTTAGGGCAGCGGTTCCGGGCATCGCAATCCGGACGACGCTTATTGTGGGATATCCGGGTGAAACGGAGGAAGATTTCCAGATATTGAAAGACTGGGTGAAGGAAATGCGCTTTGAGCGTTTGGGTTGTTTTACCTATTCGCACGAAGAGAACACCCATGCCTATCTGTTGGAAGACGACGTTCCGGCGGAAGTCAAACAGGCCCGGGCAAACGAGATTATGGAAGTGCAATCGGCTATTTCGTGGGAATTGAACCAGAAGAAAATCGGGAAGACCTTCCGGTGCATCATTGACCGCAAGGAGGGCGCGCATTTTGTAGGCCGCACCGAATTCGACAGTCCGGATGTAGACAATGAAGTATTAATAGATGCCTCGCTTTACTATCTGAAGACCGGGGAGTTCGTGGATGTACGTATCACCGACGCCACCGAGTTCGACCTGTATGGCGTGCCAGCCAGCCATGCGTAATCGAACGGTAATTTTGTATTTTTGATAAAACGCCCGCCATGAAACGGATTGCCTATACCCTACTCTTTGTTTTGGTTGCCTGTTCCTCCCAGGCTCAGATTCGCAACTACGGAATGGACCGCAGGATTGGCGGACCGGGCAGTGTTCCGTCAGGGCCCACGAACAGGGAACGCAAACCGGTTGATTATGTGCAGCTGTCACTTGATCGCATGGAAACCAACCTTAAACTGGATGCCCTGCAGAAAGCCGTGATCAAAGAAGCACTGAACGATTATTATAAAGTGGCGACGGCACTACAGACAGAAGACCTTCCGGCAGAGGGCAAATACGAAAAACTCAAAGTGGAGGCAGAAAAGATGGACAAGCGGATCCTGGAGATATTGAATGCGGACCAGAAAGCGAAGTATGCCGACATGAAGGCCAAGAAAGCGGCGAAGGGAAAAAAGAAAGGAAAGGGGAAAAAATCGGAAGACGAGCAACCCGACCTTACGAAACTCGACTCGCTTATGATGGCACAATAATAGAAAAACGCACGGCTTTTGACCGTGCGTTCCCTTTTTTAAATTGGTTTGAGTATTGTTTACGGCTTCACCGTTCCTTTGAACGTAAGCGTAATAGCGTTTGGATCGGCGGAGGTTGTCACCGTGAGCGTTTTGGTAAATGCGCCGACAGCCGCTGCGTTGTACGTGGCCTTTACCGTGCCCGTTTTCCCTGGCTTGATGGCTTCTTTCGTGAAGTCAGCGTTCGTGCAGCCGCATGAAGGGCGTACGTTGGTAACCTGAATGTCGGCTGAACCGGTGTTGGTGAACGTGAACTCGACTACCTTCGGCACATTGTGCTCGATCTCACCTAATTCAACGGTTTCGGATTGCCATGACAGCGCGCCGGCAAGGGCAAACGACATGAGCGACAACGCCCCGGCAATAAAAAGAACAAGTTTGGTTTTCATGTGTATGGTTTTTTCGGTTGGTTTCTTTGTCAAAAGTACACAGGCACTTCGGAGCGCTTTGTTAAGCGGTAGCGAACGTTTGTTAATGAGCTGTTAACGGTAAAATCTACCCGTATTTTTGGCTAATTTTCGGTGGTGAAAAAAAACCGGCTCAATAGCATCCTGTTTCTCGGACTGTTCGCAACGGCGGGCATTCTGGTCGCCCAGTTACTCTGGACGCGGCAGGCGTATACCATTGAAGAGAAGAAATTCAACCAGAAGGTACACATTGCCCTACTGGAAGTCGTCAAGAAACTGTATGAAGGCACCAACCGTGAACTGCCGGGCGAGAATCCGGTTCACAAAATTGCCAACGACTATTATGTGGTGAATGTCGACAACGACTTTGATCCGGAAATCCTGGAGTTTTACCTGAAAGCCGAGTTCGCCCGTTCGGGCATTTCCACTGATTTCGAGTACGCCGTTTACAACTGCCAAAGCGACGAAATGGTGTATGGCAAGTATGTGTCGATTACGCAGGGGCGAAAAAACAGCCGGGTGTACTTTCCGAAACACAAAAACCTGATTTACTACTTTGCGATCCGGTTTCCGAATGAGACGACCTATCTCTTTACGTCGTTGAAGTTCTGGTTCGGGTTGTCATTTGCCCTGGTGATCATCTTATTGGTATACGTGTACTCCATCCGTACGCTGTTGCAGCAAAAGAAGTACTCAGAGTTACAGCGGGATTTCATCAATAATATGACCCACGAATTCAAGACGCCGCTGGCCTCTATACTACTGGCATCCAATTACATCAACCGGCAAGAGGCGATAAAGAGCGATCCGAAGTTGTCGAAATATGCCGAGATCATCATCGGGCAATCGTCGAAGTTAAACGAGCATATCGAGAAAATCCTGACGATTGCGAAATCCGACGAGTCGCCGTTGCAACTCAATCCGACGCGGCTGTCGTTACTGCCGTTGCTGCAGGAGGCTGCGGAAAACATCCGTCTTAAACACGAAGAGGTCGACATCCGGATTGAATCGGGCTGTGATTACCTGATCAAGGCTGATGAGTTTCACCTCACGAACGTCGTATACAACCTTCTCGATAACTCCATCAAATATAGCGAACGGCCGCCCGTAATCGTGGTCTCCCTTTCGGAACACAAAGGTGTCCTGCAGCTTCGGGTGGCCGATAATGGCATCGGTATACCAGAGAAGAAACTGGCGCATATCTTCGATAAATTTTACCGGGTGCCCAACGTGAAAAGTAATGAAACGAACGGCTTCGGACTTGGACTCTACTACGTTCGAAAGATTTGTGACCTGCACCGATGGAAGATAAAAGCGGAGAATCTGCCGGAAGGACTCGCCCTAACGATTTCAATTCCTGACTATGAAACCAGCTAGGATTTTATATGCCGAAGACGATGCCACACTGGCTTTCCTTACGATTGACAGCCTGGAGGAAGCCGGTTACGACGTGACCCATTGCCCTGACGGACATGCCTGCCTCGAAGCATTTCGGGAGGGGACGTTCGACCTTTGTATCCTTGACATCATGATGCCCAAAGCAGACGGATTCGAAACCGCAGCGGAAATCCGGAAAAAGGATGCCCATATCCCGTTGTTGTTTCTGTCGGCCAAAGCCCTGAAGGAAGACCGCTTAAAGGGACTACGGTTGGGTGCGGATGACTATCTGGTGAAGCCCTTCAGTATGGAAGAGTTGCTCTTGAAAATCGACATCTTCCTCCGTCGGACGCGAAAGGAAGAAAAGTCGAACACCCACCACATTTCCATTGGGAAATATGCCTTTGACCCTACCAATTTTTACTTGTCGGACGCGGAAGGACGACACCAACTGACCCAACGGGAGTCGGATTTATTGCACTATTTCTGCCGCCATCAAAATACCATTATCCGTCGGGAGGATATCCTGAAGGCGATCTGGGGCGACGACGATTATTTTATGGGACGCAGCCTCGATGTATTCATTTCCCGCCTGCGGAAACTCTTCCCTAAAGGAGACGGACCCTGGATTGAAAACATCCATGGCATTGGGTTCCGGTTTGTGGTAGAAACGAGGTTATAGCGCCAGAAGTCCGTGTTCACGTAAGCTTCGTACCGCCTTCGACTGCCAGAAAAGTTCGAAATGCTCGAGACCGGCCGCTTCATACGCCTTTTGCCAATCGGCCCAGGCCATGGGTTTACCGGCATT
Organism: Flavobacterium sp. HJ-32-4; assembly: GCF_022532105.1. Taxonomy (NCBI): domain Bacteria; kingdom Pseudomonadati; phylum Bacteroidota; class Flavobacteriia; order Flavobacteriales; family Flavobacteriaceae; genus Flavobacterium; species Flavobacterium sp. HJ-32-4. The sequence continues at coordinate 1,784,289 of NZ_CP092832.1, read as the reverse complement.
GGGCCCTAGATCGGGTAGCGACGCCGCCAGCCACTCCCCTTCCGCTTTATCGAGCGTGACTTCTACCTGTGCGGTACGGGTATGGAATGACAATAACGTCGTTTCGAACGTACGCCCTTTTTTGCTGCGGATGGCATGACTGATGGTGGGGTTACCTCCTATCCAGACGAGTTTTGCAGTTGGTTTGGGCAGTAAGGCGTCCGGTTGTTCCAGTGCCTTTCGGATAAAATCGCGGGGGATGGTAGTTCGGGGGATGCGGAACTCAAACCAATCCTGCAGGGGAAAATCAAAACAGATGCCGTGCATGTAGTTGTAGAGCGACTTCCGGAGTCCGTAGGCAAACTTTTCATGGTCAATACCGGTACGATCGGCAAACTCGATGTCGTTGTTGGCGAATGTGCCGATGGCCTCTGTTTTTTTGATGACGCCGAAACGGTCGGGTTCGAGTCCAACCGGACTGTGTGCCGTCAGTGCGAACTGGTGCCAGAATCCGGATTGCACGACGCCTGCTTCGAAGAGTTGCCGCACCATTTCAAGGCTGTCGATGGTTTCCTGTTCGGTTTGGGTCGGATAGCCATACATCAAATAGGCATGCACCATGATACCGGCTTCGGTGAAATTACGGGTCACCCGCGCCACCTGTTCGACAGTTACGCCTTTATCGATAAGTGCCAGTAGGCGATCCGAGGCGACTTCGAGTCCGCCGGAAACCGCTATACATCCGGACGCGCGCAGAAGCCGACATAAATCCGGGCTGAAGCTTTTTTCAAAACGGATGTTCGTCCACCAAGTAACCGCCAGTCCGCGTTTGAGTATCTCCAGTGCCAATGCCCGCATCAGGGCCGGTGGTGCCGCCTCATCTACAAAATGGAAACCCGTTTGGCCGGTCTGTTCGACCAGTTCTTCCATCCGGTCGCAGAGCAGTGCAGCGGCAACGGGTTCATACAACTTGATATAATCGAGTGAAATGTCACAGAAGGTACATTTTCCCCAATAGCACCCGTGGGCCATGGTCAGTTTGTTCCACCGTCCGTCGCTCCACATGCGGTGCATCGGGTTCGTGACTTCCAATACCGACACATACCGGTCCAGCGGAAGGTCGCGGTAGTCGGGGGTTCCGACTGCGGATTGTTTGTAATCGGGGCGCAATGACGTATTGCGATACACGACAGTTCCGTTTTCAAGCAGAAATGTCCGCTTTAGTTCATCGTGGGAGCCGGTGCGGACGGCCTGATGCAGCAACTCCACGGGAAGTTCGCCATCATCGAGCGTTACATAATCCAGGAATTCAAATACACGGGCATCCGACAGTGAACGAAGTTCCGTGTTGGGAAAGCCGCCACCCATCGCCACCCTTATGGCAGGTCGCTGTTCTTTTGCCCATTGGGCACAGCGGAACGCCGAATAGAGGTTGCCCGGAAACGGTACGGATAGGAGTAATAGGTCGGCGGGGTGTTGTGTCAGTTTATCTAAAAGAAGTTGTTTCGTGAAGCGGTCTACAAACGATTCCGGACCTTTTAGCCGTTCGTACAACTCATCAAAAGTATGGGCCGAACGTCCGAGGCGCTCCGCATAGCGGCTGAAACCGAAGTCGGCGTCTACACACTCTACGATCAAATCCGAAAGGTCTTCGAGGTAAAGGGTTGCCAGGTGTTTGGCGCGGTCTTGCGTTCCCATTTCACCGAAAGCCCAGTCGAGTTCGGCCAGTGATTCAAAGCGCGAGGCTTCCGGCAGAAAGCCTTCCTGGCAAATCTGGAGTGCCAGTGTGGGATTCTTACCCTGAAGGAACGAAATGACCGGATCAATGGTTTGCAAATAGGCCGTTTTTAGCGCTAAAATCCGCGAGGCGTTAGGCGACTTTACAGGGGCTTTTTCGGCTTCCGAAAACACGTCCCGCAGTCCGCTTTTGCTAAAAATAGCGAGGAACACTTCGATACCCAGGTCTGCCTGCACCGACGAAATACCGCGCGTGGCGAGGAAGCCCTTGAGGTAGGCTGTGGCCGGATAGGGCGTATTCAGTTGCGTAAAAGGAGGTGTAAGGAGCAGCGTCACCATGCGGCAAAGATACAAACACAACCGTTCGCACTAATTAAGAAAATCCCTATCTTTCGCCTGTCAATGACCGTTTCATGAAGCCATTTGCCTGTCTTTTGTGGTTGGTGACCGTTGCCGCGGTCGCACAATCGCCTGCCACTACTTCCCAACCGCTTTCCGAAAAAGAAGCCTACCTGCAATGCATCGGCGCGCAACAACGACAGCCATCGGTCACGGCTCGTGTGACGCCACCACAAAATGCTGTTGGATTGTGTATGAACGGTAATTTTGAAGAATTTGTACCCGTTGGCACCACGAACATGTTGTCGCATTACGCCTACGCCACCGGTGACGCGCCGAATCCGTCGGAATGCCAGGCAGGCTCGATGGGACCGTTAGACGGCATCGCACAGTATGATCCGTCGCTCACATCTGTCATGGCGCGCACCGTGCCGTCGAATTATATTGACGAATTTATCGGACCGATTGGCGCTTTCGACCAGTTCGCGTTAATGATCAATTATAAAGAGTCGCCCATCATGCATTCAGTGGTGCGGACGAAACGCTTTAAGACCAATAACGAAACGGCCATTGTCTTTAACTATAAAGCCGTCCTTCAAAGCATCCTTGATGACGAGGCCCACGTAGACAACCAACCGTTCCTGAAAGCCCGCGTGCTCTCGCAGAGTGGCGCTGTGGTAAGTGAATTCTGTTTGATTGGGGATAAAGACAACTGCATCTTTACGACCGCTCCCTATCTGGAAGGCGGTAGTATCGTATTGTACACCAAAAACTGGCAGGTCGGCACATTGGATGTTTCCCAGATACCCGACAACCAGGAATTTACGATTGAGTTTATCGCGACTCGTTGCGGTCTCATGGGGCATTTTGGATATGTTTTCATTGATGATGTATGCTCCATCCATACAGATGAGACGCTACAGGGAAGTTTGACGCTCGATCCGATGTATGCGGATTGCCCCACCTTTCCTATGCAAATTTGCGGCAGCTACACCATCCCGAATTCAAACGGCATCTCGGCTTCGATGTCAAATGTCGTATTGAAATTGGCTACAACCACCGGAAGTTCCGTTTTTACGTCTACTACACCTCCTACCATCGATTCGGTAAACAAGCGCTTTTGTTTTACCGTGCCTGCCACGGCCTTTCCCAACACCACGTCGGCCTATAATGCCTCAGTATCGGCGGATTTCAACATTTCGGGTACGGGGTGCACCAGCGAGTTTGACGCCGCCATGGACGCCGATGCCAATCCCGGCCCGGATATCTCCTTCCTTAACTGTACCAACTGCGACCTCGACCTAACGGCTGCTTCCCTAAGCGAATGCGATCCTAACCACGACGGGAAAGCGTTCTTCAATCTGATCGAAGCAAATCCGTTGTTAGTCACCAACCAAAACGGCGTTTCTTTTTCCTATTTCACCACCTATGACGCAGCCGTGGCAAATATGGCCGCGATTACGAACGCCGGGAACTATGAAAGTATCAGTAAAGCGGTATATGTGAGGGTGACACAGTCTGCAAGTTGCTTCAAAATCATACCGTTGACACTTCTCGTCAGAAACCCAGTGGCTACCATCTCCGGCATATTGAATGTGTGCAACGGGGGTACGACACTCACTGCTTCCGATGGCATTTCGTACCAATGGTCGACGGGTGAAACCACGAAGAGCGTCGTTGTGAGTGCTACTGGAAGCTATTCTGTATCGATAACCGATTCTTTTGGTTGCACCAGTACGGCATCTGTGACAATTTCCCCTAACCAGGTCGCCATGCAGCCCGATTTGCAAATCATGCAACCGGATTGCTTTAGCGCAACGGGAACAATTACGGTTACATCGACAGCAGCCGAATATAGCTTTGATAACGGAGCCACATGGGGAACCAGTCCAACGGCGTCGGGTCTTGCGGTAGGCACCTACCGTGTAAAGGTCAAAACCGCAGTAGGCTGTATTTCATATGCCGTGCCGGTTACCATTAACCCCTTTTACCTCCCTTTCCCGGATTATAACAAAGTTGATCCCACCGAATGCGGGGGCACGGGCAGCATTACCATAACAACCCCCGCGGTCGCCTACAGTTTTGATGATGGCGCGACGTGGGGAACTTCAAATACACTGTCGGGCATTCCGTCGGGGACGTACCAAATTCGCTTCAAGAACCAGTTTGGCTGTATTTCGAATGCGAATAGTGTTGTATTGACGAGCGACTTCCTTCCGGATGCGACCTATACTACCGTCAACCCTACCTGTGGCACGGGAGGCAGTATCACTATCACCACGCCCGGATCAGAGTTCAGTTTTGACGGCGGTACGACTTGGGTAACAGATCCCACCTTGACCAATGCCAGTGACGACGAGACCTATATGATAAAAGTCAAAAATGCGCAGGGGTGTACGTCGCCGTCCGTATATGTCTATCTTACCGACTTCAGCTCCTCGTATCCAGAGGTAACCGAGGTACAGCCCCAATGCGGCGTGGGCGGAACCATTACCGTTACAACCGTAGCCGATTTCTACAGTTTCGACAACGGAGTGACATGGGGCACCGACCCTGTGGCGGCCAATTTGCCACCCGGAAACTATATCGTGAAGTTGAAAACCGCCTCTGGATGTATTTCATGGGGGAACTACAGCTATTTGTATGAGTTCCATTTACCGACGCCAAACTATACGACTACAGCTCCTTATTGTGGAGATGGCGGTACCATTTCCATTACTGACACTGCATCCGAATACAGCTTTGACAACGGCGTAACCTGGACAACCAATGCCATTGCGACGGGTCTTCCGGAAGGCAATTATAGGGTACTTGTTCGCAACGGAACGGGATGTACCTCTTACACGGCATGGGTATCGTTGTGGGAAACTTTTGAGCCCTCTCCGTATTACACCATCGTACAGCCTACCTGTACGACAAACGGCAGTATCACTATCACAACCACTGCCTCGCAATATAGCTTTGACGACGGTGTCACCTGGCAGAGTTCAAACACACGCAGCAATTTGACTCCCGGTCAATACGTTATCAAGACCAAAACCGCGGGCGGCTGCGAGTCCTACCGTAACTACGTATATCTGGAGGAACCCCATCTGGCCGATCCGATTGTCACCATTACCCATCCGTTCTGCCTTGAGACTACGGGTACGATTAGTATCGAACCCATCCCGGGCTCCGTGTATAGTTTCAATGGAGGCCAGTCGTTTCAAGCCTCAAACGTCAGTGGCCCGCTACTTCCAGGGTATTACGTACTTGTAGTCGAAGATGCCACGACCGGCTGCCAGTCACAACGCCAATACGCCTATATCAACTACCCCTATGGCATTCCACCTGCCCCGGTAGGCCCACCACAGCAGTTATTTTGCGTGCACAACAGCCCGACCGTGGCGTTCATAAAGGTTGACGGCCAAAACATCAAATGGTATGAAGACGCCGCCCTTTTACATCCGATCCCGGTCGATACGGCGCTTCAACACGAAAAGACCTATTACGCCACGCAGACAGTTGCGGGTTGTGAGAGTCAGGATGCCTTACGGGTGGATGTGTTGGTAGTGGAGTATGAAATTCTTGTGCATCCCTACGAAACGCCGGTTTGCGACGACGGGAATGACGGGCGCGAAATCATCGACCTGAACGAATACAACTTTGGATTGATTGAGGGATATGAAGCTTACCGCTTCGAATACTATACCACATATGAGTCGGCTGACGCAGCCTTCCCACCCGGACAGATTGCGACCGCTACCCATTTCGACCTGCCACAGAATGGGCCGACCACGGTATACGCACGGGTCATCGCTCCAAATGGGTGTTGGAGGGCCACCTCTCTGACGCTCCATCCGGTGCCTTCGCCTTTCCTCACCATGGACGATCATTATTATGTGTGCCAGGATAAATCGGTTATTCTGTATGCCGATCCCGGGTATAATACCTACCGATGGTCAACGGGTCAGGATACCGACCGCATCACCGTAACCGAACCAGGCGTTTACTCGGTTACGGTAGGACGCTACCACGGTATCGTGACCTGTACTTCAACCGTTGATGTCCAGGTCGACTTGTCCGCACCCGCTACCATTACCCACATCGACACATCCGACTGGACGGATCACGACAACAGCATTGCCGTTAATGTCACAGGCCCGGGCAATTATGAATACGCCCTTGACGGAGTTCACTATCAGGACAGTCCGCTGTTTACCGGATTGCTGAGCGGTTTTTACACCGTGTATGTACGTGATAAAAACGGCTGCGGCACGATTGAAAAGGAAACCTACTTACTGATGTACCCGAACTTTTTTACGCCAAATGGCGACGGGTATAACGACTTATGGTCGATCCGTTTTGCGTCTGCCGAACGCGATCTTGATGTCAAGATCTTTACGCGTGAAGGGAAGTTCGTTCGACAGTTACGCTATGATCAAAAGTGGGACGGAACGTATGACGGAAGGCCAATGCCTGCCGATGACTACTGGTTTTTGGTTACCCGTGCAGACGGTACCGAACACCGGGGCCATTTTGCGTTGAAGCGATAAACCGTCATCAGGCCGCGGCATTTTTGTACCTTTACCCTTCCAACGACTACAAGGATGCCCATAGAATCGATCGCCTACCGCGAAACCGGTTATTTTACCCCGCTAATCCTCGACTATATTGACGAGAACCCCGCTGTCAGGCCGCTCTATCATCGATTTCCATCGCTTGAAAACCTGTCGCAACAGGCAGACGAGAAAAAGGCAACCTTCCCGATGGCACGTCGCGAATCGCTCGTAAACGCTTTGAAGAGGCAGTATGACGGCGTGTCGGCTCCGGCTCCGGTGCAAGCCCATCTGGATGCACTGCTTCAGGATAATGCGTTTACCGTTACTACAGGTCACCAACTAAGCCTGTTCACCGGTCCGGCTTATTTCCTTTACAAAATCGTGACTACCATCCGATTGGCGGATACGTTGTCAAAATCGTATCCCGATAAAAAGTTTGTTCCCGTCTATTGGATGGCCACGGAAGACCATGATTTCGAGGAGATCTGTCAATTCCATTTCCATGGAAAAAAATTTCGATGGAACCGGGAAGCCAGTGGTGCCACCGGACGGATGGACCTAAAGGGGCTGGATGTGGTTTTTGAGCTTTTTTCAAAGGAAGCCGGAGACGGACGCAACGCCGATGAATTGCGTCGGTTGTTTAAGGATGCGTACCTGTCCCATAACTCGTTGGCCGCTGCGACTCGACACTTGGTAAACGATTTGTTTGGGCAGGACGGACTCGTGATTGTCGACGGCGACGACCCAGATTTAAAGAAAATTTTCACTCCCTGGATGGCCAAAGAGGTATCCGAATCGTTTTCTCACAAAGCGGTGACGGCGACCATCGCCAAAATGGGCGATTACAAGATACAGGTGAACCCCCGTGAAATCAATTTGTTTTATCTCGGAGAGGATTACCGCGAGCGGATCGTCCGAAACGGGGATGCTTTTACGGTTTTGGATACCGACCTCTCGTTTTCGCATGACGAGATGCTGGCGTTACTCGACACCTCACCCGAAAAAATAAGCCCGAACGTCATTTTACGCCCACTATATCAAGAGGTTATCTTACCCAACATCTGCTATATTGGGGGAGGCGGTGAAATTGCCTACTGGCTCGAACTTAAAGCGATGTTCGAAGTCGCAGGCGTGCCGTTTCCGGTCTTGTTACTACGGAATTCGGTGGCCGTCGCATCGGAGAAACAACAGGGAAAAGCAGCGCGTCTGGGGCTCACGCTCTCGGATCTTTTTCGTACCGAAACTGCTTTACAGGACCTTGTCGTGTCGAAGGTTTCCGCTGCCACGGTAGATTTTTCAGCCCTCCGGCAACAGCTCCATCAGCAATTCGCCCTTCTACATGAAGCCTTGCACCAAACCGACCCTTCGTTCGCAGGAGCGGTGAAAGCACAGGAGCAAAAACAGTTGGCCGGACTTGACCGTTTGGAGAGCCGTTGGCGAAAAGCGGAACGACGCAAGCACGCGGACGTAGCGGAGAGAGCAGTGGCGTTGCGCCGGGCACTCTTCCCGTTGGGAGGCTTACAGGAACGCACGGTACACTTCGGGGATTTTTACGAGTTGTACGGAAAGGAGTACCGTTTGGCGCTCAACCAGCTACAACCCCTAGACGCCTTGTTTTCCATCGTCGTGATGCCCTAATCATCATTTTAGTAAATTTGACGCCGAAAAAACAAAAAGTTATGAATACTCAAACGTTTTCGCTTTCGGTTTTGACGTTTGCTTAAACGTTTGCGTGCCGTTTTTTTGTAGTTTTCCCGCAATAACCTAAAAAAAAAACTACATGAAAAGAATTCTACTCGCGTTAGCCATTCTATTCTCGACACTGGGCGTGACAGCGCAGGGTGTGGGAATCGTAGGAAGTTCTTTGGGCAGTTGGGACAATGATGTTTTCATGCAATCCACTGACAATGTGAACTGGACGTTGGAGAACCAAGTGTTTGGGACCGGGGCCATTAAGTTCCGATTGAACGGTTCTTGGACGACCAATTGGGGCGGATCATCGTTCCCTAGCGGAACAGCCGTACAAAACGGCCCGGATATCGTGGTCACCCCCGGCGTTTATAATGTGGCCTTTAACAGCACCACCGGCGCGTATGCTTTCACGCCCGCTGTTACCTTCCCGAGTATTGGCGTGATTGGAACGGCAGTATCGGCAAATGGATTCGGCGGACCGGATGTTGACATGGTGACCACCGATGGAATCACGTACACGCTCTATGCGTATGGATTTTCAGCCGGTGAACTCAAATTCCGACAGGATGACGCCTGGACTTCCAATTGGGGAGGAAACGGGTTCCCGTCTGGAACAGCAGTACTAAACGGTAACAACATCGTAGTACCGGCTGGCTATTACACTGTTACACTGAACATCCAGACCGGCGCTTATAGTTTTACATTCCCGAGCGTCGGCGTAATCGGAACAGCGCTTCCTAATGGATTTGATGGACCGGATGTGGATATGACGACTTACAATGGTGAAACCTATGTGCTTTACAACTATACGTTCACGGCAGGGGAAGTTAAATTCCGCCAAGACGATAGTTGGACGGTAAATTGGGGCGCTGCTGACTTCCCGTCTGGTACCGGCACGCAGGGTGGAGCGAATATCCCGGTGACTGCCGGAAACTACACTGTGAACTTCAACCGCGTAACCGGGGTGTACTCGTTCGATACACCTATCGTATATGATAACGTAGGATTGATTGGAACTGCGGTCACCGCAAATGGTTTCGATGGCCCAGACGTTGACTTGACGACTGTGGACGGTATCACATACACCCTCGACAATTACGCGTTCACAAACGGTGAGGCGAAATTCCGACTCAATGACGCCTGGGTGACCAGTTGGGGCGCGGCTAGTTTCCCTTCCGGGATAGGCCAGGACCCAGGAGTAAATATCCCGGTGGTAGCCGGAACGTACTCTGTGACCTTTAACAGGGCAACGGGTGCTTACAGCTTCGTCGGAACTCCTACCTTCCCAACAGTCGGCATCCTCGGACCTGCCGTAAACGGATGGGACGTAGCAGATACCAACCTCACTACCACCGACGGTATCACCTACACACTATTGAACTTTACATACCAATCAGGCGAGGCAAAAATCCGTCTGAACGATGCATGGGCTACAAGCTGGGGAAGTAACTCCTTCCCTGCCGGAGGAAACGACGGAAGTAACATCGTCATCCCTGCGGGAACGTATGACCTATCGTTCAACATCCAAACCGGCGAATACTCGTTTACCGCCACCGGCACCTGGCCGATGATCGGTATCCTCGGAACGGCAGTTGACGCAAATGGCTTCGGCGGACCTGACACCGATCTCACTACGACGAATGGTATCATTTATACCCTCACCGACTGGACCTTCACCGCAGGCGAAGCGAAGTTCCGCTACGATGACGCGTGGGATATCAATTACGGTGGCGTTTTCCCAGCGGGATCTGCCGTTGCGGGTGGCGATAACATCCCGGTTCCGGCCGGAGTATACACCGTTACCTTTAACCGGGCTACCATGACCTACAACTTTGCAGGCCAGGGCTTCGCGGCTATCGGTATCCTCGGAGATGCCGTACCAGGCGCACCTTTCACAGGTCCGGATTTGGATTTGGTAACGACGGATGGTGTCAATTATTCGATTGACGGACTCGACCTCGTGACCGGTTTCTGCAAATTCCGTGAGAACAATGCATGGGATGTCAACTGGGGTGGACCTAACTTCCCTTCCGGTGTGGCCACACAAGGCGGATCGGATATCCCGGTGGCTACGAATCGTTATAACATCGATTTCAACCGCACGACAGGTGAATATAACTTTGGCTTTGTCAGTATTGGAATGATTGGAAACGCTGTGGGTAGCTGGGACAACGACGTAGTGACCCTCACGACGACCGATGGTGTCAATTATACTGCTACCGCAGTTCCATTGGTGGCGGGCGAACTCAAATTCCGTGAAAACGGCAAATGGGCCGTAAACTGGGGATCTGCTGACTTCCCAACCGGAACGGGCACACAGGATGGTGCCAATATCGTAGCGACAGAAGGCACGTATGACGTCACCTTCAATCGTCTGACGGGTGCCTATACATTCGTATTCCTGGGCGTGGAAGATTTCGGAGGCCGTTCCTTTGCGGTATATCCAAACCCATCGAATACCTCATGGACATTCAATGGTAGCGGCCGCCGTATCGACTCGGTCATCATCACAGATATGACAGGTAAAATCGTACGCCAACAAAACGCGAATACGGATGCGGTGACAGTAGATGCGTCTGCCCTGCCAGCCGGATTCTACCTCGCGCGAATCGTAGGCGAAAAGGCAACGGCAACACTGAAAGTCGTTCGCAACTAAAAATCTATTTGGGTTATGATAAGTTCCCCGTGGCACTCGTGGTCACGGGGAACTTTTTTGTTTGAATTCGCACAAAAAAGACTACTTTTGCACCAAATTTTAAAAATAAAATGGCTACAAACAGAACTTTTACGATGATCAAGCCGGATGCTGTTGAAAACGGACATATCGGTAACATCCTTGCCATGATCACCAATGCAGGATTCAAGATCGTCGCACTGAAACTCACCCAAATGACAACCGCTGATGCCCAGGCGTTTTACGCGGTGCACGCTGCCCGTCCGTTTTTCGGCGAACTCGTTGAGTTCATGACACGCGGACCGATCGTAGCAGCCATTCTTGAAAAAGAGAATGCAGTGGAAGACTTCCGTACGCTGATTGGATCGACCAACCCGGCCGATGCAGCCGAAGGAACCATCCGCAAGGCATATGCCACTTCTATTGGTGAAAATGCCATCCACGGATCGGATAGCGATGAAAACGCAGCCATTGAAAGCGCGTTCCATTTCGCTGGACGGGAGCAATTCTAATCGGAATCGTATCGTATAAAAGAGGCTGTCTTTCGGGACGGCCTTTTTTTATCGCAATACTACCGACGATACGACCTCACGGCCCACTTCGTCATTCAGCAGACGGATGATTTTGTCTTTCCCGTAGGACAGTTCTTCCCGAAGTACGGAGGACGTAAGCTCGACATGCAGAACCGAACCCTTTAACGTAAGGCCACGCGTGTAGGTATTGACCCCATTTCCCATGAGGGATTTCCACGCGTTGCGAACCAACACATCGTCAATGCCTCCCTGAAGATGGTGGGACTGGATGATTTCCTTCAGGACATCGCCCAGGGAACCTTCGTTGCTGATGCGTTTGGCCATTATTTGATGTTGAATGGTTCGAACTTCTTGTAGTGGTATTCAATCCCCTGCTTGTTGCGAAGTACTAATGTATTCTCAGACACATCAAGTACCTGCTCGCTCCACTTGGAATAGCGCGTACGAAAGGAAAGATACACCGCACCTGCACTGTCGACGGCCCTTACGTCTTCCGGAAGCGAGGCATCGATGAACCTGCCGTCAAATTGCGGCATGACTTTACGCCGGATGCCCTTGCCTCCCTTCAACTCGAAATAATCGACCATGGGGTTCACCTTGTATTCTTTCTTCTGTTGTCCGGGCGCCTCCACAAAGGCAATCTCCCAATACCCTTTAAGTTGGGCCACATCAGACCGTTTCACCTCGGGTGAACAGGCATACAAAAGGCCGACCATCATTACCAACACCAGATTTCGCATACTACAAAAGTACGATTTCAGGGATGGCTTTCAAACTATTTGATACTTTTGGCGTCTACCCTGAAAACATACCTATGCGACCCATTTCTTTCCTTATTGGCCTGCTTGCTTTACTCTCATGCAGCTCCTCTTCTGACACCACGACTTCTCCCGAGCCACAGCCCGAAGCTGCCTATTTCCCGCCGCTGACCGGCACAGAATGGGAAACCAAAACAGCGGCCTCATTGGGATGGGACGAAACCGCGTTGCAACCCCTACTCGACTACCTCGAGTTGAAACATTCAAAAAGCTTTATGATACTCGTGAACGGACGCATAGTGGTCGAACACTATTTCAATGGTCATACCGCCACAAGTCCGTGGTATTGGGCAAGCGCCGGAAAAACGCTCACCGCGACTACATTCGGCATTACGGAACAGGAAGGCTTTGTCAGCCGAGGGGATCGAGTATCGGAGTATTTGGGTACCGGCTGGACCAGTATGCCACTTGCGAAAGAAAATCTGATTACCAACCGGCACTTGCTGACCATGACGTCTGGTATTGAGGACCTGGCCAATGGCGACTGTGTTACGCCAGACTGCCTCACGTATAAGGCAGATGCAGGCACGCGGTGGGCCTATCACAACGTATTTGTAAAACTTCAGGACGTGGTGGCCGAGGCGACCGGAATGTCGTATAACGAATACTTCAACTCGCGGCTGCGCGACAAGATCGGTATGACCGGCACCTGGGTGGTTTCAGGCGATAATATCGTGTATTGGAGCACTACCCGCAGCATGGCCCGTTTCGGCCTCTTGGCCCTTCACCAGGGTAAATGGGACACCCAGACGATTGTCAACAGTTCGTTTTTCCACGATGCTACCACAACCTCACAAAACATTAATGAGGCGTATGGCTTTCTTTGGTGGCTGAATGGTAAATCAACCTATCACCTACCCCAAACCCAATATGAATTCGCTGGTAGCGTTATTCCATCAGGGCCTTCCGACATGTATATGGCTTTAGGTAAGAATGACCAGAAGATTTACGTGGTCCCCTCAAAAAAAATGGTGATTGTACGCATGGGTGATGCGGCAGACGATGTCAATCTGGCATTATCGGATTTTGACGAAGTGCTGTGGGAAAAGATATCGGCGCTGATACGTTAGTAGAAAGTATAGCGTAATGCGAACCTCATATCGTTGGAGATCGCCTCAGAATTGCCAGTAGCGATATTAACAAAATAATTTTTTTGTGTTGCCAATACAACCCGGGCGCCCCACTTGCTATTGAAGGTATAACCGGCGCCAAAATTGAAGCTAAAATTCGGATCCGCCGTCGACTTGAAACGCTGCACCGCGGTCACTTCGTCAAACACATACATTCGAACGTCCTGCGAAAAGTATCCTTCTGGCCGGCAAAAAACTACGGAAGCATCCAAAAAAAGCTTGTTTCGTGGCGTATTCCATGCATAAAGGCGTAAACCGATTGGGATATTAATTGCCCAAAGATTGACCCGGGGCTGGGTTTCGTAGTAAACGGAGGCTCCTGATGTTCGCGTTATAACTGAGGGAGGGCTATCGTCTATCTTAAAAAAATCGAGGCCAATGACGCCTGTCAGTCTACCGGACAGTGCTACGACTTCAAATTCAACCCCCGGACTGATTGAGCGATATGATTCGTTGATTATCCTTCCGAATGTGCTCGAAACTTCCAGGTTTATCGTTCGCAATCCCATCTCTGCGGACAAACGTACTTGAAAACGGTTATCAACATTGTTTCGAAAAACGGTAAAGGGCTTGCCAACGCTGCATTTTGCGTTCGCCTGTTCAAAAAACTCCCGCAGGTCGCGTTCGGCATATGCCAATTTCGTGAAGTCGGCAATCGACCAGCCTATGCAACCGAGGTTCTGATAGAGCTGTTGCTGGTAATCTTTTCGCTCCTTAAAAACATCCTTCGACGGACGCCAGCGCATAAAAAGCAATTGGGTGATGGGAATGCTTTTGTCGGCTACTGAAAAAAAGAACTTCTCTCCCTTTTCAAACTGATAGGAATAGAGTGAGGCATTGCCTTCCACCCATAAACGGAGCAAGAGGTTTTTGATTTTCCAAATAGGTTCTCCCGAGACGGATAACGACGTGTCATAAAGGGAACTATCCTCTACTTCCACTTCTGCCCGGATAAACTTCATCGCCTGTCCAATGCCTAATTCCTTTACATCCGACATACTAATGGTTTCGACAGGAGCATCCGCGTTCTTCCTGAACCGTAGTTGTGTCCCCACATCATTCAGGTTGTCATAATCGACAACCGCGAGAAGGCATTCCGTCCGGATTCCTTGTTGGTTAATATAATAACCGTCAAGGAATTTGGTTTGTGCGAAGGACGAAAAAGAAAGGAGAAGGAGGTATAAAAACGGCCTCATAGTGAAGATTTTTTGTGAAACTAAGAAAAATCTTCCACAACCCTACACGCACACAAAAAAATAACGCAGCCCCTTATTCTCCCTTTCGGAAATACCGAACCAATGCGAGGATAAAAAACCAAAAACCAGCGGCGACAAAAAGATAGCGCACCACGGTAATACCCCACTCCTCAAAAAGTCGCGAAACAAGTATCAACGCGATGAAAATCACGTACAGATGCAGCGGCTTCAAACGACGGAACATCATTTAAAGAACGAGTCGACGAATTCGTATTTGTTGAAGACCTGTAAATCTTCGATGCCTTCTCCGACACCGATATATTTGACCGGAATGCGGAACTGGTCGGAAATTCCGATTACCACGCCGCCCTTTGCGGTGCCGTCGAGTTTTGTAACGGCGAGGCATGTGACTTCCGTAGCAGCCGTAAACTGTTTGGCCTGTTCAAATGCATTTTGGCCTGTGGAACCATCAAGGACGAGCAGGACATCATGCGGGGCATCGCCTACGACTTTCTGCATCACGCGTTTCACTTTCGACAGCTCGTTCATCAGGTTCACTTTGTTGTGAAGGCGACCGGCGGTGTCGATGATCACGACGTCGGCGTTCTGGTTGACAGCCGATTGTAGTGTATCGAAGGCTACGGAGGCCGGATCACTGCCCATTTGCTGTTTCACGATGGGCACGCCCACGCGATCGGCCCAAATCTGGAGCTGGTCGATGGCGGCGGCACGGAAGGTATCGGCGGCGCCCAGGACGACGCTGTATCCGGCTTTTTTGAACTGGTTGGCGAGTTTTCCAATGGTCGTGGTCTTACCCACACCATTGACACCTACCACCATAATGACATACGGTTTTTTACCAGTGGGAATGACGAATTCGGTTGCTTCACCTGAATCGGTTTCCGACAACAAGGATGCGATTTCCTCGCGTAGGATTTGGTTGAGTTCGTCGGTGCCCAGGTATTTGTCTTCCGCCACCCGACGTTCGATGCGCTCGATGATTTTAAGTGTCGTGTTGACACCCACGTCGGAATTGACAAGGATCTCTTCAAGGTTATCGAGTACCTCATCGTCTACACTCGACTTTCCGGCTACGGCCTTGGCGAGTTTCGAGAAAAAGGAGGTTTTCGACTTTTCGAGTCCTTTGTCGAGGGTTTGTTTTTCCTCGTCTTTCAGGACGGGTTTATCGGAGGAGAAGAAGCGTTTGAAGAAGCTCATTTCAATTAGCGAATGTGACAATTAGCGGATTAGCGAATGGAAAACCGCATAATTCGCTAATTCGCTAATTCGCTAATTTTCTCACTCATCGCAGCCCGGATCGCAGTGGAAAGCCCGGAGCCGAACGGCCGTGGTTTTTGGGTTTTGGCGCGGCGACCAACGGAAGCCGATGCCAAGGCCACAAAAAACCGGCGGTGGGGCGAGGACTTGCAACGGAGAGCCGGAATTGCTGCACAAATATACGGAAATTGGATGTGGATAGGGATACCTATTGAAAGGAGTGGTGTTTGCACGAATCCTCATATGATTCGCTCACCCGTATCCAACAAAAAAGCCGCCCGATAGAGCAGCTTCTGTATGAGGTCGATACGATCTTATTTCTTTTTCAGGAAATCGTCCACCAGTTCGGGCGCCATGACGCTTTCAACGAACGTGTACGCACCTGTCTTAGGCGATTTTACCATTTTGATCGCTTTGGTCAGCCTTTTCGACTGCGTTTGCAGGGTTGCTACGGTTTTCTTTGCCATGACGTATTACTTGATTTCTTTGTGAACGGTTACCCTTTTCAGGATCGGGTTGAATTTTTTGATCTCCAGACGGTCCGGAGTATTCTTTTTATTCTTTGTCGTAATATAGCGGGATGTCCCTGGTACACCTGAAGTCTTGTGCTCGGTGCACTCCAAAATTACCTGGATTCTGTTGCCTTTCTTTGCCATCTTGCTCGTGTATTAAGGGAATTACTTAACGAAACCGTCCGCTTTCGCTTGCTTCAGTACCGCTTCAATTCCGTTTTTGTTGATAGTCTTGATCGTAGAAGCGGCTACACGCAGGGTAATCCAGCGACCTTCTTCCGCCAGGTAAAAACGCTTCTTTACCAGGTTTACGGAAAACTTCCTTTTGGTCTTGTTCATGGCGTGGGATACGTTGTTCCCGACCATCGCCTTCTTTCCCGTAAGTGCACAAACTCTTGACATGACTCGTATCGTTTATTCGTTATTCAAAATCAGGGTGCAAAGAAAAGAAAAAGAAACGTTACAGCAAAATTATGCCCCGACATTTTTAAAAATTTCTTTTTGCAGCATTTCCAGTGCTTTTACCGCCGCGCGTTCGATGACCTTCGCACGGGGTTGGCCCATGGAAAAACGCTCGGATACCACGCCTTCCGGAGTGGCGAGCGCGATATACACCGTACCCACTTCTTCGCTGGTGTCATCGGTCGTGGGGCCGGCATTTCCGGTGACGCCGATACCGTAATCAGACCCGAACCGGCCTTGGGCGCCCTGTGCCATTTCTTCGGCTACGGCGGCGCTCACGACCGTATGGGCCGCTATCGTATCGGGGTTCACGCCCAGCAGATCGATCTTGGCTTCTTTCGTGTAACTGACTACACCACCGCGGAAGTAGGCCGACGCGCCGGGTACCGACGTCAGCATCTGCGCGATGCGACCACCGGTGCAGCTTTCGCCCAGCGCAAGGGTGAGGCCTTTTTGCGCCAGGAGTTTTCCGGCTGTCACTTCAATGGTCTCCCCATCCTCAAACCCGGTGATGATGTGCCCGATGAGCGGCTGCAAGAGGGCTACCTGCTCGTCGATAATGCGTTCGAGTGCGGCCTTGTCGCGCCCGCGGGCCGACAACCGCAGCCGCACACGACCGGGCGCCGGAAGGTAGGCCAACTTGATTGTTTCGGGCAGGTTTTCTTCCCACGTGGCAATGGTTTCGGCCAGCAGGCTTTCACCCATGCCATAGGTCAGGAGGGTTTTGTGGAGGATGAACGGCCGCTCGAACTCGGCCTGTATGCGTGGGATGACCGATTTCTCCATCAGTCCTTTCATTTCAAACGGCACGCCCGGCATGAAGACGAATACCGTCTTGTCTTTCCGCATCCAGATGCCCGGCGCGGTGCCGTATTCGTTGTGCAGCACTACCGCTTTTGAGGGCACCAACGCCTGGTCGCGGTTGAGTTGGGTGATCGGACGTTTGAAATACTGCTCGATGAGGCGGGTAACGTGGGCCAATACGGCTTCATCCGTTACCAGCGTATCGTCAAAATACTCGCAGATGATTTTTTTGGTGATATCGTCTTTGGTCGGCCCGAGTCCGCCGGTCACCAATACGATGTCCACTACATCCTGGTAGTAGGCAAACGTCTCCCGGATATGGTCGCCCGAATCGGAAATCGACGCCATTTCATACACCGCCACGCCAATGGCGTCGAGGGCTTTGGCCATATAGGCCGAGTTGCTGTCGACAATCTGGCCGATCAAAATTTCGTCTCCAATGGTAATAATGGCTGCTTTCATATCAGTCGGCGCATTCTTTAGGGATGATAAAATAGACTTTCAACGGGGCGTACTCCACCAAGTGGTACCAAACCGTGCGCTTGCCTTCGAAAGTAAGTTGGTAGCGGTCAAGGGGGAGTCCGGCCGGGAATTTCGGATCCTGTTTCCACAGGTAATAATCGATGGCCGGGATAAGCATCGGTTTATCGAATTCGGGCTGGTTGCCGTAGATATAACAAGCCTTTCCAAGTTTCTTTCGCTGCTCGCGTTTGGGATCTTTACTGGCTGCCGTGAACAGCTTCCGGGGTGTACCGTTTACCAGCGTATCGACCGACGTGAGCGCGTAGTCTTCTTCGTGGTAATACCGGTCGCGGAACATATCGGTGACCAGTTTGCAATTCGTCGCGCAGGCCGCCCCGGCGAAAAACTGCTCCTTGTCCATGATGAACGTCGACGTCTTGCCGTTGATTTCGTAGAAGTAACAACGGACAGTACCCCTGCCCGTGTCAATGATTTCCAGGCGATACGAATTATCGTGTGAGTTGAACCAAAACCAACGCTTTTCCACCTTTGCCGAATCGGTCATCCGGAAATCGTACTCGGCAATATAATCGAATGCAAAGTCCTTCTGCGCCCATGCCGACGTGGTCAACAACAGCAAAAAAAGCGCTCTTTTCATGATCAGATACCGAAGTCCTTCCGGATTTCACGCGAGGCCTTGTCGACCTTTTCCGCGATACTATCGAAGGTGTCTTTGATTTCCTTCTTTTTGCCCTGTCGTTTGGTCCACTCTTCCACGGCGCGGATTTCGTCGAAGGCGACGGTCATGCCGAGAAGGTCAAAGGTCGGTTTAATTTTGTGTGCGAACGCGTAGGCGCGTTGGTAGTCTTTCTCTTTGATACCTTCCCTTACCTCCGCCAGGTCTTCCGGCACTTCGGTAATGAAAAGGGTCAGGATTTGGCGCACGAAGGCGTCGTCGTTGTCGGAGATGGCGTGCACTTTCGCCAGGTTATAATGTATGGCCATTACTTAATTTGGGTCCTGAATAATTGCTGACCTTCCAGGAAGCCTTCCAGCACATCGCCCGGTTGCACTGCCGCCACGCCTTCCGGTGTTCCCGTAAACAGGACATCTCCGGTTCGGAGCGTAAAGAACTGCGAGACATAGGCGATGAGTTCGTCTATCTTCCACAGCATGTGCGAGGTGTTCCCTATCTGCGCCCTGCTTCCGTTTACGGTCAACTCAAAAGTAAGATTTTCTAATGATTCAAATTGCGACTTTGGCAAAAAATCACCAATCACGGCCGAACCGTCGAACGCCTTAGCCTTCTCCCATGGCAACCCCTTGTCTTTCAGGCGTTGTTGCAGGTCACGTGCGGTAAAATCGATACCCAGCCCGATTTCATCGTAGTATTTATGCGCAAATTTCTGGGCGATGTGTTTGCCGACTTTGTTGATTTTCACCAACACTTCCACTTCGTGGTGCACATCCGTACTGAACTCCGGAATCACGAACGGAAACTGCTTTTGCACCACAGCTGTGTCGGGTTTGAGGAAAATAACCGGCTCTGACGGACGCTCGTTCTGGAGTTCGGCGATGTGGTTGGCGTAATTACGGCCGATGCAGATGATTTTCATGGTAATTAGCGAATGTGAAAATTAGCGAATTAGCGAATGGTAGTGCGTATTAGCTCATTGGCTAATTCGCTAATTCGCTAATTCTCAACTCAACTTATTATTCAACCGCCGCAACTTAATTCCCGTCAACACCTTTTTCGTATACAGCGGGAAATCGGCGTTCTGGATCCAACTGAAATAGCCCGGCTCGAGGTCGAAGATCTTGTCGACCTTCACCCCTTTGTGCTTGCCGAAGGTGAAGATTTCGTCGCCATCGGCATCAAAGGCAATCATACCGGCGAAATCGGCGATTTTCTTGCGGGTGGAATATTCGGAAAGCGCCCGTACTTCATTTTCCAGGTCGGGATAGCGCTCGAGTTGCGCCTTCAGGATTTCATAGGTCGCCATCGTATCCGCCTCCGCCGAGTGCGCATTTTCAAGGGTCTTGCCGCAATAGAACTTGTAGGCCGCCGACAACGTACGCTCTTCTTTTTTGTGGAAAATCGTCTGGATATCGACCGATACCCGCGATTTCATATCGAAGTCGAGTCCGGCGCGCAGCAATTCCTCCGCCAGCAACGGAATATCAAAACGGTCGGAGTTGAAACCGGCCAGGTCCGAATCCTTGATCATATTATAGACCAGCGGTCCAATCTCCTTGAACGTCGGCTCATTGGCCACCTTTTCATTGGTAATGCCGTGCACGGCCGTGCATTGCGGCGGAATCGGAATGGTCGGGTTCACCAGCCACGTCCGGCTTTCCTTATTTCCGTTTGGGTAGACCTTAAAAATCGAAATTTCGACGATACGGTCTTTGCAGATGTCGACGCCCGTAGTCTCGAGATCGAAAAAACACAGGGGCCTGTGGAGGTGAAGTTCCATTGTAACAGTTTTGGAAGGGCAAAGATAAAGAGGAAATTGCGTTTCATAGTGAGCGGGAGGGATTTTTGGGCGTGCCGGCGCCTTCTCAGTCGCAGTCGCAGTCACAGTCGCAGTCACCATCATGATTCAGGTAGGGTTCGCAGTTGGCAGTCGGCGCCGTCGGGCTTTCGGCACTCGCCGGGCACTCCGCAGGCTGCGTGCCGGGCTCAGACAACTGCCTCAATCCCTCACGCGACCCCTTCTGCGTGACGGTTGTTGCTTAAAAGACGTATATTTGGTTTATGCAGCTTATTTTCATCCTCCTCGGTGTCGTGGCCTTCCTCCTGCCCTTTTTGGGGTACGTCGAAGACGGCAAAGCACTCCGGCAGCCGCAACGGGCGTGGCGGCAAATGCTGGCCTTTGTGGTGTGTGGGGTGGTATCGATAGGTTTGCTGAAAGTATTCGGACTTTACTTCGCACTGATGGCTCCGGTGTTGATTGCGGGAATTCTGGCGCTTAGTACTTATAAAAAAGTCCGATAGCGCACTACCGGACTTCCTTCTTTAATCTTCACGACTTCCGTCGTCGGCCATCCTGACGATCTTCGGATGGAACGTAGCGACCACCTCTATCAGGTCGCGTTGCGCCTCCATTACCGCATGGATATCTTTATAGGCCATCGGCGCTTCGTCTTTGCCTGCACCGATGAGCGTCACCCCGTGTTCCTTCAACACATCGCGCATCTGCTGTTTGCTGATATTCTTGATGGCGAAGGTCCGGCTCATCTGGCGACCCGCGCCGTGTGAAGCCGACTGAAGCGAGGCGTCTACCCCTTTTCCCCTCACGAGGAATCCCGGCGCGGTCATGGAACCTGGAATGATACCCATCACGCCTTTTCCGGCGGGTGTAGCACCTTTACGGTGTACGATCACCTCTTCGCCATTCCAGATTTCTTTCCAGGCGAAGTTGTGGTGGTTCTCTACTTTCGCCAGCACGGTCGCCCCAATAGCGTGCGCCATTTTACGGTGGATTACCTCATGGCAGGCAGAGGCATAGTCCCCGGCCAGGTTCATGGCGATCCAGTACTCCTGCCCTTCCTGCGACTGCAGGTCGAGCCAGGCCAGGTTAGCCGCCTCGGCCGGTAGTATCATTTTTGCTTTTGCCACCTTAGTATAGTGCCCGGCTATGGTAGCCCCGAACCCACGTGACCCGGAATGTGTCAAAAGTGCCACATACCGACCCTTCGGCACGCCGAGCACTGCATCGGCTTCAGCGAACTCGATGACGCCGAATTCGACGAAGTGGTTGCCCCCGCCCGAGGTGCCGAGTTGTGACCACGCCCTATCCTTCAGGTGACGGAGCATCGGTGTAAGATTGAACGCTTGGTGATCCATCACATCGTGGTTGGCTTTTTCCGAACCGTGGAAGCCGTGTCCGGCGCCGAATCGCGTGTGAGCGATTAGTTCGCGTTGGTACTTCGCCTTGTGCAGCGCAAAATCGCTCTCCGGTATATCATAGATGGAAAGCGCCATACGGCAACCGATATCCACCCCCACACCATAGGGGATGATCGCGTTTCGTGTCGCCAGCACGCCACCGATGGGCAAACCATAGCCTTGGTGGGCATCGGGCATCAGCGCCCCGGCCGCCGTGATCGGAAGACGCATTGCCACTTCCATTTGGCGGTGGGCGCCTTCTTCAATATGTTCAGTTCCATACACAGCATAGTCGGGTACTGTTTCGCGCAGCGCAACGACGTCTTTCATTTCTTCTTGGTACGCCATGATTTGCGTCGCGAGAGAACCGATAATCGGTTCGTCAACGAAGGCAGCCGGATTTTCGTTCAGCTTTTTGAGCAGACCCATTATTTCCTCATATGGCATGCCTGTCATATGTTGGTAAACCAGGTAAAGTGCGGGACCCGCCAGTTTTTTCGGGAAGCCCGCTTCGACCAAAAGGTCTTTTGTAATAGGTGTTTTCATGTTTTGTAAAGTTAGTAATTCCTCTCGCGATGCCCTGCCGGATACGACTTCCGGCAGGGCGGCTACTGTTTTATCTAAATAAAAGAGGCAACAAACGAAAAGGCACATTTGGAGTGGATCGAAGTAATCCTTTCCTACGGCACTCTTGAAAAACGGAAGCGACAATCGAAAAGAGGCGGGGCATGTCAAGCCGGAGTCGAACCGGATAGCCTTGCCGCATAAGGCGACTGCGCTATTCCTCCCTCAATTGACGACGAAGTATCTCTTTTCTGCGGCATTCCGTATGTGGTGCGGGGCGACAGACACAAAGGGACTGTTTTTTCTTTGCTCTACCGGCTGAGCTACGCCTCACGGCGGCAGGACTCGAACCTGCGACCCAAGAGTAAGGAATGAAGTAACCCTTCGTTACGGCACACGCATTTATTGGTAAGGGCGACAAGCGCACCGGGCATTCATCGACTCGCGTCGATGGCAGGATTCGAACCTGCGTTGGCCACGAAGTAACCCGGCGCTACGGCACCTTTTTTTCGTGAATCCCCCGCAATTCCTTTGACCACGGGGGACATGAATTAGGTCAATGGCACAGCCATCACCTTCTCGACGGCCGATCCACCGTTTTCGATGGCATCGAGTACGTCGAAGATCTTGTCTGACCAGCCTGCGATCAGGTGTACATCGTTCTGGCGGACATCCAGCGGCATCTGGCCGTAGCCTGCCAGGTCGAATACATAGACTTTTGCCTCCGGGGCGATTTTCTTATATCGTGCCCAGGACGAGGCGAACGAATTGCCATGGCCGGAGCTGTCATACAATTGTACGTCGGTGAACAGCATCACCTTATCGACGATACGTCGGCGGGCAATCAGCGATTCGATGACCAGATGACCGTTGGTCGCGTAGCCCACCTCGCCTTCGCGTCGATAGAATGCTTCGACATTCGACAGGACGTTGCGTCGTGAGACGTTGATTTCTTTCCAGCGGTCGCCGAACATTCCGGCCGTTACGACCTTGCAGCGTGATTGCAGGAGCATGGCGAGCATCAACCCGATGTCGTAAAGCATCACTTTGCTTCTCTTGGAAACCGGTTGCTGCATCGAACCCGAAACATCGCAGGCGATAACAAGCGAGGTGTCGAAACCGAAACCTTTTATATTCTGCGCGCTGTGCATGACAGCCTCTTCTATAGCCGTCAACAATGATGCGACATAGGGCGATTTCAACACTTTAACCTCGCGGTACGCGGCCAGGAAGCGAAACGGTAACTGCTTGGATTTCGCTACCTGATCCTGGTCCGACAGCACGTCACAGACTTTCGCGATGTGTTTTCGGGAAACGTTGGCTTCGGCGATGTTACGCAGGTTGCGGAGCAACGCCATATAGCCTAAAGCGCTGGCATCGATGAGTTCTTCCCACTTCTGTGTGAACGCCTTATTTTTTTCGCCGTTGCTGGCAAAATCCACCTGCCCGAGTTTCGACAATTCTGTTTCCCATGTATAGGGTACGCTGAGTGACTTGCTGGCTATTTTATCAAAAACGACCTGCTGGTTTTCGTTCTTCGCTTTTGGATGCACGAGGAAGAGCGCGTCGCGGAGTTTTATTTCGGTGTCGCGGTTATACTTGGCGAACTGATATTCGTCGAAGCGGTTGAATGCGACCGACAGACCTTTCTGTACCTGTTTTGAAAGTGCGCCCAACTTTTTGGCACCCGTACGGCCATTCAGTAGCTGGTATACGGCGAGCAACTCGGTGATTTCATCGGCACGCCGAACGACTCCGGCCACAGCGGCACCCACAATGGCATTACCCGATTGCTGTTTCGCCAGCGTTACGGCGAGTACGGCAGGTACGGATCGCAGGTGCATTTCGGTACGTACATACACGGCAAGCTTCGCAACGAATTCGGGGCTACATTGGGCGATCAGGGCGACGATGCGCTCGAGCCGTTTATCGGTCGATTCATAGAACATATCGCTGAGTCCGGCAGTAGCGACAGCGGCATACAGTTCGGTTTCAGGCGTCATCACATAGGCTTTTGCTTTTTCATGGTTGACGACCTGCGTTGTCTTACGGATACGTAAATTGAATTTCATGGCTTCGTTTTTTTTTTCGGCGCCAGTGTTCGTTACTGACAAGGCAAAGATGTCCGGCTTATTACGCATTGCATTTGCGCAGTTTTAATTATTTTAAATTTATTTTACAATTCACTGTATTTCATATATTTAAAACATTAATTTATATCAAAAAACTTTCATTAAAAACGTAGTACGCAAATAGACTGCGTATTTACAACGTGATTGGCTACATTTGGGAAGGCCAAAAACGGGTATTTTCCTCTGAAGCTGCCTGCGCGAGGGATGGAAGTGGAAACCCCGCAGCGGCAAAGGCCGGGTTTTTCGCCCATTGGCACGGCGACCGGAGGAAGCCGGAGCCAAGGGCTGAAAAACGGCTTTTGCCGCGAGGAGTTGCAACGAACAGCCCGACCCTTCGACTGGACAGGACCGACCGGCTAACAACAATATCCTGTCGAAGGGGCGCGCCCCAAACATTTGCCAGGCGCAGGAAAAAGCAACAGGCGGCAGAAGGACAAGAATGACAAAACAAACACTATGGCTACCAACAAACTCGCTCTGTTACGATATAAAACCATCGACGCCTGCCTGCGCAACCGTTTCCGAAAATGGACGCTGGAGGATTTGATCGCGAAAGTGTCCGACGCGCTGTACGAATACGAAGGCATTTCGAGTGGTGTGAGCCGCCGGACGATACAGGGCGACATACAGATGATGCGGAGCGATAAGCTGGGGTACAATGCCCCGATTGTCGTGATCGACCGGAAGTTCTACCTTTACGAAGACGAGCAGTACAGCATCACCAATTCGCCCGTAAGCCACGCCGATACCGAAAAGATGAAAGAGGTCGTCAGCCTGCTCAAGCACCTGAACGGTTTTCAGTATTTCGAGGAGATGAGCGATATGATAGCGCGACTCGAGAATAACGTGAACAAGTCGACCGGGCAGTCCCGGAACTACATACAGTTTGAAAGCAACGCGCAACTGAAGGGCCTCGAACACATCAACCGGCTCTACCAGGCTATTTTGTCGAAGACGCCGTTAATGATCGAATACAAATCGTTTCGCGCGCTCGACTCACAACGCAAGGTCTATTATCCGTATTTACTGAAAGAGTTCCGCAATCGCTGGTTCCTGATCTGCACGCCGCGCGGTGGCGCGATGCTGACGCTGGCGCTGGATCGGATCATCGAGTTCCACGAGTTGACAAAAGAGCCTTTTGTGGAATACGACGGCGTGGATTTTGAACGGTATTACGACGACCTGATTGGTGTGACGAAGAGCCCGAAAGACCGCGCGCAGAAAGTGCTGCTGAAATTTCACCCCCGCCACGCACCCTACGTACTGACGAAACCCCTTCACCACTCACAGACGGTGCTGGCCGAACAGGAAGGCGGTATTTTGGTGCGTATCGATGTTGTTTTGAATTTCGAACTGGAGAAGGAAATCCTGTCGTTTGGGGAATACGTCAAGGTGTTGGCGCCGCGGTTATTGGCGTCGCGCATTGCGAAAAGGCTGCGGGACGCGGCAGGTCACTATGACAAAACCACAAAAAAACCCGGAACAGCGTCCGGGTCATAACTTTTAACTATCGCGGTTCACATCGAACGCCTCTAAGTAGTCGGCCACGCGCTTGACGAAGCTGCCACTGCGGGTCGATGGCGTTGTGGTAGTGGTCATCAGGATTTGACCAGTTTGAGGGTGCGATATGCATTTCCGGAAACCAACTTTAATAAGTAGACGCCCTTGGCCAGCGACTGCGGAAGCGGCCAAACAGGTTGATCGGGCTGCAGATAGCTCTCGTGGAGTACCTTCCCCGACAGGTCGCACAACGCCACCTGGGTTTCGGACGTTAGGCCCGACAACACAACTTTGTCAGAAAATGGATTGGGCCAGGCAGTAATAAGGTTTATCCTATCTTCGCTTGTACCGAGGTTACCCACATCCAACCTTGCAAGCAGCGCCGAAGTAAACGTAAGGCCTCCTACTACACATTTACCGTCCGGCTGCAAGTACATAGAAACAGCCACTTCCACGCCGCCTGTCGCATCCAGGATATATTTTCCCTGGTTACCGAATGTGGTATCCAGCGTGCCGTCCGGAAGGTAGCGGGCCAAACCTATGTCGCCGGTTGTTAAAGAGGTTTGAAGGTAGGCCAGACACAGTATCTTTCCATCCAGTATCAGGTTAGAATGAAAAGTCGTATCTCCGGTACCGCCCGACAGCGTATCGAAAACTACACCTCCAGATCCAAATGAGCTGATTGGATTACCGGCTGAATCAAGTTTCATAATCGTGCCCTCCCGAAAACTCGTGGCTAGCGATTTCTGGTCGCCCACTATGACAATCGTACCATCGGGGAGAACAGAAAAATCATAGGCATTTGACTCTTTCGTCATTTCGCCCATCCATTTACCCTCCGATCCAAAATCGGTAACGAACTCGCCGGACGCTGTAAGTTTTGCTACCGCAGGGGCACGCCACCGCGAATCATTTATTAACTGTTCGACTTCCACAAGTACCAAGACCGTACCGTCGGGCTGGACAATGATCTTTTTGGCCCATTCTATGTCATCCGTCGAGTCGGTAAATGAAAACGAAATCCTGCCGCCATCCGCGTACCCCATATCCCAATAACCACTCGTGAGATACTTTGATAACACCACTCCCGACGAACTTCCGCCCAGCACCATGATACTGCCATCCTCCAACACCGTCACACATTCTGCCTCAGAAGTACCCGGACCGCCCGAAAGGCCCATATCTCCAAAACTCATATCGAGGGAGCCATCCGCCTCATAACGCGTCAACGCGTTTTTATGAATAAGACCTACGCTCGTTTTTATTCCTCCGACCACCAGTATCTTATTATCCGATTGTACGGCAATACGCTGTTTACTATCCGTTCCCAGACAGAAAAAAGGTGTTTCCACCATGCCATTTACCCCAAATGTAGTATCGAGGAGTCCGTTTTCAGTGAAACGTGCAAGGCGGATACTACCGTCAATACTATAGGTACCGAAGACCGTCGCAACCAACTTGCCATCGGATTGACGACCGATGGTTCCCACGGCGTCGAGTCCGTTTGTAAGATCTGCAAGTGTAACTCCAGACGAGCCGAAGTCAGCGTCCAAAGTGGGTATCTGTGCATGGCAACACGTTATAGCCATCAGTGTGACAATCAGGAGGTTTCTCATGCCAAAAGTTTATCCAAAAATAAAAAAAGACAGCGTAACCGGCTGTCTTTTCTTCAAGTAATTACTTTGATGTTAGATATCCCTATTCACATCGAACGCCTCCAAATAGTCGGCCACGCGCTTCACGAAGCTGCCACCCAAGGCACCGTCGACCACGCGGTGGTCGTAGCTGTGCGACAGGAACATCTTCTGGCGGATGCCGATGAAGTCGCCTTCAGGAGTTTCGATGACGGCCGGCACCTTGCGGATGGCGCCCAATGCGAGGATGCCTACCTGAGGCTGGTTGATGATCGGCGTACCGAACACGCTGCCGAAGGTTCCGACGTTGGTGACGGTATACGTACCGCCTTGTGTATCATCTGGTTTCAGTTTGCCTGCCTTCGCGCGGTTACCCAAGTCGTTGACCGCCTTCGCCATACCCACCAGGTTGAGTTGGTCGGCATTTTTAATGACCGGCACGATCAGGTTACCGTTCGGAAGGGCCGCGGCCATACCGAGGTTGATGTTTTTCTTTTTAATGATGTATTCACCATCGACCGAGATATTCATCATCGGGAAGTCTTTGAGCGCTTTGGCAACCGCTTCCATAAAAATGGGCGTAAAGGTCAGTTTCTCGCCTTCGCGTTTCTCGAACGCATTCTTCACTTTATCGCGCCACTTGACGATGTTGGTCACATCCACTTCGATGAACGACTGCACGTGGGCCGAGGTTTGCACCGACTGCACCATGTAGGTCGAAATGAGTTTCCGCATACGGTCCATTTCGACGATCTCGTCGCCGCCGTTTACTGATACCGGAATGACCTGGGCCGCTTTTGGCGCTTCTACCGGAGCCGGGGCGGCCAGTTTGAGCTCAGCATCTGCCGGTTTTGGATGTACGACAGCGCCCGACTTGCGGTTGGCGATATAGTCGAGGATATCGGTTTTGGTCACACGACCGTCTTTGCCGGTTCCGGCGATGCCATCGAGTTCGGCTACCGAAATGCCTTCTTCTTTGGCGATGTTCTTTACCAATGGCGAATAGAACTTATCGGAGCCTGCGAAATCGGGCGTTGAAACGACCGCTTTGGCTGCTTCCACCGTTTTTTCGACGGCGGCTGCCGCAGCCGGGATATCGTGTGAAGGGGCTTCTACTGCCACGCCGCCTGCGGTTTCGATATACGCCAGGGTCTGGCCTACTTTCACCACATCGTTCTCGTTGAACAGGATTTCAGACAAAACACCCGACACCTCCGACGGTACTTCTGAATCGACCTTATCGGTAGCGATCTCAAGTACAGCCTCGTCGGCCTCAATAGGGTCGCCTACTTTCTTAAGCCAGTTAGTAATGGTCGCCTCAGCGACGCTTTCGCCCATTTTGGGCAATTTCAGTTCAAACTTTGCCATAAAACCGTGGTTGCAGTCGTTTGCAAAAGTACGTATTATTTAAAAATGGAGGACGGTTCCGCGCCCTTCACTGCTATCGCTTCCGATGGCATAACCTTCCGTCGGATGCAGAAATTTAAAGGTCAGCCCTTTATCTTTCCATGCTTCCAGAAAGCCGATGGACCGTTCGTATCCGATGTAGTCGACATCAAGCCAAACTTCCAATGGCGTTGCCAGCGAAAACGTTTGCGAAATTACGGATTTTACGTCTTCAAATGCGACTTGCGTTGCATTTTTTTGGGTTTTTAGGCGTATTCGTTCCGAAACTTCTTTTTTATCGGTCACAATGAGGTACCCTTGCGGAATCTGCACCGGATGGTGAGCGGCTTTGCGGAATTTGTATCGGGCGAACAGTCGGATTCCGAGGCTATAAAGTGCCGCAACCGGCGCGGGCACACGAAAATGCTTTTGGTGGAACAACGTCATCGCATCGGCAAAGCGACGGGCATAGCGGATGTCTTTCAGGGTGCTTTCTCCTTTGTAGTGCAACACCGTGGCGTGCCCGAAAAAATAGTTCGCTTTTCCGGTGAGTTGCAGGCGGTAGGATAGGTCGATGTCTTCCCCATACATAAAAAACCGTTCGTCGAAACCGCCGAGCGCCCGGTAGTCTTCCGTTCGGAGAAAGAGAAATGCCCCCACGAGTACGTCCACCCTTCCGATCGAGGTAGGTGAAACATGGGGGGCATAATAATGTCCGAATGTCTCGGGGAACCATTTGTAGAGTCCGGTCATACGGCCCAACGACACCATCGGCGTGGGCAGCATCCGTTTGCTTTCGGGAAGGAAATGCCCGGTGCCGTCGACCAGTCGGGTGCCGACCGCCCCGATAGCCGTTTTGGCGGATACAAATTCCAATAGGTTTCGGAAGAGATTCTCAGGAACGACCGTATCCGGGTTCAGGATGCAGAGCCATTCGCCGGACGCTGCTTCCACTCCTTTATTATTGCCTTTGGGAAATCCCGCATTATCTGCATTTTCGATGAGTCGCACCTGCGGAAAAACCGTCTTGACCATCGACACACTGTCGTCGGGCGAGGCATTGTCGACCACGATGATCTCGCCGTCGAGTCCGTGCAACGCCTTCACCACGCTGTCCACACACTGCTGCAGGAACCAGCGCACGTTGTAGTTGAGGATGACAACGGAAATTTTCACGAAGACAAAGATAGGATGTTAGGAGTTGACAGTTGATAGTTGACAGTTGATAGTTGAGGGTTGAGGGTTCTGGGTTGAGAGTTCTGGGTTGGGGTTTGGGGTTTGGGTTATCAACGATGAACGATGAACGATGAACTCTGAACTATCAACTATGAACCATGAACCATGAACTATGAACCATGAACTATCAACTACCCACCCTCCTCCCAAAACCTAAAACGTTACGTCCCGAACCCAAAGCGTTACCCTCGAAACCTAAAGTTTTACGTAGGCGGACGTAAAATTTTAGGTTCCAAACGTAAAGTTTTACCCCTGACAACGTAAAATTTTACCCCCTGTGACGTAAAACGTTACGTTTCGGACGTAAACGTTTGGGGTTTTCGTTGCAGATTCCGCATAAAAATCGTTTGAAAATAGAGGATGGTTGCGAATTTTTCGTTTCGAAGAAAGGGAACGGCGGTGTCGTGAGCCCTGCCCGACCGGTCAGGCAATTGACCAGTATTACGTCTCGGCGATCCCTGCTATTTTATTTTCTCAGCTCGAAATTTCGTGCATCACAAATCGACCAACTTCCTATTATATTTGCGTAAACCTAACCAAACATGAAGCGTCTCTTATTCGTATTGTCGTTACTCGTCGTGACCCTGGTGCACGCCCAGAAAAAAGAAACCCTCAAAGGTTCGAAGATCGTCACGATCGAACAGAAAGCCGTGGAGCCCTTTACGGCACTTGAAGTTCGGGACGAACTGGAAGTATCACTCATCAAAGGCGACAAAAACGGCGTCGAGATCGAAGCCGACGACAACCTGCACGAGGCGCTGGGCCTTTCCTATAATGGCAGTACCCTCATTCTTTCGATGGCAAAAAACATCAGCGGGGCGAAGAAATTCAGTATCCGGGTAACCTACACCGATGCCTTCACAAGCGTAATGGCGAAACACAAATCGGTCGTGAACGCACTCGAAGAAATCAAATTGGAGGACATCCGGTTTGACGCGTATGACAATGCAAAACTCAACCTCAACCTGTCACCGAAGAGTTTTACGATATCCGCCGATGATCGTGCGCAGGTGGCCCTGAACGGCAAATCAGAAAGCGCTACCATCCTGGTCAGCAAGAATGCGACCGTGAAAGCGCTGATCGCCGCCACCCAATTCAAGTGCGACCTCTACCAAAAAGGCGAGGCCACCATCGAGGGGGATGTCATCGATATGACGCTGCGCCTCGACAATAACGCCGGTTTCATTGGAAAGAAGCTCACAGCCAAGAACATCGTTTTGGTGGCGGAAGGCTATGTAAACTGCGATATCTGGGCCGATACCACGCTGGCGGTCGAAGCCTCGGGCGATGCGGAAGTGCGGATTTACGGCGAACCGAAAATGGAAATCCGGAAATTCGCCGACAACGCCAAATTGCTTAAGAAGCAGATGAAATAGGCAGCCTTTCCTTTTCTACACAAAAAAACCGGCTCATCACCGGTTTTTTTATTAGTTCACTATCAGTTTCTCGGTATGCCGTTGGCCCTGAGCGGTGACGGACAGAAAGTAAAGTCCCTTTGCCCATCGCGACACATCCACTATAGCTTCCCGATCCAGGGTAGCGGCGTTATACACCACTTTGCCCATACTGTCGGCTATTTCAAGCGTCATGGAGGTCGGGGCATTTTGTCCCAGGTACACCGTCACCCTTCCTGACGACGGGTTAGGATACAACCGGATTGCCTGCCAATCGAAGGTATTCGTGGCCAGGGGCCCCATCATGCCGGTCGTGTTCTTGTATATCTTCCCACTTTGTCCGACCACATATCCGGTAGTGGCATTCGCAAAACGGATGGCCTGGAAACGACCGGTGTTCTCGCCTCCCAACTCGCAGTTTTCGGCACTTTCGAAGGGCGCATCGGGCGACAGGTCAAACTTCGATATACAGAACGAGTCACAACCACAAAGTGTCGCCGCATTGTTGACCGCCCATATCGACGCATCGTTTGAGGCGAATACATCAAGCGGACCGAAACCGGCCGAACTGAAAGCCGAGAAAATGTCGCCCCCATCGGTGGTGCGGAAGACCGTTCCCTCCTGGTTGGCTATGAACCCGATGTTGGGCGTGATGAAGTAGAAAGGCGTTGCGAAGTATATGGATTGATACGGAAGGGCATATTTGAGTTCCCACGTGGCGCCCCCATCGGTCGTTTTATAGAGACCTTCCGACATGGCATAGCCTACATTGGCATTGAGGAATTGCAGGCGGACGATGGGCGTCGTGACCGGAAAGGATAGGGTCGTGAACGTAGCACCGCTGTCGACTGTCTTACGGAGGGTGCCGTTTTCGCCCGATACAAACCACACACTCTCATTGAGGATAGAGAGTCCGTAAAGGGGGTCGGTAACACCGCTGTCGACAGGCGTCCAGGTCTCGCCGGCATCGGAGGTTTTCAGAATCGTACCTCCTGAACCCACCGCTACGCCCTGTAGCGCGTCGAGAAATTGCACGCGGTACAGCGAACTCGCGCTACCGGATGCCCGGGTTGACCACGAAGTTCCGCCGTTGGTCGTTTTGAGGATGGTACCCGATTCGCCTACCACGACTACCTCTTCAGGTGTGAGGCAGAAAACGTCGTTCAGGGGTTGGGAAGTACCGGAAGACTGCGGTGTCCACCATTGCCCATATGAGGCAGAAAAGGGGAGTGACAGCAAAAGAAGAAGGAGTAAGGATTGCTTCATACGCGGATGTTGGGATAGATAATATAACTGCTTGCCGTTGTTAAAGTTATCAAAAAAGCAAACGCACCCGCGAAAAAAAAGACCGGATACATCCGGCCCTTTCGTTTTATGATACGGTCTATTACGACAACGCTGCCAAATAGCGTTCGGCATCAAGCGCCGCCATACAGCCGGTGCCCGCTGCGGTAATCGCCTGGCGGTAGACGTGGTCAGCGGCATCACCCGCTACGAAAACGCCGGCTACATTGGTGCGGGACGTACCGGGTTGGTTCACGATGTAACCCGTTTCGTCGAGCGTGATGAAGTCTTTGAAAATATCGGTATTCGGTTTGTGGCCGATCGCGACGAAGAAGCCTGTGGCCGGGATCACCTTCTCCTCCCCTTTTGACTTATCGATGATCTTCACGCCGTTTACGACATGACCATCACCCAATACTTCAAGGGTTTCGGTATTGAACAGGATGTCAATGTTTTCGGTTTTCTGCACGCGTTCCGCCATGATTTTGGAAGCACGGAATTGATCGCTGCGGACGAGCATCGTCACTTTTTTACACAGCTTAGAAAGGTAGTGCGCCTCTTCGCAAGCCGAATCGCCCGCGCCAACGATCACCACTTCCTGTCCGCGGTAGAAGAAACCGTCGCATACAGCACAGGCCGATACGCCACCGCCCAGTGACAAATAGTGCTGCTCGGATGGAAGGCCGAGGTATTTGGCCGAAGCACCGGTAGAGATGATCACCGTATCACAGTGGATCTCTTTTTCGTCGTTCACCCATACTTTATGGACGCTGCCGGAAAAGTCGACTTTGGTTACCCAGCCACTGCGCACATCGGTGCCAAACCGCTTGGCCTGGTGCATGAGTTGGATCATCATTTCAGGCCCCGAGATGCCGTCCGGATAACCCGGGAAATTCTCGACATCATTCGTGGTCGTGAGCTGTCCGCCGGGTTGGATCCCTTCGTACAACACAGGATGCATATTGGCACGGGCGGCGTAAATGGCGGCGGTATATCCGGCCGGGCCCGAACCTATGATAAGGCATTTTACTTTTTCTATATCTGCCATAATGGAGGTGTATTTTGGTGGCGCTAAAGTACAGCGATTTTACGGTTTATACCATAACCCGCACATTGGATTTGTTTATACAGCCATTGGCAATCGCGCGTATCGCAGATGTTTGTACCTTTGTGGCATGCCGCCGAAAAATCGCAGAAAAGAAGAATTCTATAACGTGCTGACACACGGGATCGGTGCCTTGCTTTCGGTTGTGGCGCTGGCCCTTATGCTGGTGTATGCCGTGCCTACTGGATCAACGCTGACCATCGCCGTGTCGACCGTATTTGGTGTAAGCCTGGTGGCGTTGTATACGGCCTCGACCTGCTACCACGCCATGTCGACGCTGAAGTGGAAGCGGTTCTTCAAACGGATCGACCACCTGTGTATCTACATCCTTATTGCCGGCACGTACACACCGGTTGCCCTACTGGGACTCAAAGGTGCATGGGGCTGGTGGATTTTCGGCCTGATCTGGACACTCGTAGTGGCCGGTTTCTTTTTCAAATTCTCACGACTGCGGTATTCGAAGAAATTGTCGCTATCGCTTTACCTGTTGATGGGTTGGCTGATTGTGGCCGCCATACAGCCGATGTGGGCTTCTTTAAGCGGCGAAATGCTGGGACTCATTATGGCCGGTGGCGCTTGCTACACACTGGGAACTATCTTTTATGCCCGTGAAAAAATGCGCTATAGCCATGCCATTTGGCACGTGTTTGTGATGGGTGGCAGCCTGTGCCATTTCCTGGCGGTTTTTCTGTACTTATTGTAAGTACCCCACTTTATCCGCAGTTGATCCATATGCGTGAGGGACAAAGCCCCCGCGCCTTCATTCCAATCATTACTTTTTAACAAAAGATGCGGTTTTCCCGTACTGCCATGTCCGCGCCAATGACTAAGGGACGCATCCGCCCCTTCCCTATGACAAGATACGGTTTCCCGACGACAGCATTTTACGGGAAATCCGCCGTTTTTGTTAAATGTTGCAAGCGGGGAAATGCCACAGCTTTGACATACCTCCTATTAAAATTGACTAGCCCAGGTGCGAAAAGACGCCGCCCGAATGGAAGCGGAAAAACGGGAAGGATGAAGCCTGGTTTCGTGGCAGCGAAGGCGTAACCGCGGAAGCGACATTTGCGTACCGAGTTCCCAACATTTAACAAAAGATGCGGTTTTCCCATACTGCCCTGTCCGCGCCAATGACTAAGGGACGCATCCGCCCCTTCCCTATGACAAGATACGGTTTCCCGACGACAGCAT
Source organism: Flavobacterium sp. HJ-32-4 (assembly GCF_022532105.1). Taxonomy (NCBI): domain Bacteria; kingdom Pseudomonadati; phylum Bacteroidota; class Flavobacteriia; order Flavobacteriales; family Flavobacteriaceae; genus Flavobacterium; species Flavobacterium sp. HJ-32-4. The sequence goes on along the minus strand of NZ_CP092832.1, from coordinate 1,748,814 downwards.
TTTACGGGAAAACCGCCGTTTTTGTTAAATGTGGTAAGCGGCCAAATGCCCCAGCTTTGACCTACCTCCTATTAAAACGGACAAGCGCCGGTGCGAAAAGATGCCGCCCGGATGGCAGCGGAAAGCCCGGAAGGGCGAAGGCTGGTTTCGCCGCGGCGGAGGTGCGACCAACGGAAGCACCCGAAGCGCGTTGCGAAACCGCCTGAGGCCTGAGGACTTGCAGCGCACAGCCGGAAAAGCGGCCCCGAAACAAACAAACTGATTGACTACGCCAGCTACTAATTGCCCTCCGCGGGGTTTAAAATTTAAAATGCAAAAGTCCGAATTATCGGAATGACCGTGTATTTTTGCAGCACACGAAGAAACAACACAACATGCTGATCATCGGAATCGCGGGCGGCACCGGATGCGGGAAGACGACCGTCGTAAACCAAATCATGAACGAATTGCCCGACGCGGAAGTGGGGGTGATTTCACAAGACCATTACTACCGCCGGAACGACCATCTCTCCTACGAAGAGCGGGCGCTGATCAACTTTGACCATCCGCGGGCCATCGACTTCGAGTTGCTGGTGACACACTTGCGGCAACTGCGCGCCAACCAACCCATCGAACAACCGGTCTATTCGTTTGTGACCCACAACCGCACCGACGATGTGGTGGTAACGCACCCGAGAAAGGTGATGATTGTGGAAGGAATCCTGATTTTGGCGAATCCGGAACTGCGCGACCTGTTTGACATCAAGATCTTCGTGCACGCCGATCCGGATGAACGCCTGATCCGACGCCTGAAACGCGACATCGCCGAACGCGGCCGCGACATGGACGAAGTGCTCAACCGCTACCAAAGCACACTCAAACCGATGCACGAGCAGTTCATCGAACCGACGAAGGCCTTCGCGGATATCATCATACCGAACGATAAATACAATACGGTGGCGATCGATGTGGTGCGGGCGGTGATCAACCAGCGAATCCTTTGAGTGTTGAGTTTTGAGTGTGGGGCGTCGTGGTTCACGGTTAGGGTAAAAAAAACTTGTGGGACGCGAGGTAACCCCGTAATTTAGACCAAATCTTTGACAAAATAGCATACCGCCCAAAACGTAAGACTCCCAACCGTCCGCATGCGAAACCCCTTAAAAAAATCACTCGAAAAACGACCCGTACTGCGTGTGCTCAGCAACCGCTACGTGTTGATTTCGCTGTTTTTTGTAGTGTGGATGCTGTTCTTCGACAACTATTCGTGGCTCAACCAACGACCGCTTGACAAGGAAATCGAGGAACTGGAGGCGAACAAACGGTATTACGAAAACGAAATCCGCCGCGATTCGATGAGTATCGAAGCGCTGAAAGACCCCAACCAGGTAGAGAAATACGCCCGGGAGCAATACTACATGAAACGCGACAGCGAGGATATCTACATCATCGAGTACGAAGGCGAGCGCAAAGACACCGTAACCCGCCGACCCGACTAAGGTCAGGGCTTCGCCACCATCACTTCGTAGGGAGCCAGATCAACACGAGCGCTGCGTTTGAAGAAATAGCCTTTGTGCAGCAGGTTTTTCCCTACCAACGAGGCGCCTTCCAGTGTTACTACCTGTGCTTTATCCGACAGGTTTACGACGACCAACACCTTCATTCCTTTATACGCACGGTAGAAACTGACGACTGCATCGTTGTCGTTCCGTACCTCTGAAAAAACACCCTGCTGCAAGGCTGGCGTTTTCGCCCGCAACGCCAATAGCGTGCGGTACCAGCTGAAAAGCGAATTCGGGTCGTTTTGTTGTTCCTCAAGCGAAATACCGTCGGTAGACTTTTCGTTTCGGGTATCCCACCACGGGCCCGTGTTCTCGTACCAACGCGCCATGCCTTTTCCTTGTCCGTTCGTATACCAATCGAAGGCCTCGCGAACGCCGATGTCGTTGCCATCCGTAGTGCCATACGACTGTTGCTTGCCTTTCATGCCGATTTCCTGTCCGTAGTAAATCGACGGAATGCCACCTATCAGCAATTGTAGGGCTACGGCTGCCTTTGACTTTGCGACGGTCATACCAGGTTCTGACGCATAACGACCCGTGTCATGGTTTTCAAGAAAAACCAATTGGTTCTTGCCGGCCGGATTGAAATGGAAGGTACTGTCGGCTGTCTTCAGTATCTCGCGCTTATCGAACTTCGTCAGCGCGAACTTCAGTCGAAACGCAAACGTATAATCGACCGAACCGCCCGTCATGTATTCATGCCCATACGACGCCCAATCAGCCTGCTCCGCCACGATCTTCAGTTTCGGGTTCGTCGCGCGCAGCTTACCGAGTAGCGGTGTCCAGAAGTCACGGAAAAGATGGGTGAGCTTACCGGCGTTGTCGAGGTCGTCCATCATGTGGTCGAGTCGGAAGCCGTCGACTCCATCGTCAAAACGTCCGTCGCCATTGGGGTCTACCCAGTGCAGAAGGGTGCGATAGGTGTAGTCTTTCACCTCCGGATTCGCCATATTGACCACGAGGATCTTCTGTTTGTGACCGTCCCACATGGTGAAATCGTCAATGTTCCAGAAGAGAAAGGGTTTGGTTTTCGCTTCATCAAGGTAGACGAGGTAATCACCATAACGCGATCCGGGTTGGCCGTAACCTTCTTTATACCAAGGGTGACCGCCTGCCACATATTGCATTTCGACGTCCTGGTAGATTTTCATGTTGCGTTTATGGACTTCCTTCACCAACAGCAGGTAATCGTCCATCGTGCCATACTCCGGATCGATCGCAGCGAAGTCGTACGCGAAATAGTTGTGGTAAAAATCAGACGCGTATAGAGGCGTAAGGAGCAGCGTCGTTACCCCCAACGCCTGCAGATAGTCGAGTTTTTGACGGATGCCCTTCAAATCACCCTGTTTGTCGCCGTCGCTGTCGAAAAAACTGCGTTGGAAGACATGGTAAAAGACATCGTTTTGGGACTGCGCAACCGAGGCGAAGCAAAGGAAGGCAAGTAGGATTATTTTTTTCATAGTCGTGGAAATACGGTTTGACGTAAGATGGTTTTGCCGACAGGTTGCAGTTCGAGTCGACGCAGACGCTGGTGCTCGTCGTAGAGTTCTACAAAAAAATGCCCGTCTTTCTGCTCATATCGCGGCGGCTCATTCGGACTTAGGAAGTACATCCGACGGTCTTTCGGGCGGTAGTGCAACTCTTTAAAATCGCCGAAGGGATAACGCTTGGTCACGACTTCCTCGGCCTCGATCGGATAAGCCAATACCAGAGGGCCGTAGGTAAAATAACATCCTTTTCCGTCGGCCTCTTCTGCCAGTTTGAATTTCGGATGCAGTTCAATCGCGATTTCCTGTTTTCCTTTCTTTACCTCGTACCGCCAGAAGGGCGATTCGGGTGGCAGGATGCGCGGGTCCCGGGAATCCTTGACGGTTGCCCATCCCGGCTTTCGGACGAGCAGCACAAAATCGGTAGCACTTTCGATGGTAAATAGGAGGCGATTACCATAGGGATACTCCGTCGTTTCGGTAATCCGGACTTTTTTTCTACCGAGTTCCGTCGTGAGTGTCGATGGGCCTAATAAGGACGCTATGAGCGTATCCTCCCCTTTTTTCATCCACATATACTGCACGTAATACGGCGCTATCCGGCCGGCATTCGGCACACAACAGACGGCTGCTTCTTTATGGACGGGTGAATAGCGATATCTTGTTTGTTTGGGATCCGATGTATCGCCATTCCGTCCTCCGGTCATCTCAAAGGAATTGTCGGTTTTGAGGTAGGCGATACCACAGCCCTCCGGATGCCGGGCTCCCTGGGCCGCGTTAAAGAACAAACGCTCGATGGCATCACCGTAAGACGTCTTGCCGGTTTTGGCGAACAGGCTTTCGTAGCTGTGCATCAACTCTTGTAAGGAACAATACTCGTAACCACGTTCCGGGTCGGCTTTTCCATCCAAAATCCACTCGTCGCCGATGGGTGCACCGGTGACAGTGGTCGCTTTATCGATCTTTTCTTCAAACTGGTGTAAGGCCGACAGCAGCTTTGGGTTGCCCGACGCGTAGGCCGCTGCTGCCAGCGAACGAAGCTGCTCATAGGTATGCACACCGTGTCCTTTCAACGGCAGCGCCGGATCCATCAACTTGGCATATTGACCGTCTTCGTTCAGTTTCTGCTGGGAGAAATCTTTATAAAGGAAGAGGGCATAATCGCGATACTTCCGGTCTTTGGTATAGGAATACAACGTCTCAAGGACATCCGTGAATGTGAGTCCGTGCGACGTACCGCCCACATTCTCATTCTTCGAATAAAACGGATGGGAGGTCGCGGGGAAACCGGTCATGGTATTGTCGACAGCCCGGCGCACCGCATCCAGCACACGGGAATCACGTGTATAATCGTACCAGGCGAGAAGGCCGCGCAAAAGGGTCGTCTTCGCCCATAACTCGCCATTCTCATTATCAAAGTTATAGCGGAGATCGGCGTCGTATATGCCCAGGTAGCCATCGGCGTCCTGACTGGCGAGGATACGGTCGACATGCGCCTGCGCCCGCTTTAGCTGGGTCTCGTCGCCCAACAGGATGGCGCTACGGATGAATCCATCCCACCAATTCCCTTGCGTTTCGCTGTTCCACCACAGCAATTGAATCTGCCAGTCGCCTTCGTTCCCCAGTGCGCCCACGTCTTTCGATTTGACCTTCCGGGAAAGCCGGTCGCGCACGAAGATGTCGTCGGCTACCACCAAATCGGGTGCGAGGCTGTCGAGATGTCCGGTAAAACCGTCGAGATTCTGCGCGATCTGCTGGCGCAACCACCCCTCGGGGCGCACGGCACCGACCGGTAAGACGGTATAGGTTTCGGCAAACGGTTTTTGGACGGCGAAGGGATCCTGCGCGTAGGCGGAAAGTCCGAACAAAACCAATAATGCGTGTGTTTTCATAAGGAAAGGGTTTGTTTCAGGAAGGACATCATCCGTTTGTTCACTTCCCAGTTATCCGCTACCGGACGGTTTCCGTCAAGCGGCATATACGGCTCCGGGCCTGCCTCGGTTGTGATGGTAAAAGTCGCATCCCCGGCCGCTTTCCTCTGGCGGATGATGTCCTCCCACCAACTTACGTGTGCCGACAGCGCATCTTCAAAAGCCGACGCGAAGGGGTCGCCCACCTGTGGCCCTTCCGGGAAGCCCACCCGTGCATGCAAATGGCGTACGTGCGGGAAAATACGGGAAAGCGCCTCCTGCTGGTCGTCCAACAAACTTTCTGACACGCAACACCAGTGGGAAAAGTCAGCCGTGAGTTTCATCTCCGGGAATTTCTCGAGATACGGAAGCAAGCCCAGCAAATGAAAGGTGAACCGCCCGCGATGGATTTCATGGTAGACCGGAATGCCTGTTTTCACCGCCACCGTCTCGGCCGCTTCGATGGCGCGGCAGTTATCGTCGAAAGAAAAGAAATCCTTGCCGGTGTGTGAGTTCGTGAAGTCCGGACGGAAGGCCGCGAGCCGTTCCAGTCGCTCTTTCATCCGGGTGATGTATTCCGACGGCAACTCACGACGACCGGCCAGCACCTGTTGGGCGACGAACGCAAAACCGTCATGCTCGCGCCATGTTTCCAATTTGTCTCTAAAGTCGGGGCGGTCAAAGTCGCCGGAGGGAAGGTTGATTTCCACCCCTTCATAACCCGCCTCACGGGCCACATCCAGGAAATGGTCGCCTGCCATTCCTTCGCAGCCCCAATAGGTAGCACAGTATTGTATTTTCATGGATACAAGATAGGATTTAAAGGTGTATCGATGACCTCACCCACGCGGGCACCCGGACACCATTTGTGCCAGTCGTTCTCCTGGTTGCGGTTCTCGGGCTGTTTCAGGATCATATCGCGGTCCATGTAAATAACGGTCATTACTTTTCGCATCTCGTCGGTTTGGTTGGCACCGGCGCGGTGAAACACCCAACCGGAATGGAAACTGACTTCCCCCGCATCAAACGGCTCGATGACATGCCGGAAATCGGTCACCCGAAGCCGTTGCTGGATCGCCTGCTCACTTTCATCGCCTATGGCCAGTTCGCGTCCGTCGACGATGACGTGGCTGCCTGCGCTGAATTCCAGTGGTCCCATTTCAAGCGGCGTGGCCTGCAACGGGATCCAGGCCGTAACAGTTTTGTCGGTGGTCAACGGCCAATAATATTGGTCGGCATGCCAGGGCGTGATGCCACCTCCACCTTCTTTAAAAAGCGCCTGGTCGTGATACAACCGCGCCCCTTCTGTTTCCATAAGCGCTGCCGCAAGGCCCGCAAGTCGCTTGCTGAAGACCAGTGCACGCACCTCGTCGTTTTCGCGCCAGAGGTTGAACAATTGCAGGAAGGCTTTACCATAGGTGTCGCGTTCGTCAAGCGGTACCTCATCGGTGTGCATGCGGTCGACCTGCTCCGAGATGACGCGGTTGAAATGCGCCAGCGTTTCGGGGTCGAACACCTGTTTTAATTTGATATACCGGTTCTCGCGGTAAAAGGCGATTTGTTCGTCTGACAATACATACGGTTCGTGCAGGAGGTCCATATCATTCGTTTTGGTCAAAAGTAGTGGGGCGATGGGACAAAAAACGGCACACTACACCAAAAGATGGCACTATATTTCCTTTTTGTATGTACATTCGTCTCTCAAATAGCCTACATACACCCATGAAACCCGTTCGAGAAGAAGTCGATGCCATACGGAAAGACGCCTCTTTCGTGGCCTACGCGCTTTCCCTGCCGCATTTCGAGTTTCGGTGGCACTACCATCCCGAGTGTGAACTCACGCTGATCACGCAGGGCTCCGGAACGCGGATTGTCGGCGACAACCATGAAACGTTTGTGCCGGGTGATCTCGTGTTGTTGGGTCCACGCCTGCCCCATACGTGGTCGAGTGCACCGGATGAGGACGGCTCCTCCGCGATTGTCATCCAGTTCTCGGAGGCGTTTCTCGCGCCCTTCCTCGCCCTGTCGGAATTCGAAGGCGTTCGTAGGCTGTTGGAAGACGCGCAACGCGGACTCCATTTTGACCCGGTATCCGATGCGCTCGCACTTCGTCTCCGGCAATTACCCGACCTACCACCGGCACTTCGGGTCGTCGAACTATTGTCGGCGCTCAACCAACTGACCCATGAAACCGCACGGGTATTGGCCTCCGGACGGTTCGTCGCCCTTCGTCCGGCCGATGCACAACGAATCAATACCGTATGCCACTTTATACAGGAAAAAGCGGCCACCGGGGTAACACTTTCGGAAGTGGCCGCCCTGATACACCTCTCGCCCAGCGCCTTCTGTAAATTCTTCAAACGACACACTGGACGGGGCTTTTCGGATTACGTAAACGACATCCGGGTGGCCGAGGCCTGCCTGCAACTGGTGCGGACCGATAAAACCATCCGGCAGGTAGCGACCGACACCGGCTACGACAGCCTGACCTACTTCAACCGCATCTTCCGGCAAAAGAAGGAAATGACCCCGTCTGCCTTCCGTAAAAATGCGAAATCGACAGTTTAGGGTGTCGTTTTTGGTTATATTTGCAAGTAAGCAAACACCACCAAAGTGCCAGGAAAAGCCTCTCTTTTCGATGACTTCCAGCCCGTTGCGTCCAAAGCCTGGAAACAACAGATTCAATATGAACTCAAGGGCGCCGATTACAATGAAACACTGGTATGGGACAGTCCGGACGGGATCCGCGTAAAGCCTTTTTACCACGGTGACGAAGACACCATTGAAAATGCGGTTCCGGCAACGACCAGCGGGTTTTCAATTTGCCAGGAAATCTTCGTCTTCGATGTGCCAAAATCCGCCCTCCGTGCGGTGGAATCGGTGCAGCGCGGAGCCGACGCCATCCGGTTTTTGCTCGCGGATGACAGTTGTGATGTGGAGACGTTGTTGCGGGATTTCCCTTTTGCAACCGCACCGGCTTCTTTCCGGCTGGCAGTGGCCTCCGACACCATCCTTCAGAAATTACAACAGATTGCCGCGCAACACCAGGTGGTCATGGCCTGCGAGATCGACCCGATTCGCCACCTGACCCAGGACGGTAACTGGTTCGCGGGCATCGGCGATAACTTCGAATGGCTCTCCGCCCGAATTACCCGATACCCCAACCTCTCGTTATTGTCCGTCGACGCTACCGGCTACCAAAACGCCGGCGCAACAAGTGTGCAGCAATTAGCGTATGCCCTTTCGCATATGAACGAGTACCTTGAACGTACGGTCGAAAGTGCGAACGAACCGACCTTTCACCTGGCGATAGGTCCCAACTATTTCTTTGAGATTGCCAAGATACGGGCGCTGCGGATGCTATATGCTTCGCTGGCGGAACTTCACGGACGACCGATCGGATGCCGCATCGCCGCCACACCGACCCGCCGTAACAAGACGCTGTATGACTACAACGTCAACATGCTGCGCACCACTACTGAATGCATGGCGGCCATCGTCGGAGGTGCCGATACCGTAACCAACCTCCCCTACGACGCCCTATACCACAAAAGCAACGAGTTCGGCGAACGGATCGCCCGCAACCAACTGCTCATCCTGAAAAACGAAAGCCACTTCGACGTGACGGCCAACCCGGCAGACGGCAGCTATTACATCGAAACCCTCACCGCCCAACTAGCGGAAAAGGCATTGGCGTTGTTTAAAGAAATCGAAGCCGGGGGCGGTTTCCTTGCCCAACTGAAAGAGGGTACTATACAGCGGAAAATACGCGAAAGCGCCGAAAAGGAACAGGCGGCTTTCGACAGCGGCGCGGAAGTACTCGTCGGCACCAACAAATATCCGAACAAAACCGACCGGATGAAAGACGACCTTCAGTTGTTCCCGTTCGTTAAGACACAACCCCGCAAAACACTTATAACGCCTATCATCGAAAAACGGCTGGCCGAGAAATCCGAACAGGAACGACTGGCTGCCGAATCCTGAAAACCAAACCCATGAAACACCTACTCTCCCTTTTGGCGCTCTTTCTGACGATAGGCGCCACGGCCCAGAAAAAACTCGAAATGACGAATATTGCCAATACCGGCAAAAAAGTCGTGTTAGAAGAAAATACCCGTGTGAAAATCCGCACGTCGGATATGAAAAAACACATCGGGGAACTCCACTTCACCGCCGACGGGAAACTGTTGGTCGACGGCGCAGAAATACCACTCGAAACCATCACGAGCATCAAGAAACAGTCGAAGTCATTCGGCACGCTGAAGACCGTTGTGCTCATTGTGGGCGTGGCGACTATGGGAGCCGCGGCGATTGTAGCGGCAAGCGGTGGCGAAGCGGCATTTCTGTTGTTCGCTACAGGCAGCGGGCTCAGCATCGGATCGGGTATTCTGGAGACAGTGAATCCGAACTATACCAAACGTAAATGGACGTATCAACTCACGGAATGAGGAAAAACGTAACGACTTTATCACTACCCAAAACGAGCGTCGCTTCAGCCGAGGCTACTACCTCTTTTACCACAGCGGAAGGTATCGCGGTGAAATCGCATTACAGCAAAGACGACCTCGCCGATGCCACCCACCTGGGTTTCGGTGCTGGGTTTGCACCTAACCTGCGTGGCCCCTACGCCACCATGTATGTGCGTCGACCCTGGACGATCCGCCAGTATGCCGGTTTTTCAACGGCGGAAGAAAGTAATGCGTTCTACCGTCGCAACCTCGCCGCCGGACAAAAAGGACTTTCGGTTGCCTTCGACCTGGCTACCCACCGCGGCTACGACTCTGATCACGAGCGTGTCGTAGGTGATGTCGGAAAAGCAGGTGTGGCGATTGATTCGGTGGAAGACATGAAAATCCTGTTCGACCAGATTCCCCTGGGCGAAATGTCGGTGTCAATGACCATGAACGGGGCGGTACTGCCCATCATGGCATTCTACATCGTCGCTGCGGAAGAACAGGGCGTGACACCGGCGCAATTATCGGGTACGATTCAAAACGACATCCTGAAGGAGTTCATGGTGCGGAATACCTACATCTACCCGCCTACCCCTTCGATGCGGATCATCGCGGATATTTTCGCGTATACCAGCCGCCACATGCCGAAATTCAACTCAATTTCGATTTCCGGTTACCATATGCAGGAAGCGGGTGCGACAGCGGATATTGAGTTGGCGTATACATTGGCGGACGGACTCGAATACATCCGCACCGGACTTGCTGCCGGGATGCAGATTGATGATTTCGCGCCCCGCCTCTCCTTCTTCTGGGCCATCGGAATGAACCATTTTATGGAAATCGCCAAGATGCGCGCCGGAAGAATGCTATGGGCAAAATTGCTCAAACAATTCCATCCAAAGGACGAAAAGTCACTCGCACTTCGCACACACTGCCAGACATCAGGATGGAGCCTGACGGAACAGGACCCTTTCAACAACGTCGCCCGTACCTGCATTGAAGCCGCTGCTGCCGCTTTTGGCGGTACACAGTCGCTGCACACGAATGCGCTTGACGAGGCCATCGCCTTACCGACCGACTTTTCGGCCCGGATCGCGCGCAATACCCAGATTTTCCTCCAGGAGGAAACCAAAATCACGAAAACGGTCGACCCTTGGGGCGGCAGCTATTACGTGGAGAGCCTGACAAAGGAAATCGCCGAAAAAGCCTGGGCACTGATCGAAGAGGTCGAGGCGCTGGGCGGAATGACGAAAGCGATCGAAGCGGGTATCCCGAAACTGCGCATCGAGGAAGCGGCCGCGCGAAAACAGGCGCGTATTGACAGCGCACAGGACATCATTGTAGGCGTCAACAAATACCGCCTGAAAAAAGAAGACCCGTTGCACATTCTTGACGTCGACAACGAACTAGTGCGTAACCAACAGGTAGAGCGCCTCTCGCAAATCAAAGCCCAACGCGATGCAGCGAAAGTGGCCGACTGCCTTTCCCAACTGACGGAAGCCGCACGGTCGGGCACCGGCAACCTCCTGGAACTCGCCGTAGAAGCCGCGCGTCATCGGGCGACACTGGGTGAGATCAGCGATGCCCTCGAAACCGTATACGGACGATACAAAGCACAAATCAAATCTTTCAGCGGCGTGTATAGCAGGGAAATCAAGAACGACGAAAGCTTCGAGAAAGCGAAGCAACTGGCCGACGCCTTCGCCAAACAGGAAGGCCGCCGACCGCGCATCATGATTGCGAAGATGGGACAGGATGGCCACGACCGCGGGGCCAAAGTCGTCGCGACAGGCTATGCCGACGTAGGATTCGATGTGGACATCGGCCCGTTGTTCCAAACGCCGGCGGAAGCCGCCAAGCAGGCGGTAGAGAACGACGTGCACATTTTGGGCGTTTCGTCTTTGGCAGCCGGACACAAGACGCTGGTGCCACAAGTGATTGCCGAATTGAAGAAGTATGGAAGGGAAGACATTATGGTCATCGTCGGCGGGGTAATACCGGCCCAGGATTACCAATTCCTTTTCGACGCGGGCGCGGTAGCAGTGTTTGGACCCGGAACCAAAATCAGTGAAGCGGCCATCCGCATACTGGAAATCCTGCTCGACTGATGGCAGCGGCTTCCGTATGCGATGTGATTATCATCGGAGGAAGCCACGCCGGTTTATCCGCGGCCATGACCCTGGGTCGGGCGCTGCGGAACGTACTCGTGATCGACAGCGGGCAACCCTGTAATGCCCCCACGCCTGCTTCACACAATTTTCTTTCGCGGGATGGTATCGCGCCGTTCGAATTGCTTCGGATTAGCCGCGAACAGGTCAGCCGGTATTCAACCATTACGCTTCTCGAAGCGACCGCCACCGCAGCGGCGAAAGCGGGTCCATACTTTACCATCGAGACCGACAGCGGCGCCATCCACACCGCGCGGAAACTGATTTTCGCCACCGGTTTGAAAGACCTACTCCCCGACATTCCGGGTTTTGCTGCCTGTTGGGGGATTACCGTCGTGCATTGTCCGTATTGCCACGGATATGAAGTGCGTGGAAAGAAAACAGGCGTACTCGCCGAAGGCGCAACGGCCTACGGCTTCATTGAGCTGATTTACAATTGGACGGATGACCTAACCTTATATAGTAACGGTCCGGCCGGACTTACGGGCGAACAGGCAGCGAAACTGGCGCACTATGGCATCGCCATTGTCGAGAAGAAAGTCGAGGCGCTGGTGCACGAAGGAGGCCTTATCCGTTCGATTCGCTTTACGGATGGTAGCACCGCCGAAGTGGAAGCTTTATATGCCCATCCGGAAACGACCCAGCAGTGCGACCTGCCGTTGTCATTAGGCTGCGAGATCAACGAACACGGCTCGATTACCACCGACGTGTTCCAGCAAACCTGTGTGAAAGGCGTGTATGCCGCCGGCGACAATGCCACCACCGGACGGTCGGTAGCCGGAGCGGTGGCGGCCGGAGCGGTGGCGGGCATGTTGTTGAACCGGGAGTTGGTAGAAGAAGATTTTTGATATGACGTACGCGGTAGTCGCCTTTCCGAAACTCGACGCCCGGGATATCCGGAATATCGGCCTTTTCCGGGCGCAATACGACGTGGTGAACCACGCACTTATCGAACCCCATTTTACACTGGTTTTCCCTACTGACCTGCTTTCTTACGCGGATCTCGTGACCGAAATCCGGCAACGGGCTTCGGATGTGGCGGCCTTTTGGTTTGCGTTGCGCTGTGCGATGGTCCATAAGGATGCCTTTGCGAGCGACTACCACGTGTTTCTGGTTCCGGATGAAGGAAACAGCCGGTTCGTGAAACTGCACGATCTCCTTTACGGTGAGCGGCTGCTGCCGGCGCTACGAACGGATATCGACTATATTCCGCACCTGACGGTGGCGACGCTCCCCGACGTTAGGCGTTGCCGGGAGCTGGCGCAGGAGTGGAATATCGATGAGATGGAAATAGCCGGAAGGATCGACGAGATTGCGATCGTGAGACTTGATGGCTCCGCCGTAGAACGAATGGTAACGATCCGTTTATATGAGTAAGATGCAGAACCGACATCGCTATTTATGGTTGTTGTGGCTGACCCTTACGCTGCAGTCGTTTGGGCAGGCATCAACGGAAGATCCGCGCTTCGTGACCTACATCGCGGATCCGGCACGTGAAAGCATCCGGTTGTTCTGGAAAGACTCGGGAGGCAAACGCTTCGGCAATGCCAAACGGTTACGCACCGATCTGGCTAAAAGGAACCAGAAACTCGAATTTGCGATGAACGGCGGGATGTATACGGCCGCTCACGCCCCGCAGGGACTCTATATCGAGGAAGGAAAAGAACGGTTCCCCCTTGACACGGCAAAAGGCGGCAACGGGAACTTTTACCTAAAGCCCAATGGCATTTTCTATCTCACCCCGAACGGTGCGGGTGTGGTGGCGACCCAGGATTTCAAACGGGTAAACGTAAGGTTCGCCACACAGTCGGGTCCGATGCTTGTGGTCAACGGAGCGTTGCACCCTGCTTTCGTGAAAGGATCTACAAACCTCAATATCCGGAATGGTGTGGGAATTCTTCCCGATGGGCGGGTGCTGTTTGCCATGTCGAAAGAACCGATCAACTTCTACGACTTCGCGTCCTTTTTCCAACGGCTGGGTTGCCGAAATGCGCTCTACCTGGATGGTTTCGTGTCGCGCACGTACTATCCTGACGGGAATTGGGTACAGGAAGACGGCGATTTCGGCGTGATCATCGGCGTCACCCACCGAAAGAAGCGCTGAGCGTAACGTAAACCGCAGCCCCGATCGCAGCGAAAAGCCCGGAGCACACGCGGCTGGCGGTTGCCGAAGCAAAGGGGCGACCAACGGAAGCCCCGGCGCGAGATGCAACGCCGCCGCGGGGGCGAGGACTTGCAGCGAAGAGCGGGAAGTGTCTGCCAAAAAAATCAACCGAACTTATTATATTTGCACCGCTCGGGATGTAGCGCAGCCTGGTAGCGTACCAGCATGGGGTGCTGGGGGTCGCTGGTTCGAATCCAGTCATCCCGACGACAGAGAAAGGTAGCCGTAGGGCTGCCTTTTTTGTTTTTGCCGTCTTCATAACGTAAAGATGACATGGGATCCGCGCTACATTCACTATCTTTAGGTTTCGGAACGTTGGGCCAAACGACCACCTATAAAGCGGTATCACCCTTTCCGTTTTCATTCTTAATCTAAATCAGTACTCTTATGAACAGAAAAGCAAAAGCAAAGTGGGACGGCGACCTGAAAACCGGTAACGGTTTCCTGACGACCGACAGTACGGTATTGAACGATACAGCCTATTCGTTTAAAACACGGTTCGACACCGGCGTGGGCACCAACCCTGAAGAACTGCTGGCGGCCGCACATGCAGGCTGCTTCACGATGGCGGTATCGGCTGCACTGACCCAAAAAGGGCTAAGCGCCATTCACCTGGAAACGGAGGCGGTGGTCGAACTGGATATGGTGAAACTGCAGATCACCGGCGTGCATTTGAAGATGCAGGGCAAGGTGGACGGCATTAGCGCCGAAGACTTCGTAAACGTCACGAAAGAAGCGGAGAAGAACTGCCTGATTTCAAAATCACTCAGCATCCCGATTACGTCGGAAGCGGTGTTGCTGTCATAAGAAACGGCTGTTACGTTTGGTGGTCTCCTTCGAAAAGGACTCATCAACATTATACAAAAGGATTGCCTGCACAACAGGCCGTCCTTTTTTTATGCGTCGGTAGGTTGTGGTTTGTTCGGCAAGGTCACGAAGATGGTCGTGCCTTTTCCGGTTTCACTTTCGATGCGGACACAGCCGCCGTTGCGCTCGGCCATATCACGGCACAGCACGAGTCCGATATGGTGGCTTTTCTCCGATGCCTGGCTCGACGTCACTTCTTCAAGGCTGAAGATATGACGGCGTTGGGTTTCGTTCATACCCGGACCCGTATCGGTCACGAAGAACGTCGTCGTGTCGCCATCCGTGCCGCACCCCAATGTGATGGCATCGCCCGGACGGCAAAACTTCACGCTGTTCGACAACAGGTTACGCATGATGACGTCGACCATATTCGGATCGGCGTACGCCATGCAATCTTCGCTGATGGCATTCTCAACCTCGAGTTTCTTGATTCGGATCTTCGGATCGTTCAAACGGATGTTCTTATCGGCCAGCTTCCGCAAGGCAAACGTCTCCGGCCGCACGGTGATGCCTTCGAGCTGGTTCTTGGCCCATTCGAGCAGGTTGTCGAGAAATTCGTTGGTGCTGTAGATCGTGTCTTCCAGTTTGAGAAGGGTGTCGTGCACGTCCATCTCTTTCAGGTGGCCTTCGCGGTACAGGGAAAAGAGCATCTGAAGCGTCGACATCGGACTGCGCAGGTCGTGTGATACGATGGAGAAAAACTTGTTCTTGACATCGTTCAGGCGTTCAAGTTCCTGGTTTTGTTGTTCGCTGAGCCGCACCTGTGACTCGAGTTCGGCATTGATAGACGCGATTTCCTCTTTCTGTTCGGCCAATATGCGGCTGATGGTTTGGTTTTCTTTGTTGCGACGGTAATACAACAAGAACAGTATCGCCATCAGGGCCAGCGACACCGAAATGATGACGATGGTCGTCACATAATTCGTGTTGCGTGATACGATCTGCCGGTTGTGTTTCTCAAGGTCGTCGTTCTCCGATTGGATCCGTTCAAACTCGGCCTGCACCACATCCTGCCGCGCTTTCTCTTCGTTGATGCTATCGCGCACGGCCACATGTTCTTGCAGGAAACGGAACGCACGAGCCGTATTTCCAGACGCTTCATTAATATCAGAGAGCTGCTTGAGAATCAATCCGGCTTCCGATTTATTGTTCGCATAACGCGCCTTCTTCAGCGCCAGTAGCCCATCGCGCTCGGCACCTTTATAGTCCCCAAGTTCGGCACGTACCTGTGAATAGGTGAGTAAGACGGCGGATTCCTGATACGGATCCCCGACCTTTCGTATGCCTGTAAGCGCCTCGTCGAGGTGCTGCTTCGCGATATCGAGTTTGTTTTGTTTGGCCGCTAACTTGGCTAGTCCCCAATGGGTCATCGCACTACCTGTAACATCGCCTAAACGCGTTCGGATGACGAGACTTTTCTCGTATTCACGGGCGGCCAGGTCAAAGCGCTTCAGTTCGAGATCGGCATTGCCCAACGTATACAGCGCATACGCGATACCGCTATCATCACCTGCCGACGTATAGCTGTCGAGCACTTTTGAAAAATAGCTCCGCGCCTGTGTGTATTGCTCCATATCAAAATACAAAGAGCCAATATTGGTCAGGCATTGGTTGATGCCCTTCAACTGCCGCAGTTTCTTGTAAATGACCAGGGCTTCCTTATAATGGCGAATGGCTTCCTGCGAATTGTCGACCATGTCATAAGTGTAGCCGATACAGGCCAGTGCACGGGCACGGCCTTTGACGTAGTGAATCCGATCTGCAATTTCAAGGCCGCGTTTGAAATAAAACATGGCACTGTCCATTCGGCTGCGGATGCCATGGCTGATGCCGATGTCGATGAATGACTCCGCTACAATCGAATCGCGTCCCATTTTCCTGGCGAGGCGTCCGTATTTGCGGGCATACGACATCTTTTTGGAAGGATCCACCGAACTGTACGACGTCGACAACGCCATCAGCACCCGCAAACGGGCGGTATCAGTAGTAACGCGGGGTAGTTCTTGCTCCAGTTGCTTCACGCGCGCCATCTGTCCATACAAGGAAGGCCAGCCGCACAAAAGTAGCGTCACCAGGAGTATCCGGTAAAGAAGCTGCATGGAATTCGGTTAGTCGTTTAGGGTAGACAGGATTTGCCCTAAATGTAGGGATAGATAGTTTGATTTCCATGCTTTTGGCCAAAAATATTCGCAAAAAGAAATTAACAACAAAAAAGCCACCCTCTTTTAAGGATGGCTTGCGAGTGATTCAGTGCTTTTTTAGAAAGTAATCGTGCTGATAGGTGTAAGGGAAAAATCAGGGCCATAGGCATACTGACGTACCACGTTGGTACCCACCGCCACCAGGTGTGTCTGCAACGGAATAACGTCGCTCACCGCATCAGTATAGGTGTTCATCAAATGCAGTGAAGCCGAAGACGATGCATCGTATACCCGAAGCCCATCCGCCGCACACACATATACAGTGTTAGCGCGCACACCGAGTCCGCGTGGTTGGTCCATTAAATACGACGATACCAGCGCTGGTTGCATGACGTTCGAAATATCGATCACGTTCATCTGGTCTTCTATCGCCCCACAGGTAGAGCCTCCCCTGACGGTAATGTACGCCGTTTGGCCTTCCACCACTACCGGATCACAAGCTGTGGCGTGTGCGAATCCGGAAAGGAACACAGGATTGAAGGCATCGGTCGCATCTACGATATACATGCCGGAAGTCGCGCCGACAAAGAGATAGTCGCCCGACTTGAATAGCGTTTCAAACTGTCCGCCGCCCAACCAAAACTCGAGATATACTTCTTTATCGAACGCCGTCTGCTCGGGATCCTGGATATTAAAGACTTTCAGTGAGTAATTTTCCGTCGTATACAACGCATCCCCATTGATCTGGAACTTGGCATACGATCCGCCAACGCCCACCTGCCCTGAAGCCGGCGCCGAGGTTACGCCTCCTGCATTATCGCCTTCGAATTCCATCGGATAGACCGTATACTCGGGTTTGGCACGACGCTCGGTGCGGAAGGAAACCGCAATCTCGTCAACTGCGGGAACGGTCGTCCAGTCGTAGAACTCGGCGTCGGTCGGATATACAGGTGAAAAATACACCACATTCTCCAGCGTCTGCACCAACTGGATGTTGTTGACGTCAGAAATATCAAATACCAGCAGATCAACGAAATTGTCGGCATACAGGTAATTTCCTTTTACCGCAATGTCATGCACCCCTTCGATATTGAGGAAGGCGATGTTCTGCGGCTGCGCGGGGTTGGCATTGTCAAAGATGTGCACACCCGATTCCTGGGCGATATAAAACAGGCGGTTTTTCGCTACATAGATCTTACCGTCGGATTGGGTCGGTTGTGCGTTTTCCACCGATACCGACTGCCGGATCTGTGCCAACGAGCGATAGACCGGTACGGCGAATAACGCCGTTTCGCCCGATGCCGAGTCGTCATCGCTGCACGAAACCAGCGACGCCAGGCTGCAACAGGCGAGGAATAGAAAGACAAACTTTTTCATAAGGTGTGTTTTGTTGGTTATCAAATATAGCTTTTTTACAGAGATTACGAGAAACGCGTTGCGTTGCGTCCGCCCTAACTATTTGTTAAACAGTACCGCCGCCCGATGGCAAAATCGTACCTTAAAATAAAAAACATGCAACCTGATACAACCGACTTCAACCACGAGCAAAAAGTAAACGAAGGCTTCAGCGGCGAACAACTGCCATCCAACTTCGATCCATCCGGAAAACCGTTGCAACCCGAAACGGAAACCACCCGCGACGGTGAACACAACACCGTCCACCGCCAACGCGAGCGCAACGAACGTCCGCAGAAAAGCAGCGCTTCCCCTTCCCAACCCGGTGCCGGTGTGGCAAAAGAAAACGAAGATTTCAATCGTGACCCCGCCGCCGACCGCTATCCGCCGTCACATCCTGAAAACCATATCGACAGAACAGAACCTTAAAAAGAGTTCTTTTTTCGCATTTTGCCAGAAAAATGTATTTTTACGACGCTTTTTAGGAATGGATCCGTTTGTGTAGCCCTCCCCTCACACACACGGCCCACCGTCATAATCATACCTTTTTCTGATGACCGAAACCCGACCCTCTGGCGTACGCCGTTTGTATACGCTGATTAGAAGAGCCGTTGCCGGCGAACACATGGATTTCACCTCTGGAAGCATCCGCCTTTCGGTAGTCATGCTGGCCGTACCCATGATGCTCGAAATGATGATGGAATCGGTGTTTGCACTCGTCGACCTCTATTTCGTCGGGCATTTACCCGAAAGCAGCGTCGCGATCCAAACGGTGGGGTTGACCGAATCCGTACTCACCATTCTTTACTCACTCGCCATCGGGATGAGCATGGCCGCCACGGCCCTCGTCGCCCGCCGCGTGGGTGAAAAGAACCCCGAAGCCGCCTCTAAATCGGGTATGCAGGCCATTTTGCTGGCCATCGCCGTCAACCTGCCTATTGCCCTGGTCGGCGTTTTCTATGGGCGCGACTTATTGGAACTATTAGGTGCCGATCCAGCCGCAGCCGCACACGGAACGCCTTTCATCCAAATCATGATGGGCGGATCATTCGTCATCATGCTACTCTTCCTTATCAACGGGATCTTCCGCGGCGCCGGAAACGCCGCCATCGCCATGCGAAGCCTGTGGGTAGCGAACATCAGCAATATTATACTGTGCCCCCTTTTCATTAACGGACTCGGACCTATCCCTGCTTTTGGGCTCACCGGCGCCGCCATTGCCACCACCACCGGGCGCGGTATCGGCGTGGCCTACCAACTCTACCATTTGGGGAACGGAAAAGGTATCATCAAGGCACATCTCGCCTATCTCATTCCCGACAAAGAGCAACTGCGTGCCCTGGTATCCATCGCCACACCCGCCGTCTTCCAATTCGTCATCGCCTCGTGCAGTTGGATCTTCCTCGCACAACTCGTTGCCACGACGGGCGGCAGCACCGGTTCCGCAGGTTACCAAACCGCTATCCGCCTGATGATGTTCTTCATGCTGCCCGCCTGGGGCATGAGCAACGCCGCCGCGACGCTAGTCGGACAAAACCTGGGCGCCAAACAACCGCAACGCGCCGAAGACTCTGTCTGGAAAACCGCCAAATACAATGCCATCTACATGGGCATCGTCACCATCATCTCGCTCGTCGGTGCCGATTGGCTCGTCGCCGTGTTCAGTCCGGACCCGGCCGTGCAGGACGTCGCCAAAACGGCCATCCGCCTTATCTGCGCGGGTTACATCTTCTACGGTATGGGCATGGTCATGCTAAACGCCTTCAACGGAGCCGGTGATACGCGCACCCCTACCATTGTCAACCTCATCGGTTTCTGGATTTTCCAGATTCCGCTGGCCTACCTGCTCGCCAAACACTGGGAGTTGGGTCCGCTGGGCGTTTTCATCGCGTTGCCGGTCGCTGAAACCTGCATGAGCCTCGCCAGCCTCGTGCTCTTCCGCCGCGGCAAATGGAAGGAAACGAAGGTCTAACGCCCTCCTACCCCACCTTTTTTCGCATTACTACAGAATTTTTCCGTAAAAAGCACGTTTACAGTGTAACAGAGTAGGCGCCGCGTCGTCTTTTGAATTGTATAATGCTTTCTTAAAATCCTATAAAAAGTATCTTAAGGGCGTAGTGTAATTTAGCTTTCAGAACCACTAAAAACCGCAAGTCATGAAAATCCTGTCGTTAGTGCTGTCCGTAGCGGTGTTTTTTACCTCCGGCTACTTTTTCATAACCGATTTCCGCGCCTCCACCGATATGAACTACCTCATCTATATGAGCCTCCTGGCCATCCTGATGCTCATCTGTATCGTCGGCGTCATGATCAACCTGCCGCTCCTGCTGCGCTCCCGACGCAAAGTGCGGTCGCTCATCTACAACAGTTACTCCAAAGAACGGGTTCGCAACAAACAGTTCGACAGCAGTTTCGACCTCCTTTAATTTGATTTCTTTACATATCCCCCTGAGACGGCCTGACTTATTCAGGTCGTTTCTTTTTTAGGGCGCCCCCTGCGGGCCGGGCTATCCGCTTTAGCTTTTTGTCTCTATCCCCTCCTCATCTGGTTCACCCCACGCGCCTTCTCTTCCCACTGGCCCACAGGCAAAAAGGCTGTCGCTCCTATCCCTGGCGCGCCGCCGTCAACACCTTTCCCACCCCACGCTATGGATACGGCGGGTTTCCCGTAATCGAGGTACCGAAAGTTTTGCTACTTTTACGCTCCAGACAACTTCCATGGATTCGCCTCTTTACCTCATACTCGCGTTTGTGATCGCGCTCGCCGCCGGACTCTACCTCGGTAAACTCTTATTTGCCGCACGTAGCAAAAACGACGTCGCCGCGCTCGAAGAACGCAACCTGTCACTTGACATCCAGTTGGCCACCCTACGCGAACAGGCACAGGCCGAACGACTTGCATCCGAAAAAATGCTGCGCGACACCACCGCCGACCGCGAAGCCATCCGCCAGGAAAAAGAACAACTGGCCGTGGCCCTGTCGCGAAAAGAATCCGATTACCAACACCTGTGGGAGCGCCACGCCGAGCAAAAGGCCGAAATCGAACAATTGCAGCAGAAGTTCACACGCGAATTCGAAAACCTCGCCAATAAAATCCTTGAGGAAAAATCGACAAAATTCACCGAGCAGAACCGCGAAAACCTGAAGAACATCCTGTCACCGCTGCAGGAGAAAATCCACCTCTTCGAAAAGAAAGTCGAGGATACGCACAAAGAAAGCATCGACTACCACGCGGCCCTGCGCCAGCAAATCCTGGGCCTCCGGGAAATGAACGAGCAGATGAGCCGCGAAACGCTCAACCTGACGAAAGCCCTGAAAGGCGACAGTAAAATGCAGGGCAACTGGGGCGAACTTATTTTAGAACGCGTACTCGAAAAATCGGGACTCGAAAAAGGGCGCGAGTATTTCGTGCAGAACAGCCACACCACCGCCGACGGCGCCCGCGTCTACCCCGACGTAATCATCAACCTGCCCGACGGCAAAAAGATGATCGTCGATTCAAAGGTTACGCTTACCGCCTACGAACGCTATGTCAACGAAGACGACGATACGCTGAAAGCAGCCCACCTGCGCGAACACGTAGCATCACTGCGCCGCCACGTCGACCAACTGGGGGAAAAGAATTACCACGAGTTGTACCAGATGGAAAGTCCCGACTTCGTGTTGCTCTTCGTACCCATCGAAGCGGCCTTTGCCATCGCCTCCAACGAAGACGCCGATCTTTACAACCGCGCCTTCGGACGCAACATCGTCATCGTCACGCCTTCAACGCTTTTGGCCACACTGCGCACCATCGACAGCATGTGGACGAACCAGAAACAGCAGGAAAACGCCATCGAGATCGCCCGCCAGGCAGGTGCGCTCTACGACAAATTCACCGGGCTTGTCACCGACCTTATAGCGGTGGGCAAGAAGATCGACGACGCCAAATCGGGCTATTCCGACGCGATGAACAAACTGGTAGAAGGCAAGGGCAATCTCGTGACCAGCGTCGAGCGACTCAAATATATGGGTGCCAAAGCCAAGAAAGCGCTTCCGGAATCGCTGTTGAAACGCGCCACCGATGAAGCCGATCCTACCCAATTCCTAGAAGAATGAGCGAGCGCCAATTCAAACCCGTCCGTGATTCGAAAGTCACCCTATCGCAGTTGATGCTGCCCTCACACGCCAATTTCAGCGGAAAAATACACGGTGGCTACCTGCTGTCGCTACTCGACCAGGTGGCGTTTGCCTCCGCTTCCAAATTCTCGGGTTACTACTGTGTGACCGCATCGGTCGATACCGTCGATTTCCTGGCGCCCATCGAAATTGGCGAACTCGTCACGCTAAAGGCCTCCGTCAACTATGCCGGTAAAAGCTCGATGGTAGTGGGCATCCGCGTGACGGCTGAAAACATCACCACGGGCAGCGTCAAGCATTGTAATTCTTCCTATTTCACCATGGTCGCCAAAGACGAAACCGGCGCCAAAGCCCTCGTTCCCGGACTCCTTTTGTCGAGTCCTGAAGAAGTCCGTCGCTACCACCATGCCCTACAACGAATCGAGCGCCGACAAGCGTCGATCACCGAAGAAGCCGCTTTCGACCACCTGTCCGATCACGCCTTCGCGAAGCTTTCGGATCACGCCGTAAAAATTTCTTTTCCGAAAAAGTAGGGTTTTTTAAGACTGGATTGTTATCCTTCAAACGGCCACGTTCCAACGTTGCCGAATGTGATTTTTTTTGGCAAACACGATGAAAATTTCACTATTTTTAGCCCTTTCAAGAATCGAATGAAAAACTACTACTTATTTTCGCTTATCTGCCTTATTACCATTGCCTTTACGGGCTGTTCCACTGACCAGGACGACGAGTATGTACCCGTGTCCCCTGTCTCGGTTGACTTAACGAAAGTGCCTTACGCCAAACTCTCTGAATACAAGTTCTTTGACGGCGACATGAAACTGCAGCAACCGGCCCTGGGCGTATTGCCGTATGAACCCGCCAGTGCGTTGTTTACCGACTATGCCCACAAGAAGCGATTTGTCTGGCTTCCGGAGGGGACTACCGCTACGTACAGCGGCGACAATAAAGTCCTCGAATTACCCGTCGGATCGGCCATCATCAAAACCTTCTACTACGATCGCGTGCAAAACGCACCCACCCCCAATGCCACCCGTATCATCGAAACACGGGTCATGATCCGTAAAGAAACCGGCTGGATTTTCGCGGATTACGTCTGGAATCCCGAACAGACCGAAGCCACACTTGACCTGTTAGGCAGCTTCACCGATGTGGTGTGGGAAGACACCGATATGAACGGTGCGTCTGTCACCCGTTCGGCCACCTATCGCATCCCGTCGGAAGAGCAGTGTATCATCTGCCACAAGAAGAAAGAAGTGGTGAACGGCACGGAAGTCACCACCTTCACCCCCATCGGCATCAAACCACAAAACCTGAACACCACTTATGCTTACGCCGACGGAGTATCTAACCAATTGACCAAATGGATCGAGGCAGGATATGCAAGCAGTTTCCCACTGCCTACCGCCGAGAAATCCGCAATAGACTATAAAGACCAGACCCAGACGCTCGAAAAGCGCGTCCGGTCGTATGTAGACATCAATTGCGCCCACTGCCATTCCGCTACCGGCCACTGCGATTATCGTCCGATGCGTTTTGCCTTTTCCGAAACTGAAAACAATCCGACCAATCTGGGGGTCTGTGTCGACACCCAGGACATGCAGGGCTTTCCCGGCGCACTTCGCAAAATCATCACACCACAGAACGTCGAACGCTCGATGCTGTATTACCGCATCAATACCACCAACGAAACCTTCCGCATGCCGCTACACGGACGTACCATTATCCATGAAGAAGGCGTGAAACTGGTCGGTGACTGGATCAATTCCCTACAACCTTGTAATTAAACCACTACACTTAAAACAACCATAATCCATCAGGTATGAAAAACATTACGCTCATTTTGGGATCCCTGCTGCTCGGACAACTGTCCTTCGGCCAGGATACCTGTCAGACCGCCCTACCTGTCACGGGACCGGGCCTTTACGTCGTCACCGCGGTGAACGGAGCCCAGGTGCCGTCCCCGATCTGTGCCGACAACGGTGGCGGTGCCACAGCCGGTGAATGGTATGCCTACACACCTGCCGCCGACCACACCGTCACCATCACCACCGATCTGGCCGTAAACGCCAACAAGGACACCCGGGTGCATATCTACACCGGAACCTGCGCCGCACTGAACTGCCTTGCGGGCGATGACGATAGCGGTAACACCTACGGGACCTACCTGTCAACCGTTTCGTTCAACGTAACGGCCGGACAGACGTACATCATCGCGTGGGACAACCGCTGGAATTCTACCGGCTTCACATGGCAGCTCACTGAGGGCGACGTCGTGGTGCCTCCGCCGACACCTATCACGTACACGACGCAGGGGGTAGCCACTATCAACAGTTCCTACAATATCTGTATCGCGGATATGAACAACGACCATCTCGACGACATCGTTGGTATCAGCCCTAATGCACTCAAGATTCACTACCAGAACGCGGACCACACCTTTACCATTGGTAACTTTACCATTTCCGGTGCTCATAAAATGCCAACCTGGAGTATGGCCGCAGGTGATTTTAATGACGATGGCTACAACGACCTCGTACTCGGAGCGGGCGATGGTCTTAGCCTCTGGAAATCCAATAGCACCGGAACAGCTTACACCTCTGTAACACCGGGCCAATATATTTTCTGTCAGCGCACGAACTTCGCCGACATCAACAACGATGGTAACCTCGACATCTTCTCCTGCCACGACGTCGCCCCTAACGTATACTACCTCAACGACGGCAACGGCGGCATGACGTATTACCAATCAGGCGTTACACCAGGTTCATACCTGCTCGGAAACTGGGCTACAGGTGGTAATTACGCCTCTCTTTGGAGCGACCTTGACAACGACGGTGACCTCGATATGTTCATCTCGAAATGTTCCGGACCTCCATGCGAAATGCACCGTAATGACGGAAGTGGTGTGTTCACCAATATCTCCGCGCTTGCCGGCACCAACATGCAGCCGATCCAGTCGTGGTCGTCTTGCGTAGCTGACTTTGACAACGACGGCGACATGGATATCCTGATTGGATCGAATGGCAACGTCAAATCAAAATTGATGAAGAACAACCTCGACTCTACCGTCATCGACGAAGCTTTCACCGACATTTCCGCAGGTTCAGGATGGGACACCGACAATACGACCAACCGCGACTATGTAGCCTATGATTTTGACAACGACGGGTACCTTGACGTACTGAGTGCTACCGGCCGTATCATGTTCAACCAGGGCGATATGACCTTTGCACTGGTGCCATACACCGGTCTTCAGGTGGGTGCCGTAGGTGACCTCAACAACGACGGCTTCCTTGACATCCTCAACAACAGCACCATCCGCTATGCCGTGCCAAATGGCAACAACTGGCTGAAAGTAGCGCTCAACGGTGTTTCAAGTAACCGCAACGGTATCGGGGCGCGTCTTATCATCGAAGGACCTTTCGGCAAAAAGATTCGCGACGTACGCAGCGGTGAAGGATTTGAATTCATGGGTTCTATGAACGTACATTTCGGTATCGGCACGTATGATGCAATCGACAAGATCGTCATCATCTGGCCATCGGGATTGGTTGACCTTATCAGCAACCCTTCCGTCAACACGATGCTGACTATTACGGAAGGCGAAACACTGAGCACCCAAAACCCATTGGTAGACGGCTTCTCGATGTATCCAAACCCGGTAACCGACCAACTGCGTTTCACCACCAAATCGGGTGCTACCATCACCAGCGCACAGATCGTAGACATGGGCGGTAAAACCATCGCAAAACACCCTGTTGTAACCGACAATACGATCGACGTACGCCAACTCGCAACGGGTGCGTATATCGTAACCGTGGAAGACGGAAACGGCCATAGCATCGCCCGTCGCTTCGTGAAAAAATAATCGGGATCCGATACAATAGAAAAGCCTCGCCGTAAAGCGAGGCTTTTTTTATGGACCCAAATAGCAACTGGGTTACAACTCGACCTGAGAAAACTGGTCGAGACGGTCGAGGTGCAGGATGGTGGTCATATTGTCGTCACTTTCGGTATACATGATCTGGAACTTCGCTCCGTATACGATTTCCTGGAAGGTGTAGGAAGTTTGCGCCGCCACAACCGCACTGAACATATCATCAAAGGCTTTTACATATACGATCAACTCTCCCTCGATGCTATCGTAGTCGGAAGCAACAAAGCCATACAACGGACTGTCCTCCGTGATGGGATGCACCAGCGTCCAGCTTAAGGCAAGCGAATTGATCCGCTCGAATTCCAATGGCAGGGCATAAAAACGGTTCATGGGCACGCCGTTTTCCTCAACCGTCATCCCCAACGTCACTTTGACTTCGGCATCGGTCAGGTTGGTATTCTTGTGCGGTGTCATCCGCAGCATCAGCGCCGTACCACCCCGGTAAGGTGCAATCAGTGCGTTGTGCGAGAACCGGAGGAAGGCCGTGGGTTTTGAGAAACGTCCGAAGAACAAACCGGTGGCAATGGCAAAACTTAGGAGGCCCACCAAGGCTTCGGTGGCTGCTACGGCACTGGCCAGTACGCCGTTCGGACTGATATGCCCGTATCCCACCGTGGTGAACGTCTGCGCACTGAAGAAGTAAGCCTTTCCAAACTTCACCCATTCCGACCCATTCGGATCGATACCCGACAGGTATTCCACCCCAATCAGATAGTAGATAGAAGCAAACAGGAAATTGATCGCCGCGTAAAACGTCATCAGGACCCCGAGGAACTTCCAACTCGGCATGCGCAACATCGTGTGGTACCAACTGATACGCTCCAGGAACGGGATACCCCGTTTGTGGATGTTCGCCGATCCGTCTTTGTTGACGAAACGCCCGCCGTAATTCCCCGGACTCGTGCCGAATCCGGTGTTCGCCTGCGTTTGCGCTTTCTTGCTGATCCTATCGAGGAGTGACATAGTTTTTTTCTTCAAATGTACGCGGAAGCATCGTAATAAGCGAGAGGGTGGAAAAGATCGCCTTCCCCTAAATCCTATCTCCTAACTCCTGCCTCCTTCTCTACCACCTCCACTTCACCCCTCCACTACACACAAATCCTTCCGTGTGGTTCCAGATTTCATCGAAGGTGGGCTGGGTGGCCGGACCGTTTACGACCCGTTTGTACCGCCCTTGCCGCTCGTCGGTGAAGTTCTCGAAGTTGACGAAGATACTCAGGTGTTTCCCGAAATACTTCTCAGCCGAGGCTCCCAATTCCCAATAGGACGGCGTGGCCGTACGGTCGGTCAGGTACTGTTGGTCTGTAAAATACCCTTCCAATCCAATCTTAAGGTCGCGTTCCTTCTCATAAATCAGCGTCAGGTTCACCTTATGCCTCGGCACCAATGGCAACTGCCCGGCCCCAGGCACGTAACCTGCGGTCGCCTCGGTGAACGTATAACCCGCAAAGAGTTTATAATAGTCCTGGTACACGAACTTGAGGTTGGTCTCAAACCCACGGCTTCGCACCGGATCCGACGCATTGACAAAGCGATAATCGGCGCCGTCGTATTGCAGCACCAACGGGCGCGTCAGCCGGGTGTAGAAGAACATCTGGTTGGCGCTGATGGCCCATTCGCCGGGGCGTACGCGGTAGTTCACGTCGACCGTCCCGCCTGCACTGCGCTCGACCTTCGCATCGACCAGCGGGAGGACGTCGCGGTACTGCAGGGTTTCGGTCTGTTCAGTAAACACTGTAGGCGCTTTATACCCCGTGCCTCCTGTAACGCGCCCCGACCAGTTCTCATGGAACTTATACAACAACGACACCCGTGGCAGCACCGCACCAAACCGCTGTGAGGTTCCGGCCTGCATGACATAACGCACGGTCTCGGCACGAAGGCCGCTTTCCAGTATCAGCTGGTCGGTGATATCCCACGTATGCTGGGCGAACACCCCGGCTGTAGCGGTGTGACTGTCGAGGTTATGCCCCGAGGTATTGGTGCGTTGGTCAAAGCGGTCGTCGTTATAACTGGCCCCGACCACCAGATCGTGCCGCTCACGGAACGTCGCCGACCAGGTCGCCTCGCCAAAACCCGTGAGGTTGTTTCCGGTGAACTTGTAATCTGGGAGTTCAATCTCACGGATGAACACCGCCAGACTGCCGCGCAATCGAAACGTACCTGCCCCCAATGTCGTCTGCAACTCGGCGTTCGTCGTATTGCGGAGCGTGATATTGCGTTCGAAATAGGTGTGAAAGGCATCCTCGCGGTGGTCGATCACCCGGGTGTCACCGCCGGTGTTGCGGCTCACGGCGTATTGGTTGCCGAGCTCAAATGACGTCTTCTCCCCTTTATACCAAAACACCTTCGGATGAAGCGACAGGTTGAACGACTGCGGCAGTTCCGAAAAACCGTCACGGTCGACGTCATAATCGTTTTGCAGATTGGCGAGTCCGAGCAATGTATAGCCCCACTTATCATTCCGTTTGGAAAAGAAGCCACCCAGGTTCGACTGCCCGACGTGCGACTGGTTCAGCAGCAGCAGGTGTTCCCCTTCGCGCGACGGATCTTTCGAGATGAAGTTGACGACACCGGCAATCGCGCCACCTCCATATAAGGTAGAGGCAGGCCCTTTGATGACTTCCACCTGCTTCAGGTCAAGGGGTGGAATTTCAAGGATTGACAATCCGTTGGCGAAGTTGCCGAAGTTCGGGTAGCCGTCTTTGAGCAATTGGGTATAGCGTCCGTCGAGTCCCTGCACCCGGATGCTGGAATTGCCCGATGTAGCAGAGGTCTGTTGCACCTGTATACCCGTACTCTCATGTAGCACCATCGAGACGTTGGCGGGGCGCATATTGGCTTTTTCATCGAGTTCTTCCGAATCGATGGTCTCAACGCGGGTGGGCGTATTGCGGATGGTGCGCGAGGTGCGGGTTGATTTGATGACCACCTCTTCGAGTCCCTCGTCAGACCCAAGGCTGTCTTTCGGTTGTTCCTGTGCGGATACCACCGATGCGGCGCCGAGTAGCGCCACGAAAAAAAGTTGTTTCATGAATTGAAATTAGGATGAGTAATGCGAAAAATACCCGTTCTTAAAAACGGGAGTCGAAAGCATTACGCCATCCTGGGCGGTTGCCAGATGCCGGTTGACGGGGTGTCAGGAGCCGGTGAAACGTAACCATACGTGTGGTCGGGATACTCAGGCGTGACTGTTCCCGCTGTGTACCAAACGGGAGCTTGCGGCGTGGCCATTACCGTACCGCAGCAGGCGCAAACACAGAACGGAGGGCATTGTTCTTCTTCTCCCTCGTGGTCGTGCGCCGCGATTTCCTTCCGCACCTCTGAACACTCGCCTGCATCGTGACACGGCACAACTGCCAGCGCGAAGAGGTAAAAAGCGAAAAGAAGGAGAAGGCCTTTCATGGGGTAAAGATAAGGAGAGAAGTTGGAAGAAGTTCGGAAGTTCGGGAGAAGATCGGGAGTTCGGGAGTTCGGAAGATCGGAAGAAGTTCGGAAGTGTGGAAGTGCGGAGTTGGGAAACCATCGCGCCACCAACCAAGCTTACCCTTTTCAAAACACCCTTTAACCCATACCCTTTACCTTATACCTCTTACCCTATACCCAATACCTATTACCCACCACCCCTCTTCCCACCCAAAACCCAAAACTCAAAACTCAACACTCACCACTCAACCCTCAATTCCTATCTTTGCGCCAAACAAAACCATCATGAAAAAAATTACTCTTTTATTATTACTGTGTGCGGCGTCACTTTCGGCGCAGAAGAAATGGAGCATTGAGGCGCATTATACCCTTCCTACGGGCAACAACGTATATGGCGATAATTACACCGGACTGGTAGATGCCGGATTCAAATGGGCCTTTGTAAGTGTACCAGTGGTGCGTGTGGGCCTTTCCGTCAACGCCAGCCTGATGTACGACAAACAGCTTAATGACACCCAGGACTACCTCACCTACGCGATTCCGGTGCAGCCACGTGCATTTGCCGAGTTCAGCCTCGAACCTGCTATTAAACTACATCCTTCGATAGGCATCGGATACACGACCGTACTTTTCAATTCATCGGGTACCCTTGACGGGGAAGCGATCGCCGATGCCGATCCGCAATACGGTGTTAACGCCAATGTGGGCCTGGCCTATGACATCATCGCCGGACTTTTCGTGCAAATACAATACGACTACGTAAAACTCACGGGCAATGTGCCTGTGAAAGATTCTTACAACCAAAACCTGACCAGCCTGCGAGCCGGAGTAGGGTTTCGGTTTTAAGGAGATCGGAAGAAGTTCGGAAGATCAGGAGTTCGGACGACGGACGTAATTTCAAAAAAATAGAAGACCTGTGAGGCGTGGCCTGGCAGGTCTTTTTTTTGGGGTTGGTGGTGGTTAGTAGTTAGTCATTGGACAACTTTCGGACCTCCGACTTTCAGACTTTCGACTTTCGACTTTCGACTCTCGGACTTCTCCCTCACCCCAACGCCGCAAAAAAAGCGACGCGGTCGATTTCCAATATATCGGTTAGCGTAAAAAATTGTGGGAGGGAGAGCGGTGCCTTACCCGAC
The DNA here is from genome assembly GCF_022532105.1 of Flavobacterium sp. HJ-32-4. Taxonomy (NCBI): domain Bacteria; kingdom Pseudomonadati; phylum Bacteroidota; class Flavobacteriia; order Flavobacteriales; family Flavobacteriaceae; genus Flavobacterium; species Flavobacterium sp. HJ-32-4. The sequence continues at coordinate 1,718,069 of NZ_CP092832.1, read as the reverse complement.
TCTAATCTGGCGTAGTAGCTCTGTGATACATTCAACCTCATCGCTACATATTCCTGTGAATACTGTTTCACTAAACGTTGCAGCCTGATGGCTTCCAATGCCCGCTCAACCATGGTCATTTATTAGGTAAATTAGATGGTTTTGGGGAGCGGAAAATTACTGTTTTTTTTCAAACAATCAACGTGTTAACAAATTATTCCAATAGGTTCTAGTTTAGAACAACTTGATAATTGACGCGCGTCTTTTTTGTATGAATATTTGCACAAATTCCTGAAAGGGAAGCTACCCACCTAATCACATCAGTAATTATTAAAGCCATTCAAAATGAAGAGAATCTTTTTAATCGGAGCGTTGATTGCTTCTGCCGGTGTTTTTGCAAATGAGCGTAAGGAACCGTCCGCAGACCTAAATCAGGAAGTCCAAAAAGGCCAGAACGAAGAGGTGTACACGTGTTGTACGGCTACACTCTATTATTTCGGGGAGAAATGCGACTCCTACACCATGTGTAGCGACATGCCCTTATATGACAATTGCCAAGCGGCCAAGACCATACTGCTGGATAGGAATCCAGACGCGAAAAAAGCGCTTACAAAGAGCCTTTCTCAGAATTAATTCCCTTATCGATTTATCGTCATAAATGCCAACAAAAACACTATGCTCTGTCATGGTGTTTTTTCTATATCCATACCCATGAAAAACATACTAGCTTTACTTTTTGCCTCTCTGTCGGGCATGCTGTTCGCCCAGGATTATCAAGTCGTCTACCAAATGGAGATCGTAGACGTGCCAACCAACTACACCACCTATCTCAAAACCTATCTTGAAGGCAATGGCCAGGAGTCGCTATATGAGGAAGACTTCGAGGGCAGCCGTACGCAAGCCACGCAGGAAGGCACGCAACTATCCATTAACGAGAACTGGATATTCTACAAGGACCTAAAAAAGCGTACCTGCTCATACCCCGATCATATCAAATTCAAAAGTTTTGACGTAATCGACACACTTCCTACCATCGAATGGCGTATCGGAGAGGAAACCAAAGTAATCGCAGGATACAAGTGCCAGAAAGCAATCGGTGTACACCGGGGCCGTACGTTCGAGGTTTTTTTCACTAAAGACATCCCCGTTTCCGATGGCCCCTGGAAGTTACTTGGCCTGCCTGGCATGATACTGGAAGCCCAGTCCGATGATGCCATTGCCGCTTTTCGCATCAGGGCCGAGAAAGTCACATTCGCGAACACCAAAAAGAAATACAACAACCCGCACAGCGGCAAAAAAGCGATGAGTTTCGAAAAGTTCCGGGAGATTTACCGCCAGAAGTACGAAGAATTCCTCTACAAAATCGTTACACCCGACGGCGAAACCCGGCCGCTTTCCAAAGGATTCCGCGAGTATCTTGTTGAATGAAATCGATTCTGCTTTGTATTCTTGCCCTTCTCACGTCGGTAACCGCCCGGTCTCAGTTCATCATAAACGGGAAGGTTTCCGATGAAGACGGACCCGTTAGCGGTGCCAATATAATTATACGCGAGGGCGACGTCATCCGCCAGTTCACCACCTCTGCTACGGATGGAGCCTTTCGGATCAAGGTTACCACCACCGCATCCGCCTACCTCGAAGTTTCCGATCTACAGCACGAAACCATCGTCATTTCCCTCGCCGACCATCCGCCTCAAAACGGGGTCGTAAAGCTGGATATCCATTTAACCAAACGAGTGACGCAACTACAGGAGATACAGGTGGGTCCCCCTCCTGCATTGAGACAGGCGCAGGACACGCTAGAATACAACCCCGAACGCTTCCGGGATGGCAGCGAACGCGTCGTCGAAGACCTTCTGGCGAAATTACCCGGCATCAAGGTTGAAGCAAATGGCGAAATAAAATACAAAGGCAAAAGTATCAAGAAGATGCTGCTCGACGGCGACGACCTCTTCGACACCAACTACACTACCGGAAGCCGCAACATCAGTGCCGACATGATCGAAAAGGTACAGGGAATCGATCACTACGAAGAGAACAGCCTTCTGAAAGGCATCCGCGACTCCGACGAGGTTGCCCTAAATCTCGTACTGAAAAAAGGCAAAACTGACGTTTCGGGAAATGCTGCACTCGGCTACGGATGGGAAGACCGCTATCAGGGTGAACTGTCGGGCCTGGCAGTTAACCGTCGTATCAAAGGATTTGGGATCGCATCCTATAACAACATCGGCGTCAACAACAGTCCCTACGAGTTCAACTCCGAGATCATCTCGCTCGACCAACTGGCGAATCGCGATACGGAAGCAAAAGATGTTATCAGCGAAGGCGATTTCGGATCACTGCTCGATCCGCAATTCCACCGCGAAAACCGCAATTTCTACACCAGCCTGTACGCCCTTCACAAGGTCTTACGCCGTTCAAGCCTGAAATGGAGCGCCGGCTTCTACCGGGATCGTCTGTTCCGAACAGCCACGCAGGACACGCGAATCACCCTTCCAAACGACGTCTTTTCCGTCGATCAGGCCGATGCCATCTACAAACGCCCACAACTCCTTGATCTAAGTATGCAACTCGTCAATAAAGAAAATGACCACTTCCATTGGGAATACAAAGGGAAGGTCAACGTTTCAGAAGTGGCATACAACAACCAAAGCAACAACAATGGCACCTTGCAGTCGGGGGCCGTACAATCGGAAAAACGGAATCTGCGGCAGCAGCTGGCAACCACCTATAAAATCAGCGACACGGAAGCCTTGGTGTCAGACGCCTCCCTTAGTCTTTCCGACCATCCCCAAACGCTGTATACCGATCCGGGCACGCTGGTTGATACCTCCTCCCTACTGGCGGCCTCCGACCAGGACAGTCGTTTTCAGAAGCAGGTACTGGCGTTACGCGCCTCTTATTTCCGCAATGCCGGCAATTATAAATGGGCGTTGCACGCACGGCATGATGATATCCGGAACCGACTCACGTCAACACTGCGCGATACGGACGGTGCTGTGATAGGGGGAGAATTCCGGAACGACATGACGTTCAACGCGCGGTCTACGTCACTCACACCCAAGGTCGCCTTTAGCTGGAGACGCTACACCTTCCGAACCGGCCTCACCCTAGCGTATAACGACCTACGGCTCCTATCACCCGGTTCCAACGATGCGGCAGGGACCTTCTGCCTGATGCCGCAACTTACGGCCCTTTTTGACCTCAACAACCTAAGCAACCTGTCATTTACCTATCGCTATGACCAGGAGATCCCTTCTGAAGACCGCCAGTTTACAGGAACCATACAAACGGATTACCGCGGTTTCCTTTCCAACCTGCCGTCGCTGCGCTACCTCAAGGCACATACCTACCAATTGGGCTATAGCTATAACAACCTGTTTGAGATGACCCGGTTCAACGTGTCGCTTGGCCACACGTTTCGTCCGGCCAACTTTTACTATGACCACGTAATCCGGCAGGACATCAGCATCAGTCGGTCTTTTTTTGCCAATGTCCCACAGCGCAGTTATACGCTTTCGACGTCGGCTGAAAACTACCTACACGCGCTGCGCACTACCTTCCAGTTCGACGGGTCGGGAACGCTGGGTTTCCTGAATAATGTCGTAAACGGTTCCGAAATACGGCGCATCCGAAACGAGTCGGTTTTACTCGAACTAAGTGCGAAACGCACTATCGGCAAAAAGATCTTTAGCGAAACCAAAACCTCCTACCGCACCTCCTCCTACACCGCCGACGGATCGCCCCGGCTGTCCATGTCGACGTTGACCCAACGCACCAAAATTACGTTCAGGCACCGCAACACCTTCAATAGCAGCATAATTGCAAACTACATATGCCCCAGCCTTGACAGCGGCCCCACCTACCTCTTCCTCGATACCGAACTCAACTGGACGCCTCTTAAAAACGGCCCCTCCTACGCCCTAACTGCTAAAAACCTCGCCGGCTACAGCCGCTTCCTGACGCGGAACGTCTCCGACTACGCCGTCACCGAAAGCGCCCACAACCTGATTGGGCGATATGTGATGGTGAAGATGACGTGGGGGTTCTGAAAGACGGTAAGGGGTTGTTGGGGGTTGGTTGTTGGACGGACGTAGCATCTTCCCAACTACTTCCCGGTTTTGGTCTTCCCGTCTTCCGAACTTCCGAACTTCTTCCGAACTTCTTCCGAACTTCTCCCCTCACCTCCGTTTCCTATTCTCAGGCGGCCGCGGCGTCCACTTCTGGTTATATCGAAGCGCTTCCAGTTTTTTATACAGCGCCTGGAGTCCGTACGTACCGGTCTTTCCGTAATCGAAAATACGTTTCACCTTACCGCCATCGTAGGTAATGGTCAGCGTAGCCCCGGGCAGATCGGTTGCCCCAACAGCGTATTCGTCACGTAATCGCGGGAAATCTAGATAATTGAGAAGGGAGAAAACGGCCTCGAGGTCTGCCTTTCGGATAGTTCCTTTATAGGTACCCTCGTTGTAGATGCTCCGATACAGATTATAGTTGTTTTCGGGATGTTCATCAGGCCGGACCGGGCGGGTGGCCTTAGGCGGCTCGTCAGAGAAATTATAGGCATCCGCCTGGAAAGTAGCCCGACCATCGCCCTGCACCGTCAGCGTGAACATAGGACAGGTGCCGAAACAAGGGTCGGTGGTGAGTACGAGTTTTTCAATCTGGTGGGTCTCCGGACTTGGATTATACTCAACCGGATACCCCTCTTTTACGGTCAATAACGTATGCGTAAGCGTGCTCGAACCCTGCGCGGTGCGTGCCGTTTGCATCGTAAACACATCAAGCAGGCTGTGTCCGTCGCGCTGCACGGGATATACGACAAGCAGGTCGCGAAACCATCCGCTCAGGTAGCGCTTTTCCGTGTCTGTTGCTGATTGCAGGAAAAGAATCGATTCAAAACCGCAAACCGACAGCGTATCGGCACAACCGTAGCGCGCATCACCCGAAACCACCAAATCAGTATAGCCATTGTTGTCGAAATCCCCCCTGACAAAAAGTGGGGGCTTCACGCGATGCACTTGCCGAAACACCTCCTCTTGGTCATAGAATAAGTCCACTTTTTCATAATCGGATACCGGTCGAAGCTTAAAACGCCGCAGTAGGGTGTCCTGTTTGCGCACGAACGCCTCCACCTCCTTATCACTGGCCAGGCTATCGACAGGTCCGGGACGGTGTGTGGCCCGTACAAACGCGGGCTCAGCGCGCTGTTTACATCCCCACATTGTGCACACGAACACACCAAAAAAAAGCAACACACGTAACGAACGCATAGGCCGGTTTTTAAAGATATAACGACGGTAATGTGGGTTTGGTATGTTGGAGGTTGGGTGTGGGTCTTTGGTAGTGTTTTTTTAGTGGTTGGTATTGGGTGGTTGGATGGATGTGTGATCTCCCGAACTTACCAACTTCCGATCTCCCGAACTTTTCCTACCCCTTACGGAAAACCGTACAATCCGCCTTCCAGAACCCCTTACCTTGCCGCCTGAAGCCGGTTGACCCGTGATGATGTCACCCACTGCTTCCTTACAAAACACCGCGTATGAACCTATCCAAATCCCCTGCCGACGACTGGAAAGCAAACTACAGTCCGGAAGCCATTCGAAAGCGCAAAAAACAACAACTCGTGCGATTCGGGTGCCTTCCAGCCGCCGCGTTTATCGTGCTGGTAGTCATTATCGCCATCTCAACCGACGATCGGAAATGCGGCGGAGTGGCGAAACCCACCTATCACGATCCGCTTAAAATCGGGATCGACAGCGTCAGGGCGTTGGTGGCAAAACCGGTGCCTACCGCGAACTGGAAGGACTGGGGTGAGCCCGAGACGTTAGACAGCACCAACCTGCGCTATTGGGTGTTCTACCTGAAGAAAGCCAACATTTCGATGGTCGTACGAACGTCGACCGACACGGTGGAATTTGCCGATTTTGAACGGGAAAGTGCCCTTGAGTACTTCCAGAAAAAGCAGCAGGAACACAGAGAACTTGTAGAAAAACAATTTAGTTCCCTGGACGGTTCGCACCCAGGATTGACGCGCTTGATCAAAAAAGTCATGAACGACCCCGACAGCTATGAGCATGACGATACGGTGTATTGGGATATGGAAGACTATTTGGTGGTGCGTACCAGCTTCCGGGGACGGAATGCGTTCAACGGAATGGTCCGGAACTACGTCAAAGCCAAGGTCGACTTCGAGGGTAACGTACTGGAAATTATAGAACAAGGCCCCTAACGTCTACTCCAACCCTCCCGAACTCCCAACGCCTGAACTTTTCCTACGTACATCTACGCACCCTCACGACGTTAGTCGGAAAAGTAGGATGATGGGCGGGGGAATTTGGGGTTGGGAGAGGGGTTGGGTATATTAGAGTATTTCAAGAGTAGCAACTTAAAGCAATACTAATCAAACAATTGCAAACGGCGATTAGTTGAATTATTTAATATTCTTTCGATTTATAATAAATCATATGATACGAATTTTACCCTTCTTTTTATTTCTAGTGGTGGTGGTTAGCTGCACCTCGCGTAATAGTGTGTACAAAGTAAGCGACTCGTTCGTGGACTCCTTACAATCAAACTATGAAAGTTATGGCTTCATGGGCGTCAAAGAACACTTGACAATAACGGAAGATAGTTTATATCAGATCGCGCCAATTGGCAGATTGATCAACGTCAAAATTCTAACGCCGGCAAGTCAGGAAGAATACAATCAACTAAGAGATGATTTAGCTCGGCATTATGAGGGGGATCCAAGAGTTAATGACGTTTATATTTGTCAAGCCGGGACTGTTATGATCGACTGTAGGAATTAGATTCGAACTCGGTAAATATTAAATACGTGTAAGACCGTATCTGACTGATAATAGGAATCCGAACCAGTAGCACCGCTTTTCCAATCCACACCAGTATTTTGGAAACTGTATTGCAGAATACAGTCCGAGTTTACTCCAAACATGTCTTCGAATTACAAAGCGAACACTAACGTGCTTTATGACTCCTGACGCTCGTATAGTAGGAAGATAACATTGAAAAACAACACCCTTCAATCTACTCAAATCAAAAAACATTAGGCCATTTCGAAAAGCTTTTATAGGTTTGAAAACAGCGGCAGCGGCAACCAATGTTCCGACACCGCTACCGAAAAACACTAATGGAAGAAACCTATATCGTCAGGCGCGGCCTTACCGATAACGCCAAACGGAAATTGCACATCAGTCCCGAGGCCATACGTTTCGAAAACAAGAACCGGGTTGCCGCTACGTATACCACGTTGGTCGCTGACGACATCACCGACTTCCGGTTCGGCATTAATTGGTATGTGTTTAAGGGCATCCCGTTCGGTCGGGAATACCGCATCTTCGTCCGTACCCGACAGGGCGAGGAGCTTAAAATTCATTTCAATTCGTATTTCGGACGCCACAAAAAAGCCTACATCGAATTATATGGCCAAATCGTCAACTCTATCTGGAAAAACCATTTTGCTCGGATAACGCAGGAATTCCTATCAGAATTTGAAAAAGGGGAAACCTTCAGGATCGGTGACGTCGTTCTCCACCCAGACGGTTTGCTCCTAAAAAGGGACGACCCACAGCTTCTTCCCTGGAAAGAGGTCCGAACGGCGAATTACGCGACCTATTTTTCCATCTATTCTGAGAAAGATCCGATGACGCGCAACCACGGTTTCAGCTACCATCTCGACTGGAATACAGAAGTCCTGAAACGAGTCGTGAACCACATTATCAAAAAATAGTATCTTCCCCAGACACGGGATCCCCATATTCGAAATGATGTTCTACCAATGACCTCTCGACAAAAATTCAAATACCTCGTCCTGATTGTTCTTCCCTTGTTCGCCATGGCCCAGGTCGTGCACAATGGAGATTTTTGTACCTCAATTGCGGATGCCTTATTCTTATCGTTGATTTTGATTCTGTTTATCCTGTTTTTCATCGTGATTACATTGCGGGACATCTACAAACTGATCCGATTCCGCACCCGTTTTGACTTCAGGCCCGCCCTGATTTTTGTCGCGGCAGGCGCCCTGGTCTGGATGGCGACAGAAAACGAAGTACGACCGCTCTTCAAAAAGGAAGTGTATGTGGGAAGACTCGATACGAGCGACACGAATGCAGGCTTGTCGTTGTATAGTGACGGCACGTTTACGATTTGGGACAGCTCCATAGAATCGCAGTGCTTCGTAAAGGGTGATTATGAAATTACGGGTGCTATTTTGACCCTCCACCGAGACCAACTACCGCCGCTTACCGACCAAATGCTCACCAACGTCTACAGGATAGGGAAAGACAGCTGTTTGATACCTTTGAAGACGCCCTTTTTACGATTAGTACCAACGTCTCATAACAGATAACGCATCGCCCAACAACCAACAACCAACAACCAACAACCCTCAACTAGCAACCCACAACCCATGACCCCTTCTCTCATCCTCGTCTCCGACATCAATGAAAGTGAACTACAGTCGTGCCTGGCCGATTTCGCCAACATCTATGCACCTTATGAAGGACTGGCCAATCTCGACATCCACCGCCGGAAAGGCGCGACCGATTATCTGGTTGTGGTGCCCGACAGCTGCGACTTCACGCATTTCGCGTATTGTGTGAACTACATCGTCTACAGCCGTAAACCCGGACTGCCCCGGCCATCTGTCGACGGTTACTACGCCGTAGCCTACGACCCTTCGCTGCCCTTCCTGACGGGCGATGTCGTCCGCGTTTACGTAGCCAGCGACGATAAAGAAGTCGACAACGTCACGGTGGTCAACGATCGGCACGAAACCTACCTGTTTCCGTTCGGCGATAACCCGTCACCACGCGACCGGGGCGAACGACTGTTCCAACCCGTGCCCGTGTCCCTCGACGACTACCACTTCCTCATCACCATGATCCCCGCTCCGGACCAAGAGAACGAACAAAAACCCTGGTGGAAGTTTTGGTAGACTAGGAGTTAGGAGTTGGGAGATAGGATTTAGGGCGAAGGAGCTAGGGAATGCTGATCCGTCGCTAAGGACTTCCTAACGACACCTTCGTAACGTCTGCCTCCTCTCTCCTCTCTCCTCTCTCCTCTCCTCTTTCTTCTTTCTTCTTTCTTCTCGCTCCTTGCTTGTCTTGTCCTGAAATAACTATACACAAATTTTCAGTGTATGGAACAAGAAGGAAAATTGGCTAATTGCCAGCACGAGGGAAAACAAAGTCATTTTGATCCTCGATTAATTGCAAAGATTGTAAGTGAGGTTGAGGCGGGTTTGCCTCGCAAGGAGGCCAACCGGATTTATGGCCTTGGAAAAAGTACTTTGTGCATTTGGATGCGCAAATATGGTTCGAGTCACTATCACGAGAAGATAAAGCGCCGGAGCTATACAAAATTGCAAAAGCGCACCATTGTCAGCGCTGTAGAACAGGGTAGGATGAGTATCAGTGAAGCGTGTAGCGCTTATGGTATAAAAGACGCGAAGTTGATTCGTGCCTGGCTTTTGAAATACAGGGAAGAAAAAGTGGATATTTGTACTGTAATCCCATCGGTCATGTCCAAGAAGCCCGCCCTGAAGGATGCTGCAGAAGTCGAATCGCTCCGCAAGGCGCTGCAGGAAGCTGAGATGAAGATTAAGGCATTGAACACCCTTATCGATGTTGCCGAAGAACAGCTTAAAATTGATATCAGAAAAAAGCCTGGTGCCAGGCAGTCCTCAAAATGAAACAAGACTATCCGCGTTGCGGAATAGGAATGTTATGTGGGCTGTTTGGCAAAACCCGACACGCGTATTATGATACGCTCTGGCGCAGGGAAACGGGGCTTATAGAGGAAGATATCATCCTTCAGGAAGTGCAGAGGCTTCGCAAGTCATTGCCTCGTGTGGGCACCCGAAAACTCCTTCATCTGTTAGGTCCGGTGTTGGTATCACACCAAATTCGTATTGGCCGCGATGCCCTTTTCGATCTCTTACAGCGACATCGTTTATTGGTGGGCCAACGCAGGCGAAAAGCCATCACCACCGATTCACGCCACTGGATGCGTAAATATGGCAACCTGATAAAAGATATAGTGATAAACAGGCCCGAGCAGGTTTGGGTAAGCGATATTACTTACATCCGTATGTCTAACCAGTGGGGCTACCTGAGTCTGATTACCGATGCTTATTCAAGAAAAATCATGGGATACAGTTTTCGTAGTGACCTGCAGGCTGAAGGTTGTGTTCAAGCGCTGCAAATGGCACTGGACAATCGTGCCTACAACGCTACCATCACGCATCACTCTGACAGGGGATCTCAATATTGCTCAGCTCTATACGTCAGCCTACTACAACAAAACAACATCAGGATCAGTATGACAGAAAATGGCGACCCTTACGAGAATGCAATTGCAGAAAGGGTAAACGGCATCATCAAAACAGAGTTCAATCTGCACACCAGCTCTTTAGGTTTTGAACAAACCGGGAATCAAATAGCGAAAAGTATCAAGGCCTACAATGAACTACGTCCTCATGCGAGCTGTAACTACTTAACCCCGGAAGAGGCTCACCTTAATTTAAAACCGCTCACAAAGCGATGGAAAAACTATCACACACAAAACAAAAGTAAATCTCAATGTATAGCTGACCTAGGATTATGAATTACATTTGTATAACTAAAACAGGATTTATTTAGTAATCTGTATAGCTATTTTAGGACGCGACAGCTCCCCACTTAAAGCCTAGATAAAGCGTGTATAAAGCGTATATAGAGTGTATATAAAGCGTTAATGGTGACAAACGCGCCTTCTGTAACCCCGTCCGAATCTGCCCACCAAGTATTGACTACCGACTACTGACTGCTGACTACTAACTACCGACTACTGACCACCAACTACTGACTACTAACTCTTTTTTTCACATCCGCTCAACCTACCTTTCCCTACTTTTACGTCGTGAAAACATTCTCCGAACCCGAAATCGACCGCATCATCGAAATGGCCTGGGAAGACCGCACGCCCTTCGATGCCATTCGCCTGCAGTTCGGCCTGACACAAGGGGAGGTCGAGAAACTCATGCGCCGCGAATTGAAGGAGAGCAGTTTCAAGCGTTGGCGCGCCCGGGTATCGTCGGGTACGGGCGTGAAACACCGCGCCAAGGCCGACCCGGATATGCTGCGGTTCAAATGCACCCGCCAGCGCGCTATCAGCGGCAACCGGATCTCGAAGCGGTAAAACTCTATGGGCCAGCACTCCTACCTACTCGAAAAATCCGATAACGGTACCCATTTCATCGTGCTGGATTCGTCCCTGAGCGAGGAGTTGCTCGCCGCCGGGCACAAGCGACTGATCGCTTCCATCGGCGCCGTTTCTTTCCACTGTGCGCTCCTCCCGATGAAAGGCCGGGGCCATTTTGTGTATGTAGCGGCAGCCGTCCGGAAACAACTCGGCCTCACGGCCGGGAATCACATCGGAATAAAGTTCCGTCCCGACAACACCCCCTACCAATTCGACATGCCGGAGGAATTCCGGGAAGTGCTCGACACCGATTCGTCCGCACAAGAGGTGTTTGAAGGCCTGACCGACGGCAACAAACGCGGACTCATCCACCTCGTGACCCTCGTGAAATCACCTGATAAACGAATTGAACGGGCGCTGAAGATTGCCCACCAATTGAAACGAGGGGTGACGTCACCGCGGTTGGTGTTGAAGTAACGAATGTAGGCGCGCCATTTTTGGAAACGGGGCATCGACATCCCGTCTAAATCGGGAAAATCGCTATCTTTAGAGTACGTACTTGAAATGCTCGGAATACGAGCGTACGAGCATCCAGAAACGCGCGCCCGCTGTCTTACACCACTTACCCTTAACGATGAAAACCGAACGCATCTACCGAATCCTATTCTCCAGCGTCTATCCGCTTTACGTCAAGAAGGTGACGTCGAAGGGCCGCACACAAGACGAACTCGACGACCTCATCCTATGGCTGACCGGCTATGACCACGAAGGCCTCAAAAGGCAGATCGAACGCCAGGTCGATTTCGAGACGTTTTTCGCCGAAGCGCCTCAATTGCATCCCAATGCCCCCAAAATCACCGGTGTCATCTGTGGATATCGGATAGAGGAAATCGAAGATCCATTAATCCGTAAAATGCGCTACCTCGATAAGATCATCGACGAACTGTCCAAAGGCAAAGCAATAGAAAAGATAAAGCGCAGCTGAACACGGAAGGGATTTTTACTAACTTTATCCTATGCACTACCCGAACATGAAATACCTTATCGCCTTGCTGATCAGTTGCTGTGGTCTGGCACAAGACCTGCCGCAGGTCGTCAGTGGCCGTATCGAACGCATCGAAAACTTCCCTTCTAAATACGTCACATCCCGAACGATTGACGTGTGGCTTCCGGAAGGATATTCCACAGCCAAGCACTACGACGTGTTGTATATGCACGATGGCCAGATGCTGTTCGACCCCACAAAATCATGGAACAAGCAGGCCTGGGACGTAGACGATGTCGCATCGGCGTTGATGGCGAAAGGAACCGTCCGCCCCTTCATCGTGGTCGGCGTTTGGAACGGCGGCGTCACCCGTCATCCGGACTATTTCCCTCAAAAACCCTTTGAATCGCTGACACCGGTAGCACGCGACACCGTCACGGCGCAACTGCGAAAAGCCGGACGCACCGAAGCCGCGTTCCAACCGCAATCTGACAATTACCTGAAATTCCTGGTAACCGAGGTGAAACCGTATATCGACCAGACCTATAGCGTCAACCCAGACCAGGCGCACACCTTTATCGCCGGCAGCAGCATGGGCGGTTTGATTTCGATGTATGCCCTCTGCGAATACCCCGATGTGTTCGGCGGCGCGGCTTGCCTGTCGACGCACTGGCCCGGTACGTTTGCAGCCGAGAACAACCCCATGCCGGATGCGTTCATTTCCTATTTGTCGTCGCACCTTCCCGACCCGAAAACCCACCGGCTGTATTTTGACTGTGGCGACCAGACTCTCGACGCCATGTATCCGCCTATCCAGAAAAAAGTAGACGCCTTGCTGGCACGGAAAGGCTATACCGGAGGAAAAGGGCTGAGCCGTTTCTTCCCGGGTGACGACCACAGCGAAAAGGCCTGGAAAGCGCGACTGGACGTACCATTGGTGTTTTTATTGGGGAGGCCATGACGTCGGACCTGGCAGTTGCACGTAACCACTACCTCGCCCAACGCCTTCGGGAAGTGCTTCTTGATGGCCGTTGGATTGCCAATACCAATTTCCGTGACCAGATCGAAGGCTTAGACTGGCAGGTGGCGATTGAAACGATCGGGCCGCATAATTCAATCGCGGCTTTGACCTTTCATATCAATTATTACCTGGCCGGACTTCTTTCGGCCTTTTCAACGGGGAGGCTGGACATCCGGGATACCTACAGTTTCGACCTGCCGCCGATCACAACTGAAGCGGATTGGATAACGGTCGTTACCACTTTTATCGACAACGCACAACGCTTTGCAGATGCGGTTGAAAAGATGCCCGATACTCTTTTTGACCAACCGTTCGTCGATCCGCGCTATGGCACCTACCTGCGAAACATCGAGGGCGTCATTGAGCATAGTTACTACCATCTGGGGCAAGTCGCGCTAATTCGGAAGCTCATCTCAGCACGCACGGTTTAGGGCGTCACGGAACTTAAACCTGCACAAAACGCCGAAACGCCCGCCCGCTGAAAAAAGCGAGACCGACCACAAGGGCAATATTGAAAAGGGTAGGATACGATTGGTGGACGGTATCCGAGTTCTCATAGAAGAACAAGAGATATAGCGTGTCTTTCTCGTAACCGCAATTCGGACACAATACCGACGTCGCTATGACATAGTCGATTCCGAGCAACAGCACCAAAGAAGCGCCAAAAACGAGAAGAAACGCGGCAGTCGACCGTTTCATATCGCCCGTCTTTTATTCCTTTTTTTCTTCCGTTGGGGCCAACACAGCCGGAACTGCAGAGGCAGGTGGCGGTGTTTCCGTTTTCGCTTTTGCAGGAGCCGAACTCAGGGGCGCTCCCACTGCAATGTCACAACGGTGACCGGGTTGTCCGTGCGGCGGATTCATGCCCGGCGCGGTTTTCACCGTAGGTTGTGCCTGTACGACAGGCGCTGACACGGTGGTCTTACCCGTCTGTGCGGCTGTCTTGCCCGGAGGTGAATTCAGCGGCGCACCTACAGCAATATCACAGCGGTGGTTCGGCTGCCCATGCGGCGGGTTCATACCGGGTGCCACTTTCTGTGTAGCCTGCACCTGTTGTGGATTCACCTGGACGGTTTGTCCCTGCGTAACCTGTTGTACATTTTGCGGAGCGGCAACCGTTTTCGGCGCGCGCCCGGTGACCGTGTCTTTGGAACTGTACATCGGTGTCTGTACCTCCAGTTCTTTTTTACAGGAAACAACTGCCAGGGCCACTGCCAGGCAAAAAGCCATCTTTCTCATCCTAGGGGTAGATTTTGCTTCTCAAATATAGAGATTTTGGCGCTACCGTGTATATTTGAAAAAACACAACGATGAAGGCCACTTCGGTAGAGGCGTATATAGAACGTTTTTCGGGTGAGGTACGGCAGCGGCTTGAACAGATGCGACGCGTAATACGGGAAACAGCCCCCGATGCAGAGGAAAAGATCAGTTACGGGATGCCCGCTTATTTCGATGCCGGGGCACTGGTTTATTTCGCTGCTTTTGCCCACCACACGGGATTTTATGCTACCCCCACGGGCCATGAGGCGTTCAAAGAGGCATTGTCTTCCTACAAACAGGGAAAAGGATCGGTGCAGTTCCCGCATGACCGGCCGCTGCCTATTGAATTGATCGAAGCCATCGTCCGCTACCGTTTGTCGGAGAATCGGAACCGAACAAAGAGTAATTTTCGGAAATGAACCCATGGCCACCGATTATTTCTATATTTAGCGCAAATATCTGACCATGAGACTGCGGTTTTTAGCCCTACTGTTTGTTGCTACCGGGGCATTTGCCCAACGTTGGGATTCCTTTCATTTTGGTGTGAAGACAGGAGCTGACTACTACCAATTTCTTTCGGACGGACGAAACGATGCCACAAGCCAGGCATTTGGATACTACGTCGGACTCTTTTTCCAGGCGAAAATAGACGAAGATCTATTCCTGTGTCCGGAGGTGTTGTATGTAGGCCATAAACGCGACCAATTCGTACATGGCATTGGTTATACCGTGGGCGGCATGCCAATGGCCGGGGAATGGGGCGAAATGCGGGTGCGGGAGGGTATTCTGCAATTCCCGCTCATGACGCGCTACCGATTCAGCAGGGAGTTTTTTGGGGAAGTCGGTCCGCAGGTAGCGTATTCGATCGAACGCAATTACGATCCGATTGTGAGTGGCAATGTGCCGTCGCAAATCACCCAAAAACCGGATTACGAAAAAGTAGATTTCACCCTGGCGGCCGGTGTTGGTTTGCATATCTCTTCCAATTTCGCGTTCACAGCGCGGGCCTACGTGGGGTTGACCAAACGCGAATATGAGGCGCGGTCAGCCGGTGTGAATTTGGGCATCATGGCGTATTTCAAGTAAGAAATCGCACATAACAGAAAAGCCTCCATACGGAGGCTTTTGTTTTTATTTACTGAGGTACATCTTGCGCCGCGAGTAAAGCTCGTAGAACTGATCGTCTTTCAGGTCGTCGATGAAGAGGATGCTTTCGCCTGTCGACTTCATCTCAGGCCCCAACGCCTTGTTCACATTCGGGAACTTATTAAACGAGAATACCGGTTGCTTGATTGCATAGCCTTTCAGTTGGGGGTTGAAGGTAAAGTCGGTGACTTTCGCCTCGCCCAGCATGATCTTCGTCGCATAGTTGACATACGGTTCGCCGTAGGCTTTCGCGATGAACGGCACCGTACGTGACGCCCGCGGGTTGGCCTCGATGATGTATACGGTATCATCTTTTATGGCGAACTGAATGTTGATGAGTCCGACGGTTTTCAGCGCCAGCGCGATTTTCTTCGTATGGTCTTTGATCTGCTGCATCACGAACTCGCCCAGGTTGAACGGCGGCAGCGTCGCATTCGAATCGCCTGAGTGGATACCACACGGTTCGATGTGTTCCATGATACCGATGATGTAGACGTTCTCACCGTCACAGATGGCATCGGCTTCCGCTTCGATGGCACCGTCGAGGTAGTGGTCGAGCAGCAGTTTATTGCCGGGAATATTCTTCAACAGGTCGATGACGTGTTCTTCCAACTCTTGTTTGTTAATCACGATCTTCATGCCCTGGCCACCCAATACATACGATGGGCGCACCAACAGCGGGAAGTCGAGTACGTCGGCCAACTTACTGGCTTCCTCCGCACTTTCCGCTACACCGAATTTCGGGAAGGGAATGTGGAGCTCGCGCAGCAATTCCGAGAAACGACCGCGGTCTTCCGCCAGGTCAAGGGCATCGAACGAGGTACCGAGGATCTTGATGCCGTATTTTGACAGTTTCTCAGCTAGTTTCAGGGCTGTCTGTCCACCCAACTGCACGATGACGCCCTCGGGTTTTTCGTGTTGGATGATGTCGTAGATGTGCTCCCAGAAGACCGGCTCAAAATAGAGTTTGTCGGCCGTATCGAAGTCGGTCGAGACGGTTTCAGGGTTGCAGTTGATCATGATGGTCTCGTAGCCGCATTCGCGGGCCGCGAGCACGCCATGTACGCACGAGTAATCGAACTCGATGCCCTGCCCGATACGGTTGGGGCCTGAGCCGAGTACGACCACTTTACGTCGGTCCGTCACCACACTTTCGTTATGGACGAAACGCGTGCCGTCGGGGCGCTGTATCTCGGCTTCGAAGGTCGAGTAATAATACGGCGTACGTGCCACAAATTCTGCAGCACATGTGTCGACGAGTTTGTAGACGCGCTTGACGCCCATCTCGTCGCGCAGTTTGTGTACCTGGCTTTCGAGGCAGCCCATCATGTGGGCGATCTGGCGGTCGGCGAAACCTTTTTGCTTCGCTTCGAGCAGGAGTTCTTTCGGAAGGGTGTCGATGCGGTAGTTGGAAATCTCTTTCTCAAGGGCGTACAGCTCTTCGTATTGCCGTAGGAACCACATATCGATTTTGGTGATCTCGTGGATGCGGCTGAGCGGTATACCCATCTGGATGGCGTCGTAAATGACAAACACCCGGTCCCAACTGGCGTGGGTGAGTTTGTCGATGATCTGCTCGTAGTTTTTATAGCCTTTTCCATCGGCGCCGAGTCCGTTGCGTTTGATTTCGAGCGACTGGGTGGCTTTGTGCAGTGCCTCCTGGAACGAACGGCCGATGCCCATCACCTCACCTACCGACTTCATCTGGAGTCCGAGGGTTCGGTCGGCACCTTCGAATTTATCGAAGTTCCAGCGCGGGATTTTCACGATGACGTAATCGAGGGTCGGTTCAAAAAGCGCCGAAGTCGATTTGGTGATTTGGTTTTGGAGTTCGTCAAGCGAGTAACCGAGGGCGAGTTTCGAGGCGATCTTCGCAATCGGGTAACCCGTTGCCTTCGATGCGAGTGCGGATGAACGCGAAACACGCGGGTTGATCTCGATAGCGACGATGTCTTCTTTGTCGTCAGGTGATACGGCGAACTGCACGTTACAACCGCCTGCGAAGTTGCCGATCGAGCGCATCATCAGGATGGCCATATCACGCATTTTCTGGAAAGTCGTATCGGACAGCGTCATGGCCGGTGCAACCGTAATCGAATCGCCGGTGTGGATACCCATCGGGTCCATGTTTTCGATCGAACAGATGATGACGACGTTGTCTTTTTGGTCGCGGAGGAGTTCGAGTTCATATTCCTTCCAACCCAGGAGTGCCTTATCGATGAGTACTTCGTGTATGGGCGATGCTTCGAGTCCACGGGTCAGCAATTCATCGAAGTCCTCTTTGCGATGCACGAAAGCCGCACCCGTACCACCAAGGGTAAACGACGGACGGATAACGAGTGGAAAACCGAATTCCTGGGCGATCTCTTTTCCTTTGAGGAAGGAGGTCGCGGTTTTGGCCGGAGCCGTCGGGATACCGATACGTTCGAGCAGTTGCTTGAACTGTTCGCGGTCTTCGGTGATGTTGATGGCGTTGATATCGACCCCGATCATCCGGACGTTGAAATCTTCCCAAATGCCTTTTTCATCGGCTTCAAGGCAAAGGTTGAGGGCAGTCTGGCCTCCCATGGTGGGGAGTACCGCGTCAATCTGCGGGTGCGCCTTCAGGATTTCGATGATTGACTTGGTGGTAAGCGGTTTGAGGTAGACGTGATCGGCCATGGCCGGATCGGTCATGATGGTCGCCGGGTTCGAGTTGATGAGGATGACTTCGACCCCTTCTTCGCGGAGGGAGCGTGCCGCCTGTGAACCGGCGTAATCGAATTCGCAGGCCTGCCCGATGATGATGGGACCAGACCCGATGATAAGGACGGATTTGATGGAAGCGTCTTTTGGCATACGTAGTTGTGAGTAGTCAGTAGTTAGTAGTTAGTAGTCAGTAGTTAGTTGTTGAGAACTTATTATCCTAGCCCGGATGGCAGCGGTTAGCCTTTCGACGGAAAAGCGTGGTTTTGCCCGTGGCGACGGCGACCGGAGGAAGCCGGGAGGCGCGGTTGCAAAACCGGCTTTTGCGGAGAAAGCTAAAAGCGAACAGCCGGATTGGCTTCAAAAAGTAAAGAACGTAGTTGATAGTTGATGGTTCAGGGTTCAGGGTTCAAGCAGGGTTGTGGGTCCATTCTTCATTCTCCACCCCTCATTGTTCATCGTTCCTTGTTCATCGTACATTGTTCATCGTTCCCGACAAGGTATAAAAAAAGGCGGTACTTATACGAGTAACGCCTTGTTTTGTCTTTTCCAGAAAATTATTTCTTGTGTCGTGGCTCACTTGAAACGGTCAGCTTGTGACGGCCTTTCGCTCTTCTACGCGCCAGAACTTTTCTTCCGTTCGCAGAAGCCATCCTTTCCATAAAGCCATGCTTATTTCTTCTTTTTCTTTTTGACGGTTGAAATGTTCTTTTGCTCATTGCCAGGTATCTTTAATGTCTTACTATCAATAATTCGTGCGCCGATGTGGCTGGTTTTGAAACCGGATGCAAATATACGAAGCTTTTTCACTTCGGCAAGTGCTTTCAAAAAAATATTTTGGTGGGTTTTTGCTATCTTTGGCGGCGCGTCGGACGTGGGTTCGTTACGGAAGGAACGGGCCCGTCAAAAGCGCTGAAACGACCTTTAATTCATTACGATACAGATGTATAATAAAATTTTCAAAATGATCCTGGCGGTGGCGCTCGTGGCGCTGGCCGTTTATGAGTTCACCGATAGCGAAATTGGCAACGGTATTTTCCTGATTCTGTTGGCGGGTATTTTCGTATTGCTTTACTTCAAAAACGAATTCATCGTTTTGGCGTTCCTGAAATTGCGCAAGCAGGACTTCGCCGGGGCCCAAAAATGGCTCGGCTATATCAAAAACCCGCAGACCGCGCTGGTGCGAAAACAACAGGGGTATTATGAATACCTGCACGGACTCATGCTCTCGCAAACCAATGTGAACCAGGCAGAAAAGCACTTTAAGAAGGCGTTGGAACTCGGTCTTTCGATGAGTACCGACATTGCCATTGCCAAACTGAACCTGGCCGGTGTGGCGATGATGCGCCGCCGGAAACTTGAAGCGACGAACCTGTTGAACGAGGCGAAGAAGCTGGATAAACAGGGACTTCTGAAAGACCAAATCAAGATGATGAAAGAGCAGATGAAGAAAATCTGATACTTTCCAACTTCTATTCCTGACGATTTCCCTTACCGGAAATCGTCTTTTTTTGCATTATGTCGATTAATTTTTGGTAAATGCTTGATTATCTTGCGTTAAATTTTGTAGTTTTGAGTCCCCAAACCAACAAAATTTAACCATTATGAGTAGAAGACTACTTTTATTAGTGTATGGGTTGTTGGTGGTCACCACCATGACAGCGCAGGACGAGAAGATGTTTCCGACTGCGGTGAAGGAAAACATGCGCCGTTACAATTCGATCAGCAACGCTGCCTATGAACGGGGCGATGCGGCGGAAGGGCAGTTCCTTTTCGATACGCTGGTCAACAACCAGTTGGTCGGAACCCGCTTCGAAGACTACTCGTTGAAACGCCTTGGACTCGGTGGCGGGAAACTCAAACTGAGTTCGATTAAAAAACCCGTGATGATCCAGACCTACGCCACCTGGTGTGTGTTTAATAAAGGGGAAATTGCTGCGCTGAACAAACTGGCGCGGAAATACAGCAAAGATTTAAAGATCGTCGTGGTGTTCTGGGACCGCAAGCAGGCGGCAAAGGCCATGGCAGGCAAATTCAGCGGAAATATCGAAGTCTGCTATGCCAGTGAAAACTACAGCAAAGACGAGGCAATGGTGAAAACGATGAAGTATTCGCTCGGTTTCCTGTGCACCTATTTCCTCGATGCCGACTTAAAGGTAATTTCGATCCGGCGCGGCCCACCTCCGCAAGTGGCGAAACGCACGCCGATTAAGGAAGCGATCCAACTGAACTTCGATGCCTACAACGAAGGCATCTCCAACTTGTTAGTAAAATCGGATATCCGGCGCGAGCCGCTCGTTACGCACTGAGTAAAATCCGTATGCCGACCAAAATCAGCGAAACCGCAAGGGCCCGGATAATGGCTTTGCCATGTAACTTACCCGATAGATAGGCTCCCAACTGTGCGCCGGGAATGACGCCCACCGCCAGCGAAAATACCAACTCCAGTACCTCAGGTTGGTCGTACGCGCCTTCATAATAATGCGTGGCCACGGTCACGGTTGCCATGATGGCCAGGATAAAATGGGAGGTCGCTGTCGCCACATGCACCGGGAACCGCAGCCATTCGACCATGGCCGGTACGTGGATGATACCCCCTCCGATGCCTAACAGCGGCGATATGTAGCCGACCACGACGCTTAGCAGCGATCCGTTTCGAAGGTTAAAGGAATATTCGAAGGTTTCGCCTTCACGGTCGACCAATCGGCGGTGTATCCATCCCTTTCGATCGGTAACGGGGGCGACGGTTTTCTTCTTCCCACCGCGGACGAGCAGGAACGCGGCAAGAACGATCAGTAAAACGGAGAAAACCACATCAAAGGTGTGGCGCGGAAGGATCCGAACCGTCCAGACACCAAGTATGGAGCCTGGAATGGTGACAAGCGCGAAAATGAGTCCGCCTTTATAATCGACCCGACGTTTGTACATATAAGCACCCGATCCGGAAATCGCGTTCGCTGCGACCACTGCCATCGAAATCGCGGTGATCGTGCCCGGATCGAGATCGGGACGAACGATTATTAGTATAGGGACGAGGATGAATCCACCGCCGGCACCAATCAGGGTTCCCAGCGTGCCGATGACAAAACCGACCAGCGCCCATACCACCGGATGTTCCACTAATAGCCGGCAGTTGGGATTTCGAGCACGTATTTCTTTTTCGTCGTGTTGAGCAGCTTCCGGTCACGCAGCCACGGGTTGTGAATCTTCAACACTTTGTAGTTGATGCCCTGCGCCAAAGCAAAGTCGGCAAGATCGGTAATAGACGAATCGATCTCCATCGTCCGCACCGGAATGGGTTGGTACAAGTCGTGTGGCGCTACAATAAAACCGTAGCGGTCTGGATGTTGCATGATTTCCTTCAGCGCCAGGATGCGGAAGACATAACGGGACGTTTCATCCGTAAGCAACAGGTCGTAGTAGTTCGTAACCTTTTGTATGCCAATTTGTTTGTTCACACCGTTGACACCGCCATTATACGATGCGGCGGCCAGCGTCCACGAACCGAATTTCGCTTTTGCATCCAGTAAATAGCGACAGGCCGCTTCGGTTGATTTCTCGAGATGGTAGCGTTCGTCAACCACGTCGTTCACTTCCATTCCCCGCTCCTTCGCGGTTTCCGGCATAAACTGCCAGACACCCCGCGCCCCGGCGGGAGATACAGCATTTACGAGTCCGCTTTCGATTACGGCCAGGTATTTGAAATCATCCGGTACGCCATTCTTTGCCAAAATAGGCTCAATGACCGGAAACACGCGCGCCGCCCGCTTGATGATCAGCAAGGTGGTGGCGTCAAGGTTGGCGTTCACCAACAGTTCACGTTCGAAACGCTCGCGAACATCGGCTATCTGCAGGGGTGTGACTTCACCCGCAAAATCGACTTTCTCCGGGAAATAGGTTTTCTTTCCTTCTTTCGCGATGGTAGTGGCTTCCACCGCTTTCACTCCATACACCAGCACACCCGCCGCCAGCAACACCAAGGCGGGCACGGCGATCATTCGCATCTTTCTCATATTCGTTTGCATTTACGTAAACCTACGAAATTCTGTCAGTCGTTCAAAGGTTCGCCTTTTATAATCTTGGGAAGGTTCTCATTGAGCCAGCGGAACCGGTTCAGGATCATGATATGCGTGCCCCCTTTCACAACGATGCAACCCCGAGTATATTTTATGGGGAATACACGGTCATCGTCTCCGTGGATGTGGACCACCCGGTCGTCAGGGCGGCGACGATCCCAGGTGATGACTTTTTCCAGCGCCCAATTGAGGTAGTTTGGGTCGCGCACCGAAAGGAACTTCTCATAGAGTTTGAGCCGTTGCTTTATCTTCGCGCCCAGCGACAATTCCGATAATCTTTCGACATTCAAAAACAGGCGGACGGGAATTAATTTGTACGCCTTCGTGGCCCGGGCAAACTTCATACGCCGCGGAAACTCGGTGCTGCTCTTGACACTAGAGATGATGATGACCCGCTGTGCCTTGACGAACGCCATCATTTCCTGCACGAGTATCCCACCGAAGGACACGCCGATCAAAACCGGATTCTGATGGGTTACATGGCGTGCGATGCGTTGCGCGTAGTCCGACAGACTTTCGTTGCCGTCGGGCACTTCCCATTCGAGGTAATGCAATTCGAATTCGTCTTCGGGCAGGCGGATGTGTTCGAATATCAACGGACTTGCGGCGAGTCCGGGCATGAAATACACGTGGGTTTTGTCGGGCGACATCGATTTAACTATCCGTTGGTAGGCCGAAGCCGGAATTATGGCGAACTTTGTATAAAAGTAATTCTTTTTGTACGAAAGCGTCGGAGTTCACGTTATTTTTGGCAGAAGTTTGGCCGTCGCTCTTTTCCAAAACCGGCTCGCATATGGAAATAAAAGACAACACCTTCTCCCGCCAATTCGAAAGTTTGGTGGATGGAAAAAAACTGGTGATCGAATATTCGCTCCAGGAGCGCAAACTGTTCCTGACGCGCATCCACCCGGATGATTTGGGTCCGGAGGATGAAAACATGGCGGAAATGCTCCGCACGATTCTCGACGACGCCTATGAACGTCGATTGAAGGTCGTGCCCGTGTTTCCGAAGATCGCGGCGTTTTTCCGGAAAAACCCACGATACAAAGACCTGTTGCCACCCGGCATCCGGATATAACGATACGATATGATTTCAGACGAGGCCCGCATCAACGTCCTGTTATTCTTCGAGGACATCGCCAAATACTACGGTTGTCACACCGAAATTACCGAAGGCCTCTACGCCCGCATCGACGATTTCAGTGCTGCCGGCACCACCTGGAACCTATCCGAATTCACCCTCATCCGCTCCGCCTATCGCAACGAAGGCGCCCGCCTTATGATGGAAGGTGAAAAAATGTACTACGAAATCTCGGCCGAACGGCTGGTCGATTTCAAACAACCGGCGCGGCATACGTATGAATTCGTCGAGCTTTACGGACTGAACGTCTACCGTATCACGAAAGTCGTCTTCCAGTCGCGTTACTGAGCAGAATCCATTTTTTAACTTTTTTTTTGTTACTTGCGGCAGGTCGCCTAACCCGACCTCTGCTACTATGAAACCGTCCCATGTGGCCCTTATCGGCGGTGGGCCAGCCGGACTCTACGCGGCCTGGCTGCTCGCTTCGAACGGAATTCGTTGCACCGTATTCGACCATCGCATCCCCTGGGAAAAACCCTGCGGAGGCGGTATCACGTCAAAAGCCTTCGACCAGTTTCCGATTCTGGCGGAATGCACACGGGATATGCAGGTAGTAGAAGATTTCACCTTCCTCTCACCTACCGACCGGGTTGCACACCTGAAGGGCAACGCGCAACTGCACATCGTATCACGCCACCGCCTCTCGGCGTTCCTGCTCGATAAATGTGCGGAAGTAGGCGTCGTGCATGTGGCTGAAAAAGTTACCGGGTTTGCAAAAAACGAAAATGGCTTTACGATTCACGCCGAAACCCACCACGGAACCTTTGACTTCCTCATCGGGGCCGATGGGGCGCATGGGGTGAGCCGGAACCTTTTGGGGGCGGCATCGTTCCAGAAAAACCGGTTCGCCGGACTCGGGTATTATGTAGAAGGACTTACTGACAACCGCATCGTCCTGAAATCGTATGACGATCTCAAAGGCTACTTATGGATGTTCCCCCGCCGCGACCATGCTTCTGTCGGTATAGGATTTACGTCGGGTACCACGACCAAGAAAGAAGCATTGGCGAAGATCCGGCGCTTTCTGAGCGAGCATTATCCGGCGTTTGAAATCGACGAAGAGAAGTCGTATGCCGCCACCATCCCCTACACCGTCGACTGGATCCCTGAGAACCTGCAAGGCGACGGCTGGGCCCTCATCGGCGACGCCGGTGGTTTCACCGATGCTATTACGGGGGAAGGAATTTACTATGCGTTCCGGTCGGCGGAGCTATTGGCCGAACAACTTATAGCCGGCACGCCCACCTCTTATTTCGAGGCCACCCGTCCCATACGGAGAGAGTTGGAAATGGCCTGCCGCATTGCCGATCGTTTTTACCAACCCCGCACCCTTGAATGGATGGTCACAGTGTGCCGCCGAAGCGCGTTCATGCGACGGCTGATCGCCGACATGATCCTGGGGCACGAGTCGTACCACAACCTCAAGCCGACCCTGAAGCGTCACAAATGGACGGTCATGCGGCAATTGTTCTGGGGGATGTTCTTTCCTTACAAACCTAAGGCAGCGGGTAAGGAAGCCGCGACCGCAGCGTGATCCACTACCGTCGCACGAACGGAACCGTCGTCGTCGATATGGGTAAGTTCGACACGCACCAACGTGTTCGCTAATTCCGGGTTCCACGGCAGTTTCACCCGCACGTAATTCTCGGTAAAGCCGTAGATGTAACCTTCCTTATTCTCGTCTTCAAACAGCACGATCCGTTGGGTGTTGAGCTGGCTTTCATAGAACGCCCGCCGTTTCTTGACCGATAAGCCCCGTAGCATCTTGCTGCGTTTCGCCCGTACATTCGTCGGCACCACGCCGTCCATCTCAGCCGCTTCGGTATTGTCGCGTTCGGAATAGGTGAAGACGTGCAGGTACGAAATAGCCAGTTCGTTCAGGAAGTGATAGGTTTCGAGAAAATGGTCGTCTGTTTCGCCCGGAAACCCTACGATGACATCAACCCCGATACAGGCGTGCGGCATCACCTCGCGGATTTTCGCCACCCGTTCGGCATAAAGTTCCCGCAGGTAGCGGCGTTTCATCTTCTTCAATATGTCGTTGCTCCCCGACTGCAGCGGAATATGGAAATGCGGCACGAAAGTACGGCTCTGTGAAACGAAGTCGATGGTTTCGTTTTTCAGCAGGTTCGGCTCGATCGACGATATCCGGAGGCGTTCGATGCCGGCCACCTGGTCAAGCGCCTGCACCAGCTCCAAAAAGGTGTGTTCGTGGCGTTTGTTGCCGAATTCACCTTTGCCATAGTCGCCAATGTTCACACCCGTCAGCACAATCTCGCGAATACCCTGGGCCGAAATCTCGGCGGCATTCTGCAACACATTCTCCATCGTATCCGAGCGCGAAATACCGCGGGCAAGCGGAATCGTACAATACGTACATTTATAATCGCACCCGTCCTGCACTTTCAGGAATGCGCGGGTGCGGTCGCCAATAGAATAGCTCCCCACATAAAAATCCGCATCGGCAATCTCGCACGAATGCACTTCTCCATGGTCGTTCTTTGACAGGTCGTGGATATAGTCGGTAATCTTGAACTTCTCGGTCGCGCCCAACACCAGGTCCACGCCGTCGACCGCTGCCAATTCCTCAGGCTTCAGCTGTGCATAGCAACCCACCGCGGCAACGAAGGCCTTATCGTTCAATTTGAGCGCTTTACGCACCACCTGTTTGAACTGCTTATCGGCGTTATCGGTTACTGAACAGGTGTTGATGACATAAATATCGGCGACTTCCTCGAAATCGACCCGGTCAAAGCCTTCCTCCTGAAAATTCCGGGCAATAGTCGACGTCTCCGAAAAATTCAGTTTGCAACCAAGCGTGTAAAAAGCGACTCGTTTCTTTTCCATTTTTGTAGTTGGGCGTGCCACCGCCGATCGCGTTTGCCCGTCTCGGGACACTCCGTCCCGGCGCTGTCGGGCTGTCCGCGGTGCGCGGCACCTTGCTCCCATCCCTCACGCAGCAGTACTCCGCCGGGAAAGGCGCGCAAATTTACGCACAAAAAACGAACGGGAAAAACCCTCAGCCCCAAACGCTTGCCAAAAAACACCGGCAATGTTTGGACGACGGACGGAAAACGGTATTTTTGCGACGAAAACCACGTTTATGAAATATCTTTCTATCGCCCTGTTGTTTCTGACTTTTTCAGCAATTGCACAAAAAACGACTGTTCCGGCGGGTGAATTACCTAAGATCGGCCAACAACTACTGGCGAAACACTTCACGGGCGCGTCCGTCACGACCCTTGAATACGATGCCCAGAATCCAACAACCTCTTATTGGGCCATGCTTTCGAACGGTGTCATGGTGAGTTTCGATATAAACGGTGACTGGTTGGAAGCAACGAGTGCGAACGGCCTAGAATCGACTCTGATTCCGTCGGAAACTTCGAAATATCTTGCCAAAAAATATCCCGGACAGAAAGTCCTGCGAATTGCACGCACCGAAAACGGCTTCGAGGCAGACGTGACCCGAGTGAAGGGCATCCTGTTTCATAAGAACGGTATGTTTAACGACAGTAACTAGTCGTCTTTCCGCCACTTTTTGGTATCCTCAAATACCTGTTCCAGAATCCTGGCTTCTTTTTCGTCGAATTCCACATTGCGGCGTGACATCACGATGCGCGCGGTTTCGAACGCTTTTTTGGTAAGGTAGGTCGTAAATCCGGAAGCACCGCCCCATGAGAAACTCGGCACGAAATTCCGCGGGAAACCGGCGCCGAAGATATTTGCGCTGACCCCGACCACGGTACCCGTATTGAACATCGTATTGATACCACACTTACTGTGATCACCCATCATGAGTCCGCAGAATTGAAGTCCGGTCTTCACGAAGCCACCCGTTTCGTAGCTCCATAGTTTGACCTCTTCATAGTTGTTCTTAAGGTTCGAGTTGTTGGTGTCGGCACCCAAATTGCACCACTCGCCCAAGACCGAATTCCCTAAAAAGCCGTCGTGCCCCTTATTCGAGTAGCCAAATAAAACCGAGTTGCTGACCTCGCCGCCGATACGGGAATGCGGGCCCACGGTGGTTGCACCGTACACTTTGGTAGCAAGTTTCACCTGGCCACCCTCGCACAGCGCAAATGGCCCGCGAATAACCGACCCTTCCATGATTTCGGTATCTTTTCCGATATAAATCGGACCGGTTGAGGCATTAAGCGTCACAAACTCCAGTCGCGCACCTTCTTCAATGAAGATATTCTCCGACGCGATCACGTTGACGCTGGCGGGAATCGGCTGCGACTTTCGGTCATCGGTCAACAGTTCAAAATCTTCCCGCAGCGCGGCATCGTTCTTTTGGAAAATATGCCACGGTTTGGTGATGGAAATACCTTCCTCTTCATATTCGATGACATCGTAGGTATCGAAGTCCACCTCTTCCTGGGTATCCTGTGTAAAAAAGGCAATGACCTCATCTCCTTTGAAAATGGCCTGGCGCGGTTCAAGGTTCTTGACCATTTCGGCCAACACCTCATTAGGCAGCCACGATGCGTTGATCAGGACATTCTCTTCCATCTCCACCATCGGGAATTTCTCTGACAGGTACTCTTCGGTGATGGTCGTCGTGGTAGACCCAAGGTACCGTTCCCACTTCTCGCGAATGGTCAGGATCCCAACGCGGATATCCGCAACGGGTCGCGTGAACGTAAAAGGAAGTAAGGCATTGCGGGCGGGCCCGTCGAAAAGGATGTAGTTCATTATTAGGAGTTAGGAATTAGGAGTTAGGAGTTGGTGGTCAGTAGTCAGTGGTGAGTGGCTGGTAGCACTCGCTACTGACTACGGACTACTGACCACCGACCACTCTCCCCAAATATACAAAAAAACGCCCCCGATGGCGGAGGCGTTTGTATCTGGAAGCGGGTTCTTATTTGCTGAACTTCGCGTATTTGTTCTTGAACTTGTCGATACGACCAGCGGTATCGATGAGTTTGGATTTACCAGTGTAAAAAGGGTGGGACGTGCGGGAGATCTCGAGTTTTACAACAGGATACTCAACGCCTTCGTGAACGATTGTCTCTCTTGTATCAGCGGTTGATTTGGTGATGAACACTTCGTCATTCGACATGTCCTTAAACGCAACCAGTCTGTAGCTTTCCGGGTGGATTCCTTTTTTCATGGTATTTCTTATTTGTGGTGACCGTTTCCCCTGCGGCTTCCTGCGTTGGAAGGTATGGTTGGCGGGAACCTTTTGTTAGTTTTCTTTAAAATCGAGGTGCAAATGTATGGTTTTTATTTCTATCCACAAGAAAACAGTTGCTTTTTTTGCGTACCTTCATTGTAGGCGGATTTAGTATATTTGCCTATCCAATCAATGAAACCAATATTATGGAAACACTAAACAAAACCAACAAATTCGCGAAACAAAACGGTCTTTTATTCGGTATCCTGCTCGTTGTCGAGTTTGTGATCATGTATTTTGCGGGACTCGACCCGATTGATAATCCGTCAATTGGTACTGTCGTAAACCTTTTGAACTACCTGGTATTCCCGATAACGCTTATTGCATTGGCCGCTACCCAAACCCGGAGTTTCCAGGGCGGTATACTATCATTTGGCCAGGCTGTAAAGACTGGCGTCATCATTTCATTGATAGGTAGCGCGATATACGGCGTCTTCTATATCATCTTCAACCTCATTTTCCCCGAGTTCACACCTGAGTTGATTTCCAAAATGGAAGAGCAGATGCTCAACCAAAATCCTGAAATGACGCAGGAGCAGGTTGACATGGCGATAGGTATCACCAAAACGTTTCTATCACCCTGGATTGCCGCTCCTTTCGGTGTACTTATATATGTTATAGTAGGTACGATCGAATCGTTGATTATCGGTGCAATCGTTAAACGGGAAAGGCCCTAATTTACTATATGGATCTATCCGTCGTCATTCCCTTACTGAACGAACACGAGTCTTTACCGGAACTACATAGTTGGATTGCGCGTGTGATGGCCGAAAACGGCTTTTCTTACGAAATCCTCTTCATCGACGACGGCAGCACCGACGGTTCCTGGGATATCATTGAACATCTCTCTCGGGTGAACCCGGAAGTAAAAGGCATCCGTTTCCTGACCAACTTCGGGAAATCGCAGGCCCTGCATGCCGGCTTCGCACAGGCAGAAGGCAATGTCGTTATCACCATGGACGCCGACCTGCAGGACAGTCCGGATGAAATCCCGGAACTCTACCGCATGATTACACAAGATGGGTACGACCTCGTATCCGGCTGGAAGAAGAAACGCTACGATTCAGTAGTGTCGAAAAACCTTCCTTCCAAACTCTTCAACTGGGCCGCGCGGCGTACGTCCGGAGTGCAGTTGCATGATTTCAACTGTGGATTGAAAGCCTATAAAAAGGTGGTGGTCAAGAACGTCGAGGTATCTGGTGAAATGCACCGTTACATTCCCGTACTGGCCAAAAATGCCGGATTTTCGAAGATTACCGAAAAAGCGGTTTCCCACCAGGCCCGGAAATACGGAAGCACGAAGTTCGGGATGAACCGTTTCATCAATGGCTTCCTCGACCTTATTACCATCTGGTTTCTCTCGCGGTTCGGAAAACGTCCTATGCACCTTTTCGGCGCTCTGGGATCGCTGATGTTCATCGTGGGCTTTCTGGCGGCCGGTTTCATCGGGGTCAACAAATTGCTCCGTCTTTACACGCACAAACCCACCATATTGGTGACCGACAACCCCTGGTTCTATATTTCACTGGCCACCATGGTCATTGGCACCCAGCTTTTTCTGGCGGGATTCCTGGGGGAAATCATTCTTCGCACGAAGAACAACGACAAGAATTACAAGATAGCCGAACAACTAAATATCTGAACAATGTCACTCGATCCGACACTGGTGGCCCGGGCGAATGCCTGGCTGACGCCGACTTTTGACAAAGAAACGCAGGCGGAAATCCGTCGTATGATGGCAGATGCGCCGAAAGAACTCGAAGAGAGTTTCTATAAAAACCTCGAATTCGGTACGGGCGGCATGCGGGGCACCATGGGCGTCGGCACCAACCGCATCAACAAGTACACCTTGGGTAAAAACACCCAGGGACTTTCAGACTATCTCAAGAAGTCGTTCCCCGGCAAAGACATAAAGGTCGTAATCGCCTTCGATTGCCGTCACAACAGCCAAACGCTGGCCCAGGTAGTAGCCGATGTGTTTTCGGCAAACGGCATCAAGGCCTATCTGTTCTCAGACCTACGCCCAACACCCGAACTTTCGTTCGCACTGAAATATTTGGGCTGCCAGGCCGGCATTGTATTGACGGCTTCACACAATCCGCCCGAATATAATGGATATAAAGTGTATTGGGAAGACGGCGGCCAACTCGTTCCACCCCAGGACGGCGAGATTATCGACGTGATTGAAGCGACTCGATATGAAGACATCCGCTTTGCGCCCAATCCGGCGTTGATTGAAAAAATCGACACGGTTATCGACGATGCGTTCATTGCATCCGCCATTGCCAATGCCGGTTTCCACACACCAGCGGACGCGAAAGACAACCTGAACATTGTTTTCACCTCTCTGCATGGCACTTCTATAACCGTTGTTCCGAAAGTACTGGAGCGCGCCGGTTATAAAAACTTTCATGTAGTTGCGGAACAGGCAACACCCGATGGCGACTTCCCGACGGTGAAATCACCTAATCCGGAAGAACCGGAGGCCCTTACCATGGCTATGGCACTGGCCGAAAAGGTACATGCCGACATCGTCATCGGTACGGATCCGGACTGCGACCGACTGGGTGTGGCGGTGCGCGACAACGACGGTCGTTTGCTGTTGCTCAATGGCAACCAGACGATGATCCTGATGACGCATTTCCTTCTCGAAAAATGGAAACAGGCCGGAAAAATCAATGGTAAACAGTTCATCGGATCGACCATCGTTTCCACCCCAATGATGCACGATCTGGCCGATGCGTATGGCGTAGAGTGTAAAGTAGGCCTCACCGGTTTCAAATGGATCGCGAAAATGATCAAAGATTTCCCGCAACTCGAATTCATAGGCGGTGGCGAAGAAAGTTTTGGCTATATGGTAGGCGATAAAGTGCGCGACAAAGACGCCGTCGCCTCTACCCTTCTGATGTGTGAAGTCGTGGCGCAGGCCAAAGCGAAGGGCAGTTCTGCCTATCAGGAACTTCTTCAGGCATACGTACAGTTCGGGTTTTATAAGGAGTATCTTGTTTCCCTTACAAAGAAAGGCATCGAAGGACTTGCCGAAATCAACCAAATGATGGTCGACCAACGAATCAATCCGATTACCGAACTCAACGGACAGCGTGTTGTGCTGGTCGAAGATTATAAATCGTCGGTTGCGAAAAACCTCTTGACAGGGGAAGAAGAGCCGATCGACCTTCCGAAATCCGACGTGCTGATTTACTATACGGAAGACGGTTCGAAGATTGCGGCCCGTCCGTCGGGAACGGAACCGAAAATCAAATTTTATGTGAGTGTCAAGACGGAAATCGGCGACGTAACTGACTTTGCCGGTGCCGAGAAAGAACTTGACGCCAAAATCCAAAACATCCTTCGGGATCTTAGCATTTAATGAGTAACCTCCGAAAGATACTTCCTTTTGCGAAGCCCTATAAGCGCTACGCCTTGTTGAACGTTTTTTTCAACGTGTTGTATGCGTTGTTCAGCGCGCTGTCGTTCGTAGCCCTGATGCCCATGCTGGATGTACTTTTCGGGCAGGCAGAACACCTGCGTGTAAAACCGGTTTACAAGGGCATTTCGCATTTGAAGACCTACATCAGCGACTCGCTCAATTACTTCCTGACAGGAATCGACGATAAGTATGATACGCCGACTATGCTACTCGTGTTGGTGGCGGGCATCATCGCCATCTTCCTGTTGAAGAACTTCTTCGATTATATGGCGATGTTCTTCGTCACTTTCCTGAAAAACGGAGTGTTGAAAGATATCCGCAATGCGATCTACGACAAAACCCTCGAACTGCCACTTTCGTTCTTTTCCGAAAAACGGAAGGGAGACGTGATCGCACGTATTTCGGGCGACGTCAACGAAATCCAGAATTCGATGCTTTCGATGTTGGAATTGGTTGTGAAAGAACCCCTTACCATCTTGTTTACGATTTGCGTCATGTTTTCGATCAGCGTGAAATTGACGATTTTCGTGTTCATATTTATTCCGGTTTCAGGCTACATCATCTCCCTGATTGGCAAGCAACTGAAGAAGAAATCGAACCGGGCGCAACAAGAGCAGGGTATCTTCCTCTCCACCATTGAAGAAACGCTGGGAGGATTGAAAGTGGTGAAAAGCTACAATGCAGAGCCGCATTTCAGCCAACATTTCCGCGATTCAACCCGACGGTATTTCAACTTGTCGAACAGCATCGGCAACCGCCAGAATATGGCGTCGCCGGTCAGTGAGTTCATGGGCATCGTAGTGATTGCCATGTTGCTGTGGTATGGAGGGCAGATGGTATTGGTAGAGGGCACTCTCAAAGGATCGGCCTTTATCACCTATATGGGACTCGCCTACAACATCCTGACACCGGCCAAAGCCATTTCAAAGGCCTCCTATTCGCTGAAACGCGGACAAGCAGCCGCCGATCGGGTGATGGAGATACTCGACCAGGAAAACCCCATCCGCTCGAAGCCGGATGCCCTACAAAAAACATCTTTCGACTCAGCCATTACCATAGAAAATATCCAATTCAAATATGTACGTGAGCGCGTCCTGAAGGATTTTTCCCTGACCGTTCCGAAAGGCCAAACCGTGGCGTTGGTAGGGCAATCAGGAAGTGGAAAGAGTACGATTGCCAACCTCCTCACACGTTTTTACGACGTGCAGGAAGGCCGTATTGCGATTGACGGAACCGACATCCGCGACCTTGATCTGGTGTCGCTGCGATCGTTGATCGGACTTGTGACGCAAGACAGCATCTTGTTCAATGATACCGTTGCGGGAAATGTGGCGTTGGGCAAGCCCGGTGCGACTGACGAAGACATCATCGAAGCGTTGAAAGTGGCAAATGCCTATGAGTTCGTAAGCGAACTTCCGGAAGGCATCCACACCAACATCGGCGACAGCGGCAACAAACTTTCGGGCGGACAAAAGCAGCGCCTCAGCATCGCGCGGGCCGTGTTGAAGAACCCGCCTATCATGATCCTTGATGAGGCGACCTCAGCGCTTGACACCGAAAGTGAAAAGTTCGTGCAATTGGCGTTGGAAAACATGATGCAGAACCGTACCTCAATCGTGATTGCGCACCGTTTGTCAACCATACAGAAAGCCGACCTCATCGTGGTGATGCAAAAAGGCCAAATCTCGGAGATGGGCAAACACGATGAATTGATGAAAAAGAACGGTGTTTACCGCAAACTGGTCGAGATGCAGTCGTTCGAAAGTTAAAGGCAATGTATACGGCGAACGCGCATATCACGCTGCCGGAAGACGGAAAGACACTCGTCTGGAAATACCTTGACCTTTCGAAATTCCTCGATTTGTTATTATCGCGGAAGCTGTTTATGTCGCGTTCCGACAAGTTCGAAGACCAATACGAGGGGACATTTTCAGAGCCTACCTTTGAAGAAATCAAGAAACTGGCACACGACAATCCGGAATTTCTGGACTATTACAAAACCCACCGCGAAAAAGTCGTCATCAGCAGTTGGCATATCAACGAATACGAATCGTTTGCGATGTGGCAGATTTTCACCCAGAACAGCGAGGGAATTGCGATACAGTCGACCGTCGAACGCCTGCAACGTGCGGTGGAGCCCGAGCGGCAGTTCCGGCAGTTCATCGGTGAAGTCAACTATATTGACTATAAAAAGGAATACATCCCGTTTGATGACCTGTTCTTCCCTTTTCTTTTCAAGCGCAAAAGTTTCCAGTATGAGCGGGAAGTCCGTATCCTCACGGATGTTACCTCCCATGAGGGCATTACCATCAATGAAGGACTCAAAATCGATGTCGACCTTGAAACCCTGATCGACCGAATCTACATCCATCCCAAATCAGAGAACTGGTACAAACGACTGGTCATCGAACTGGTTTCAAAATTGGGCTTCGACTTCCGAATCGAAAAATCAGACCTCGAAAGCGACATCCTAATCTAGTGACGCCGTAAGGCCTGCACGGCCAGTGCATACCCTTCAAGTCCTAGGCCAATAATTACCCCTTTAGCATGTGGCGAAACGAATGACTGGTGGCGAAACGTCTCGCGCGAAAACGTATTGGAGATATGTACTTCGATCACGGGTGCGGGAATCGCCTTTACCGCATCGCCAATCCCTACAGAAGTATGCGTGTAGGCCGCTGCATTAAGTATAATACCATCAGCGGAAAAACCCGCCTCCTGAATTTGATTGATGAGTTCCCCTTCCACATTACTTTGGAAATAACGGAAGGTGACATCCGGAAAACGCTGGATCAAATGGTTATAAAACGTCTCAAAATCTGTGTTCCCATAGATGTCGGGTTCTCTTTTACCCAGCAGGTTCAGGTTCGGGCCGTTGATGATAGCGATCGTCATCGTTGTTTTTTGTAAATGTAGTGAAGTTCATCCGATCATAAAAAACCGCCCCCAATGTGAGGACGGTCATGCGTATAGAGAGGAATGAAATGCGTTTAGAATCGGTAGCCCAATGATAATTGAATGACTTTATTGGTTACTTCCGCGTCTTCGGTGGTATCGGTCAGGCCCACCACATAACGCGCCTGGGCGAACAGGTTCTTGGTTATATTGACGGACGCACCGCCTGCGATGGCGAAGTCAAACGACTTGGTTTTGAAGGTTTCGTCTACGTCATCATTGACCAGAAACGAGAATTGTGGCCCGGCATCCAGGCTGAGCACATCCGGGAGGAGGTAGAAACGTGCCAACACAGGAACCGATATGTAATCGAAATTGAAGTCGCCTGCCCCTTCCACTTTTGCCCCCTGAGAGCTGTAAAGCGCCTCCGGCTGGATAGAGAATGTAGGCAAAACATTGATTTCGAGCACAGCGCCCGCATGCCAACTGGTCATGTTGTCGGTTGAGACATCCTGTGCATCAACATTGGCAAAATTGGCACCCGCTTTTACACCAAAACGAAGGGATTGTGCGGAGAGCGGTAGACAGACGACGGAAAACAAAAGACAAACAAGTAGCTTTTTCATGAGTAATCGGTTTATATTTTGTAAAATGTTCAATCCAAATATACAACGAGGGAAAAGACAACATCTTGTAAATAAACCTATTTCCGTTTCATTTTAAGAGTATTTTAAATGTTAATTAACTGTTGAAAACTATGTTGATAAATCCACTCGTGGCCTGTATTTACTGGGAATTTCATTAAGCTAACTTTGTCCCAAACTAAAATGAAAAAACTAAACAAATCATGAAAAAACTAATCTTTGCTGCTGCGGCACTTTTCGCTTTCGGCGTTTCTAACGCTCAAGAAACTGAAAGTTCTGAAGGATTCAAAAATGGTGACATTTTTATCTCAGGCTCTTTCAACATCGGTTCAAGCAAGTACACTGACAGTGGAAACTACAAAGAGTCTTCTTTCTCTGTAGCTCCAAGCGTAGGGTTCTTCGTAACTGACAACATTGCAATCGGAGGTACTATTGGGTACGCTTCTTCTAAAGTAACTGAAAATGAAGGTGACGCTTCTACAAAAGTTAATACGCTTAGCGTAGGTGCTTTTGGTCGTTACTACACTACACCAGCTTCGAAGTTCTCTGTTTTCGGACAATTGGGTGTTGCGTACTCTTCAACTGATTTTGATGCCCTTGACTACAAAGTGAACGGCTTCGGCGTTGTATTGTCTCCAGGCGTGAACTACTTCCTGAACAAAAACTTCGCTATCGAAGCGTCTTGGGGTGCGTTGAGCTACGCTACAGCGAAACCTGATTTCGACGGAGCTGAGTCTTCTAACAGCTTCAACTTCGGCCTTGATCTTGATAACATCAACTTCGGCCTGCTTTACAAATTCTAATCGAATTTTTTATACATAGGTTTTTAAGATTGGAAAACCCCTTCATTTGAAGGGGTTTTTCTTTTTGACTAGAACAAGAAACCTACGCCCAACTGGAAAACCGAGTTCTTCACATCGGCATCCTCTATTATATCGGTCAAGCCATAGGTATAGCGGCCCGTGGCGAAAAATCCGCCCTGCGTGCGGAAAGTTACACCACCCGCGATACCGAAGTCGTAGTCTTTTGCAGCATTAAGATCGATATCTCCCGGATTATCCGACGGATCTGTATCGATTTCTTCGTTTACTTTAAAACTGAACTGCGGGCCCACTTCAAGGCTTAATCCAGTGGTCAGGAACACTTTTACCAATACCGGAACGTTGATGTAATCCAATTGGTATTCCACTTTACTTCCATCGGTACCGGTGATATCCGACTTAAATCCCTGTCCGGAGTATAAGGCCTCCGCCTGCAGCGAAATCATCTCAGTCAACGGAAATTCAGTCAGAACACCCGCGTGAAAACTTGTACGTGAATCCGGCGTATCGAAGTCTTTGCCTGTTACTGTTGCAAAGTTCACACCACCCTTCACGCCAAAGCGAATGCCGGATGTTGTTGTAGCGGAATTATCAGACTGGGCCTCCACCATTGTAGTGGCGAGTAAGAGTGCGGTCAGACTTAAAAAAGGTAGTACTTTCATAATGGTTCGATTTAAAGGTTTTACCCAAAGTTAGTCCCACCCCATCCCCGATTTACTTAATACGCTCCCAATTCACATAGCTTTAACTTTACATTATTTTCTACAAAAACAAAAATTAATGCGTTTTTATACATGAATCACAAGTGAAGTGGCTGAAAAATCGAAAATTATGTAATATCTGAGCGAAATCATGTATCATCACTCCTTCACGTCCCCTATTTTGTAAAGGACGTTTTTTTCTCTACCTTGGAACAATGCAGAACTGGGCTCCTTATCTCACCCATTTTAAGAATTACCTGCGGCTCGAACGTGCCCTTTCGGATAATACGATTACCAATTACCTCTTCGATCTTGAGCGGTTTTGCCTGTTTTTGGAAACGAACGGCATAACCGAAAGCCCGTTACACATTACCAGTGAAACCATCCAGCAATTCCTCTACCAATTGGCACAGGAAGTAAAACCGCGGTCACAGGCCCGCATTATATCCGGACTCAAAAGCTTTTTCCGTTATCTCATCTTCGAAAACTACCGTAAAGACAACCCGATGGATCTCATCGATGCGCCCAAACTCGGACGCAAACTGCCCGATACGCTGAGCATTTCCGATATCGACCGACTAATCGGCGCTATCGACCTCTCAAAAGAAGATGGCGAACGCAATAGGGCGATGCTGGAAACGCTTTACGGGTGTGGACTTCGCGTATCGGAGCTGGTTACGTTGCGGCTGTCGGATCTTTTCCCAGAGGAAGGTTTCATCCGGGTGACGGGAAAGGGTAACAAACAACGCTTCGTTCCCATTGGACCGGCCACGCTGAAGTACATCCGCTTTTACGCCGAGGGGCCCCGGGCACACCTGGCCATCCAGAAGGGACACGAAGACACACTCTTCCTGAACCGACGCGGCGCCGGACTCACGCGTGCCATGGTGTTTACCATTATACGGAGGCTCGCTACCGCAATCCATCTCGAAAAACGGATCAGTCCACACACCTTCCGACACTCGTTTGCTACCCACTTGCTTGAGAACGGTGCTGACCTGCGATCGATTCAGTTGATGCTGGGACATGAGTCAATTACGACCACCGAAATCTACCTCCACCTCGACAGAACGCACCTTTCACAGATTATTAATGCATTTCATCCGAGAAAGTAGGCGAAAAAAAAACACTTAGGTACTTTTGCGTAGGGGAATAGTGCAATTTTGGATTAATGAGGAAGTTTAAAGACATATATGTGGTTGACGACGATAAAATCTATCATTTTATCCTTCGAAACCTATTACAGAAGAACGACATCTGCACAGAAACCTCTTTTTTTGAAAATGGTCAGGATGCACTCCAGAACCTGAAAGAAAAAGTGGTGACCAACGAATTCCCTGATCTTATCCTTCTTGACATCAATATGCCTATCATGGATGGATGGCAGTTTTTGGAAGAATACCGAAAGCTGAAGGAAAACTACGATATCCCCACGAAGGTGTACATGGTGACCTCATCAGTTGATACGGTTGACAAAGCCCGCGCCCAATTCTTCGAAAAAGAAATAGCGAAATATTACGTAAAGCCCATCAACGAACACGATCTTTCCCGCATTTTCGCAAACTGATCGAAAGTTGAAACCAAAAAAAAGTCCGCAATTGCGGACTTTTTCATTTCTATACTCTTTCTTATTTCGCGATATTGACGGCGCGCGTTTCACGGATTACGGTAATCTTTACCTGCCCTGGATACGTCATCTCTGTCTGTATCTTCTGCGATATGTCAAAAGACAGGCTGGCAGCCTTATCATCGGATACCTTTTCGCTTTCTACGATCACACGGAGTTCACGGCCCGCCTGGATCGCGTACGCACTTTTCACCCCGTGGAACCCGAAGGCGATGTTCTCAAGATCTTTAAGACGCTGGATATACGAATCCAATACCTGACGACGCGCACCCGGACGGGCACCTGAGATGGCGTCACATACCTGGATGATCGGTGAAATCAGCGACGTCATTTCAATTTCATCGTGGTGTGCCCCAATGGCGTTGCATACTTCTTCTTTCTCCCCATATTTCTCCGCCCACTGCATACCCAAGAGCGCGTGTGGCAGGTCGCTTTCGGTTTCTGGCACTTTTCCAATATCGTGAAGGAGACCGGCGCGTTTGGCAAGCTTCACGTTGAGTCCGAGTTCTGCCGCCATCAGGCCACACAACTTCGCCACTTCCCGCGAGTGCTGGAGCAGGTTTTGTCCGTATGACGAACGGTATTTCATCCGTCCGACCACCTTGATCAATTCCGGATGTAAACCGTGGATACCAAGGTCGATCACCGTGCGTTTTCCCACTTCGATGATTTCTTCTTCGATTTGTTTGCTTGTCTTAGCTACTACTTCCTCGATACGGGCCGGGTGGATACGTCCGTCTGTTACGAGCTTGTGCAGCGCCAACCGTGCAATTTCCCGACGAACCGGATCAAAGCAGGAAAGAATGATTGCTTCAGGCGTGTCATCCACAATAATCTCGACGCCTGTGGCAGCCTCAAGTGCGCGTATGTTACGTCCTTCACGGCCGATGATACGTCCTTTTACGTCGTCTGATTCGATGTTGAAAACAGACACGCAGTTTTCAACCGCTTCTTCCGTACCCACCCGTTGGATGGTGCTGATGATGACTTTTTTTGCTTCCTGTTGTGCGGTGAGTTTGGCCTCTTCCAGGGTGTCCTGTATATACGACATCGCCCGTGTACGCGCTTCTGCCCTTAGTCCTTCCACCAATTGGTTGGTCGCTTCCTCTACCGAAAGTCCGGATATCACTTCAAGTTGTTCGAGCTGGCTCTTGTGGAGACGGTCGACTTCCTGTTGTTTTTTGTCGAGTGCTTCGATTTTAGCCGCATATTCATTGGCCTTGCTCTCATATTCGTCGTTGAGTTTCTTGGTACGCGCCAATTCGTTGGAAACCATTGACTCTTTGTCGCGGATGCGTTTCTCCACTTCCGCTACCTTTTTGTCGCGTTGCAGGATGACCTGTTCGTGTTCGGCCTTGAGTTCGATGAACTTTTCCTTGGCTTGCAGTATCTTGTCCTGCTTGATGTTTTCCGCTTTTACATTAGCGGCCTCTATGATCGAAGCGGCTTCTTTGTGCGCGTTGGAGACTTGTGCGGTATCACTCTTCTTCTGCATGTATTTTGCGAAGAGGAAACCACCGCCCCCGCCGGCTGCCAGCCCGATGAGTATTGATACGATGTCCATGTTAGTGTTTTAAGGATTAAAATAAAAAAAGCCTACATTAGAAATTCGTATGCGTAAACTCGTAAAGACAAGTTTAGGGCTAGCACGCTGTTCAAGGATCCCTGACTGGAGGGCATGCTTTAGTAGCGTCGACTCACCCGTTTAAATTGTTGGTGTTGAGTTTACCAATTGAAACCAATGTAGGCAGTATCGTTGTATGTAAAGAACGTATTATTTGGACAGATACTCGGCCAACCGCGAATTGAGTTCCTTCAGCCGGTCATGGGCATCGGAACTGTCAGCGGTGGTGTCGATTTGCTTCTGCTCGAGTTGTGATGCAAACTGCAGGGCACACATGGCCAGTACATCCTGTTTGTCACGGACGGCATAGTTCTCTTCGAACTGCCGGATCATCGCATCTATTTTCTTCGAGGCACGCCGAAGGCCTTCTTCCTGCGAAGGGTCGACCGTCAGCGGATACATCCTGTCGGCTATCGAAATCCTGATTTTGAGCTTTTCGTCCATCAGTCGGAAAGTTGCGCAATACAGTAGTCGATCTCCCGTATCAAAGCGTTTATCTTGAGCTTCGTATCTCGTTTGTTTTCGTCACTGCCAAGCAATGAATTAGCGATTTTAAGCGTTTCGTACTGCTTTTTCAGCGCATCTGACTCGGCCTGTTGCCGATCGATCGTCGCTGTGGCGGCTTCCAGTTCCCGTCTGAGTTCACCGGCTGTCCGCTCAAGACTTTCCAATCGCTGGAAAAGCTTGCCGATACTGGCCTCGAGAACACGTACGGTCTCTGAAATTTCACTCATAAATCCGATTCATTCCTATCTTCACAAAATTACTATTCTATTTGGTTATTACAAGACTTTTGAAATTTTTTATCCCTTCTTCGCGTTAGGGCAATGTGGACAAAATGGTTACTATTTTTGCGGATTTCCCGTAATGCCTCCAGCCACCTTATCGCTAATTTCGCAAAATGGACAAACTAAAAGCCTTATGCCTCGGTCTTTTGTCGCTGTCAGCGTTTGCGCAGTCGACCGCCCCGTCGTATCCGCGTGACTACTTTCGGTCGCCACTTGACATTCCCCTTTTGCTTTCCGGGAGTTTTGGGGAACTGCGGAGCAATCACTTCCATGCCGGACTTGATTTCAAGACACAGCAAAAGGAAGGGTTTCCGGTCATGGCCGCCGCCGATGGGTATATTTCGCGTATCAAGATCTCGCCGTTTGGTTATGGAAAAGCGATTTATATCGACCATCCCAATGGCTACACGACCGTTTATGGACATTTGCAAAAAGGCTATGGCGCGGTGGAGGAATACATCCGGAAACAACAGTATGCACAAGAGAATTTCGAAATCGAAGTCTTTCCCGAGCCGGGAGAGTTGACCGTAAAGAAAGGCGATACGATTGCGTGGTCGGGCAATACTGGCGGATCGGCCGGACCCCACCTGCACTTTGAAATTCGGAATACCAAGAGTGAAAAAATCATCAACCCCATGTTGTTTGGCTTTGACCAATGGGTTGCCGACTCGCGAATACCTGTGTTGACCAGTTTGATGGTGTATCCCATCGGTCCGGAATCAAGCGTCAACCAATCCCGTCGTCCGGTGATGGTCAGCCTGAAATTACAGTCAGACGGCAGTTATATTGCCGACCGTATCGAAGCTATCGGCAAGATTGGATTCGGCGTAAGCACCTATGACCAGTCCGATGCAAACTATACCAAACACGGCGTCTACCGAATTCGCACGTACCACAACGGATCGCCGGGTTTTGGCTATGAATTCGACACTTTTGCGTTTGACGAGAGCCGCTATGTCAATGCCCTTCTCGACTACCCTCGTTTTCGAAAAACGGGCATGCGGCTGCAGAAGTTGTTTCGGGAAGCGCCCTACAACCTCAGCCTACTCGATCCCGGGCCCGACGAAGGCATCGTGACCGTGGTACCAAACCTCACAGATGTGTGCCGGATCGAAATAGCGGATTTCAAGGGAAATACGGTCAACGTGCATATTCCTATCGACTACGCCCCTAGTGAGCCGACGGCAACACCGGAGCCCGTCAAGATAACGCCTTACTTCCTGAAAGCTGGCATTGATAACATTTACCGAAAAGACAATGTGACGGTTTCGTTTCCTGCCGGAACGTTTTACAACGATTTTTACCTCGACTTCGCCGTCGACGGCAATCGGCTCCACCTTCACGACGATTCGGTGCCGGTTCATCGCAACTTCACGATTTCCATCGCCGACGCGACCATTCCGGAAGCCGATCGAAAGCAGACATTCATTGCCACTATCGAGGGCTCCCGACGCAGTTACAATGCCACCAAATGGGAAAAGGGCGTGTTCACAACCCAAACCAAAGACCTTGGTGATTTTACGCTGGTGCGGGATACCGTTGCACCCGTTATCAAACCCCTGAACTTCAAGGAGGCAAAATGGATCAGCAAGAATAAAACACTGACGGTCAAAATACAGGATGATGTATCCGGCATCCAATCCTATAGCGGTTACCTCAACGGAAAGTGGATTCTTTTTGAGTATGATAACAAGACCAAAACGCTTACCTACGATTTCTCGGATGGAAATACCGTCGACGGACGCAACGAACTCCGCCTCGTCGTAACAGATAATGTTGGAAATTCCGCTATATTTGAAACCTGGTTCTTTCGGGCATTGACGCCCTGAACCATGCAATTTTCCGGATGCTGCGGCGTTTGGGAAAAGTGCCAACGCTAAACCGACCGATTTGAAAACCGTCTTCCACTTCCTGACCTTCCTATTAGTATTTACTGGTTTTTCGGCCTTTGCGCAGCAGGCGCGGATAAAAGGTGTTGTGGTGGATGAAGCCAATCTTCCCGTGGCAGGGGTAACCGTTAAAGCCGGTGACCAGATAACCACTTCCGATGAGAACGGTGCCTATTTCCTTACGGTTCCCGCCAATGAAAAAATTACCGTCGTCTTCTCGCATGTCGGACACAAAAACGTATCCGTGTTTGTGACGCTCAAGCCGAATGAGGACTATCTCCTTAGTCCGCAGATAAGTACTACCACCGAAATGATGGGAGAAGTGGTCGTTGACAACCGAAACCGACCCCGTGTGGAGGGCGTTGTAACGGTCGATCCGGCCACCATCGCAAACAGCCCGGGTGGTAATGCCGGCATTGAAAACGTATTGAAGACCATGCCCGGCGTCAGTGGCAACAACGAACTTTCTACCGGCTACAACGTGCGCGGCGGCAACTTCGACGAAAACCTGGTTTATGTCAATGAAATAGAGGTATATCGACCGTTTCTTATCCGATCGGGGCAACAGGAAGGATTGAGCTTCACCAATACCGACATGGTCTCAAAGGTGGAATTTTCCGCCGGCGGGTTCCAGGCGAAATACGGCGACAAACTCTCTTCGGTGCTTGACATCAC
This sequence comes from Flavobacterium sp. HJ-32-4, assembly GCF_022532105.1. NCBI lineage: Bacteria > Pseudomonadati > Bacteroidota > Flavobacteriia > Flavobacteriales > Flavobacteriaceae > Flavobacterium > Flavobacterium sp. HJ-32-4. The sequence continues at coordinate 1,674,301 of NZ_CP092832.1, read as the reverse complement.
CTACCGCCGACCGTATAAATTCGGAGCGGCCGCCACCGCCAGTTTTCTGGGGGCGAGCGCCATGGTAGAGACCGCTTCCAAAAACCAAAAGTGGGATGGGATTGTGGGCGTACGCTACCGTAACAACGCCATGTTGGTGAAGAGCCAGGAAACGGAAACGAATTTCCGTCCGATTTTTGCCGATGTACAGGCAGCTATCAATTGGCACCCTTCTTTGAAATGGGAATGGAGTTTCCTGGGGAATATCTCCCAAAACCGCTACGACTACCGACCCATCACCCGTCAGACCAATTTCGGAACGATCGACGATCCGATTGCCTTGCTGATTTTCTATGAGGGACAGGAAAAAGACAAATACCTTACCTACTTCGGCGCGGTCAAGTCGACCTACACCGTCAACGACAATTTCACGCTGAAATTCATCACTTCCGCTTACCACACCCAGGAACAGGAACACTATGATATCCTGGCACAGTATCGTTTGGGGGAAGTGAACACGAATTTGGGGGATGAAAATTTTGGAAATGTCGAGTTTACCGAAGGCATCGGATCCCAATTGAACCACGCCCGCAACGATCTCGATGCCCTTATCGTCAATGCCGAGGTGAAGGGCAACCATCGTGTCGGCAACGGCCACCAGGTAGACTGGGGTGTCAAATACACCCGTGAAGATTTCCGTGACCGCCTGGTGGAGTGGGAAGTGATTGATTCGGCGGGTTTTGCCATCAATCCGCCGCGCATCGATTTGCCTAGGAACGACCAGCCGTATAATCCTTACACAGGTCCATTGGTTCCGTATCAAAATGTACGCGCCACGAATTTTGTGACGATTGACCGTTTTTCCGGTTTCGCACAATGGTCGAAACGCGCTTCAATCGGAAAAGGCGACCTGTTCATCAACCTGGGAGCGCGCTTCCATAGCTGGAAGGTATCGGGCGATGCAGCCGACGGCAAACAACAAACCGTTTTTAGTCCGAGGGCCCAGTTTACCTTTAAACCCAACGGTAGTCGCGATATGTTATTCCGGCTCTCGGGCGGTTTCTATCACCAACCTCCCTTTTACCGCGAATTGCGCGATGCCACCGGCACGGTGAATCCGGATGTGAAGGCGCAGCAATCGATACATGTGGTATTCGGCCATGATTATGCGTTTAAGATGTGGGGCGACAAGAAGTTCCGACTCGTCTCCGAGGTGTATTATAAGTCGTTGAGTGATGTCAACACCTATACCATCGACAACGTGCGAATCCGCTATTCGGCTGACAACAATGCGAAGGCCTATGTGCAGGGACTCGATATGCGACTGAACGGTGAGTTCGTGAAAGGAACCGAGTCGTGGTTCAGTTTCGGGTATATGAAAACAGAAGAGAACTATGCCAACAAAGGCTGGATTTCGCGTCCGACCGACCAACGACTGAAGTTTGGCATCCTGTTCCAGGATTACATGCCCAATATCCCGAACGTAAAAGTGTACCTAAACCTCGTTTACAATACAGGGCTACCGGGTGGCTCTCCTTCCTATGCCGATCCGTACCAATACCAGATCCGACTGCCCGATTACCGCCGCGCCGACGTTGGTTTTTCCTACGTCTTCACGGAAAACAACGACAAGCGTCCGGATGGGCATTGGCTGAAGAAATTCCACGATTTCTCGGCAGGCTTCGAGATTTTCAACCTCTTCAACAACCAGAACTCGATTACCAATACCTGGGTACGCGACGTGTATACCAAGACACAGTATGGTGTGCCGAACTACCTTACCACACGCGTCTTCAACCTCCGTTTCAGCATGAAGCTTTAACGGGGTAGCAAAGGCAAAATCACTATCTTTGGTTTATATCGTAGTTCCATGAAACGCATCCTGATACCGCTATTGCTGACGGCGCTTGTGACTTCCTGTAAAAAAGAAGAAGTAGCCGCCACGCCTAAAGTCATTTATGAAGATGCTGCGAAAGCGGCACCCGCCAGCGATAAGAAGGACACGGTTGACGTGCGCGTGGCCGATTTGCCCGTGCAGGTCGAAGGTTCCCGTTACCTGATACATCCCATCGGAAATGCCCGCGTGACGCGAAGCAGTGGCAAATTCGAATCGAGCTACACGCAGGATGTCAGTTTCAGCGTCTCGAACTACGACCGTTTTGAATTTACCGGCTATTTGAAGAACCTCGCCTTCCAGCATCAGGATTCGACGGCCTTTCGGAAGTTAACCGATAAAGAGGTGACCATTTACACCGCGACCTATCTATCTGGCTTGCAGGCGCGCAAGAAGGCGCCCGCGATTGTGTATACGCTCGCTGACAGCGATACGAACCGCGACGGTCGCCTTGACGAGAACGACATCAAATCATTATACATCAGCGCGGCCGACGGCACCCGGTTTACGAAATTATCGGTTGACATGCAGGAAGTGATCGACTGGACCTTTGTCGAAAGCCAGGAGCGCCTGTATTTTCGTTGTGCAGAGGATACGAACAAAAACGGACAATTCGACGCAAAAGACATCATTCATTACCACTACTGCGACGTAACGAAAAACTGGACAACGGTGGCATATGACCCCATTCACTAATAAAAAATCCCGGCTTGAAACCGGGATTTTTATTTTATAGTATGGATTGGGCTACTCTCGGGTAATCCGCGCGCCCAATGCTTTCAGTCGGTTCTCAATGTCTTCGTATCCACGATCGATCTGCTCGATGTTCTGGATGGTACTGGTGCCTTTCGCTGACAGGGCCGCAATCAACAACGCGATACCGGCCCGGATATCCGGAGACGACATGACCGTCGCTTTCAACTGCGATTTGAAGTCGTGGCCGATAACCACCGCACGGTGTGGGTCGCACAACATGATTTTAGCGCCCATGTCGATGAGTTTGTCAACGAAGAAAAGGCGGCTTTCAAACATTTTTTGGTGGATCAGCACATCGCCTTTGGCCTGCGTAGCAACGACCAAAACAATACTCAGCAAATCCGGCGTGAAGCCTGGCCATGGGGCATCGGCAATCGTCAGGATCGAACCATCGATGTCAGTTTTGACCTCATAACCGTCGGTATGGGCGGGAATATAGATGTCATCCCCTTTTTTCTCGAGTGTGATGCCCAGTTTGCGGAAGGTATTGGGGATAAGGCCCAAATTGTCCCAGCTTACGTTTTTAATGGTGATCTCGCTGCGGGTCATGGCGGCCAGGCCAATCCACGAGCCGATTTCAATCATATCCGGCAGGATGCGGTGTTCGCAACCTCCGAGTCGCTCAACGCCTTCAATGGTTAACAGGTTGGATCCGATACCGGTTATCTTCGCGCCCATGGAGTTGAGCATCTTCGACAACTGTTGCAGGTACGGTTCACAAGCCGCGTTATAGATAGTGGTAACGCCTTTGGCCAAAACAGCAGCCATGACGATATTGGCGGTACCCGTAACCGATGCTTCGTCAAGAAGCATGTCAGTGCCGGTGAGTCCGTTTGGTGCTTCTACCCCATAAAAATGGTCTTCGCGGTTGTAGCGGAACGATGCACCCAGATTGATAAACCCTTCGAAGTGCGTGTCAAGTCGACGACGACCGATTTTGTCACCGCCCGGTTTCGGGATGTATCCACGGCCGAATCGCGCCAATAGTGGTCCTACGATCATAATCGAACCTCGCAATGCACCGCCTTCTTTGCGGAACGCCTCTGTTTCAAGGTAGCCCACGTTTACCTCATCCGATTCGAAGGTATACGATCCCTTCCCTATTTTCTCGACTTTCACGCCCAGGCTTTTCAATAGCGAGATAAGCTTGTTGACGTCGATGATATCCGGCACGTTATGGATTGTGACCTTTTCCGGCGTCAATAATACGGCACATAGTATTTGCAGTGCTTCGTTCTTAGCGCCCTGCGGCGTCACTTCCCCTTTCAGCGGCACGCCGCCCTCGATCTTGAAAACCCCCATCGATTATTGCTTTTTTTTGTACTGGTTCTTTTTATTGTTTTTCTTCTGGTTGTTGTTGGTCTGCTGTATGGGCGGCTTTTTCGAATTCGACATGCGTCGGTTCGTCTTGATAAGCTCAGCCGTTTCCACCAGTTCTTCGGTACCCTGCAGGTCGAGTCGGCCGCCCGACAGTTCGTGTAGGTGCTGGAAGATGACCTCATCGGTAACGGTTTCCTTGTTCCAACTCAGGTACATTTTCTTCATGTGGTTGGCGATGGCGATGGCGAGCGCGCTCTTCATTTCGCCGTCCTCCCACTGCAAGGCCGCGTCGATCATGTATTGGATGTTGTTGCCGTAATACCGATACTTCGGAAAGTGCTGCGGATAGGGCAGCGGTTCCGGGCGCAACTGCAGTACTTCTGCCGTCGGGAGCGGGTAGGGTGAATCTACATCAAGTTTGAAGTCGGACATGATGAAGATCTGATCCCAGAGTTTATGCTGGAAATCCGGCACATCACGCAAATGCGGGTTCATATTGCCCATCACCTGGATGATGTAACGGGCCAGTCGGTTACGTTCATCACGATCGGCCACTTCGACCGCCTGCATGATGAGTTTTTGCAGGATACGACCGTATTCAGGAATGAACAACGGTTCGCGTTCTGCATTGTATTCTAGGTGATGCACAACGTCGTGTGCATTCTCCGGGTGATAACGTTCAGCCATTACAATGAGATTATGCCCTCGATAGTCGAGACGGCGATGTATTTTTCGATCACGGCATCCGGGTTTTTCATGGTCACATTGACTGAAACACTGGTGTAGTTGCCGTTCTTCGATTTGTGTGTTGTGATGACCGCCCCGAGGTTGTCGAAGGCGTCTTCTACCTGCCGGATTTTCCCGGCGTCGGTAGGCACGATGAATTTATATAGATAATCTGAGGGCCAGGCCGATGTGGTTTGCAACTCGTCGCGCAAACGTATGTAGAATTCCTCCGTCTTTTTGTCCATGTCGAAAATAAACGCAAATATAACGAAACCGGATGGATGTCGCGCCTTACTGGCTCATACACCCCCGTTTATTCCAAAAAACGATCAAAAAAAACAGCAGCGAAGACCGGTAACCGTTTCATCGGTTATCCGCCCAATTTGCCTTTCATCCGCGACCAACGGTAGCTCCGGATGAAAGCCGCCTGTTCGTCGGTGACCAGAAGCGGTTTACGGGCGCGTGCCGCTTTGAGAAAACCGCGCATATAGTCGAAATACAGGGCGGGTTTGCCTTTCATAAGTGCAAGCTTGGCCGAGGCAATGGCCGTGATGGCGAAGCCGTAGCCGAGGGAGTAAAAGGCTTCTCCCTGTTTGAAGCGAGCCGCCTGGTTGTAATTGGCGCCGGTGGGTTTTAGGTGCCGCACATGAAGCGACTCGTCAGTAACAACCTTCCAGCCAAAGAAGGCACAGAGCAGTTCGTCAACGGTATCCCAACCCATAGCGGGCCGAAGTCCACCGATTTGCTCAAAGCACGCCTTGCGATAGGCTTTGAACGCACCGCGGATATGGTCTTTATCGGTAAGGTTTTCTAATACCCATTCGCTGTTCTTTTCGATATACGCAAAGCCGCCGGCCATTCCGATGCGTTCGTCGGAGGCGAAGTGGTGCAGTATGGTTTCGAAATACGACGCAGGAAAAATCAGGTCGGCGTCGGCTTTGACGATGATATCAAAATTTGAGTCAAGTGTCGCAAACCCTTTCTCAAAAGCACGGATGACTTTACTGCCGGGCAGGTGCACAGCGTCTGATTCGGCCCGGATCACCGATAGCCACGGGTGCTGTTGCGCGAAGTCGGATGCGATGGAAAAAGTGGCATCGGAAGAATGGTCGTCAACCACCACCACTTTCGTGGGCAGCACGGTTTGGGCCGCCAGCGAATCAAGCGTCAGTTTCAGGAACGACGCTTCGTTGTGTGCGGGGATCACGACGTAATAGTTCATCGGCGCTCGGCGTAGATGATATAATAACGGGGCGTAAACCGCCGGAGCAACGGACGCCAGCCGATTTTCTTTACCGGATTGGTGAATTTCTGGCGGTCAAGGATGGTCCAGCCGGTTTTTTCAAGGAGCCAGTCGAGTTGCCAGTCCTCAAACTCATGATAGTGACGGTCCCACGGATCGGTCTTGCTGCGATAGGCCGGCGCAAACCACAACCGCATCGGGATCGACAACACGAGTTTGTTGGCCTTCATGGATTGCAATACGGTGTACGGATTGAGCAGGTGTTCGAAAATCTCGAAGGCCGTGACCACGGTCGCGTCGCTGGACTGCAGGGCCGACTGGTCGTTGTCAAGGTCTTCGCCGGATGTATTCTGCACCTGGTAGCCGTTTTGCAGCATGATCTCGGAGAACGGGTTCGGTACGCCCAGGTCGAGGATCGTCTCTGACGTCGACACGTGTTTTTTCAGGAATTCCAGCGTGTGCCGGAAGCGTTTGTTGGGAAAGGTTGTTTCGTACATGTAGCGGTTTTAGCCCGGATGGACGCGGAAAGCCCGGAAGCGGGGTGCCGTTGTTTTTTGCGGGGAGACCGCAGCGACCGAGGGAAGCTCGCGGGAAACCGACAAAAAACCGGCACGCCGGTGAGGACTTGCAGCAAACAGCCGGATCAGCTTCAAATCAATCGTCACATCCGGTACACGAACGCATTGATGTTCATGCCGGCGCCGACGGATGCAAAGATAACAACATCGCCTTTGTTGAGGGCCTGTTCACGGATTTTTCCTTTGACGAGCAGGTCGTATAGGGTCGGGATCGTGGCGACGCTCGAATTGCCGAGGTAATGGATGCTCATCGGCATGATGCCTTCGGGTGGTCGTTGGTTATAGAGTTTATAGAACCGCTGGACTATGGCTTCATCCATCTTTTCGTTCGCCTGGTGGATGAGCACTTTTTTGACGTCAGAGATGTCTAAACCACTGGCATCGAGGCAGTCTTTCATGGCTTTCGGCACGTTCGACAGGGCGAATTCGTAGATTTTGCGGCCGTGCATCTTGATGTAGCGCACGTCTGGGTCGTGGTCTTTATTGAACGAGTTACCGAAAAAAAGGTAGTAGGCCTCGTCGTAGGAAAAGGTGGCCGTGGCGTGTCCGAGGATGCCTCCGGGTTCATCGGTGGCTTCAATGACCGTGGCACCGGCGCCGTCGGAGTAAATCATGCTGTCGCGGTCGTGCATATCGACCACGCGTGAGAGCGTTTCGGCCCCGATGACGAGGCAGCGTTTGGCCATTCCGGCTTTGATGAAGGCCTGTGCCTGGATGACGCCTTCTACCCAACCGGGGCATCCGAAGAGGATATCGTAGGCGACACATTTCGGGTTGCGGATGCGAAGGCTGTATTTCACCCGGCTGGCGAGGCTCGGCAGGATATCGGTTTGGATCGCGTCTTTCTTGACGTTGCCGAAGTTATGGGCGAAGATGATATAGTCGAGCGTTTCGGGATCGATGCCCGCGTCGGCGATGGCTTTTTCGGCGGCTAAGAACGCAATATCGGATGTCAGTAGGTCATTTTCGACGTATCGTCGTTCTTCGATACCGGTGATTTCGCGGAATTTTTCGGTTACCGTGTTGTTGGGATACGGGAGATTAGTGCCGTCTTCACTAAGGAAAACGTGTTGGGCGAATTCGGCATTAGTGACACGTACGTTTGGTATGTAACTCCCGGATCCGGTTATCTTTATGTTCATGCGTTTAGGTTATCCTTACGAAATTACGAAATTGTTACGGAAGGGTTTCCTGACGGATGTCATTTGAAGGCCCGATTTACGGATTTCGCGCGAAACCGCCTTACAGATTGCATTTTGTGTTATTTTTCCTGCGCCGCAATCTTAATTTGCATAATGGTTGCAATGCTGAGGGCCTGTGTCTTGATCTGTTCGGCTTTAGGTCCTTTGAAAAGAAAATCGACGCTGGCATTGAAGTGACCGAGCCAAATCTGGAAGAGTGCGGGGGTAAGGCGTTCTTTGGCGCTGACGTCTACATGCAACTGGGTTAGGTTGCGGGTGTAACCACCGGTTCCGAGAATGGCCTGCGACCAGAACGTTACGAGGATCGGGAGGTGTTCTTCGAGGTGGATTTTGACTACATCCGTGAAGATATAGGCAATGGCCGGATCGCTCAGCAGCCGTTGGTAAAAGGTCTCGACGAGTTGGTAGAGGTCGTCTTGGTTTTCGATGTCACGCATAGTCGGGGCGATTTGGGTACAAAAATCCGACACCGCCCCGATTACACCGCTGATGTTTATCAGGCATACGCTTCAATCGGCGCACACGAGCAAATCAAATTCCGGTCGCCATAGGCGTCGTCTACGCGGCGCACGCTCGGCCAGAACTTGTTGTCGCTGATATAATCAAGTGGGAAGGCCGCCTGCTGGCGCGAATACGGGAAAGTCCACGTGTCGGCAGTCAGTAGGTCGAGCGTATGAGGCGCATTTTTAAGCACATTGTCCGGATCTTCAGCCGATGCCGCTTCGATTTCGGCCCGGATGGCAATCATCGCATCGCAGAAACGGTCGAGTTCGGCAAGGTCTTCGCTTTCCGTCGGTTCGATCATGAGCGTGCCCGCTACCGGGAACGACACGGTCGGCGCGTGGAAACCGTAGTCCATCAAACGCTTGGCAATATCCGTCACTTCGATGCCTTTTGCTTTGAAGGCGCGGCAGTCGACGATCATTTCGTGGGCCGCACGTCCACATTCGCCCGTGTAGAGAATCGGGTAATGGGCCTCAAGGCGGGCCTTCATATAATTCGCATTCAGGATGGCGTATTGGGTTGACTTCTTCAATCCTTCGGAGCCCAACATACAGATGTATCCGTACGAAATGAGGCATACCAAAGCTGAACCGTACGGCGCCGCTGAAATCGCGGTAATCGCCTGGTTACCTCCTACTGGCACAACCGGATTGCCCGGAAGGAAAGGCACAAGGTGTTCGGCCACACAAATAGGTCCTACGCCCGGTCCGCCACCACCGTGCGGAATGGCGAAGGTTTTGTGGAGGTTCAGGTGGCAGACATCCGCTCCGATGGTAGCCGGATTGGTGAGTCCGACCTGCGCGTTCATGTTCGCACCGTCCATATAGACCTGTCCGCCGTTGTCGTGTATGATTTGGGTAATCTCACGGATGGCACTTTCGAACACCCCGTGTGTGGATGGATAGGTCACCATCAGGCACGACAGGTTGTCTTTGTGCTCAATAGCCTTGGCACGAACATCTTCGACATCGATGTTGCCGTTCTCCATGGTTTTGGTCACGATGATGGTCATACCTGCCATAGCCGCCGACGCCGGGTTGGTGCCATGGGCAGAGGCTGGAATGAGACACACGTGACGGTGTCCTTCTCCACGCGCGATATGGTAGGCGCGAATGGCCATGAGGCCGGCGTATTCGCCCTGTGCACCTGAGTTTGGTTGCAGCGTCGTACCAGCAAAGCCGGTTACTACATTGAGTTGTTGTTCGAGTTTTTTCAGCATTTCAAGGTAGCCTTGTACCTGATCCGCCGGAGCGAATGGGTGCAGGCTGTTCCAGTTGGCCATGCTCAGCGGCAACATCTCTGAGGCAGCATTGAGCTTCATCGTACAAGACCCAAGCGAGATCATCGAATGGTTAAGGGCCAAATCTTTACGCTCGAGTTTTTTGATGTAACGCATGATGCCCGTCTCCGAATGGTACGAGTTGAACACATCATGTTGCAGGAAACGATCGGTGCGAAGCAAAGCCGTTGGCACGACCTCCCGCTGGGGTTCGCCAAGCGCGGGGGCTGCTACGCCCAATGCGTCTGCGAAAATTGCGAACAACGTGGCGATGTCGGCATCCGACGTGGTTTCATTGAAGGAAATCGACAGCGTCGCGTCATCGATATAAAAGAAATTAACGCCCTTTGCTTCCGCTACCGGACGGATCTTTTTGGTATCCGCTTTCACGCACAGCGTATCAAAATACGATGTATTGATCTGTTGGAGGCCCATCGCCTGAAGACCGGCAGCCGCTTTACGTGCGCTGTCGTGTACTTTTTTGGCGATGTAGGTGAGGCCTTTCGGGCCATGGTATACGGCATACATACCCGCCATAACCGCCAGCAGCACCTGTGCCGTACAGATATTGGATGTCGCTTTTTCACGCTTGATATGCTGTTCGCGTGTTTGCAACGCCATGCGAAGTGCGCGGTTGCCATCGGTATCAACGGTCACACCAATGATACGGCCTGGCATGCTGCGTTTGTATTCTTCTTTGGTAGCAAAGAACGCCGCGTGTGGTCCGCCGAAGCCCATTGGCACGCCGAAGCGTTGGGTAGTACCCACTACGACATCCGCCCCCATTTCACCTGGCGACTTCAGAAGCACAAGTGAGAGGATATCGGCCGCGACGGCGACTTTGATTTCGTTTTTCTTTGCTTCGCTTATGAAGTCGGTGTAGTCATAAATCTGTCCGAACTTCCCTGGATATTGCAGGAGCGCGCCAAAAAAATCAGACGTGAATCCGAACTGTTGGTGGTCACCGATGACGAGTTCTATGCCAATCGGGGTCGCACGTGTTTCAAGTACCGATAGTGTCTGCGGCAGCACCTCAGCCGAAACGAAGAACTTATTGGCCCCGTTCTTTTTCTGGTCGCGTGAGCGTACGTCAAATAAAAGCGCCATAGCCTCAGCGGCGGCCGTGCCTTCGTCAAGGAGTGACGCATTGGCGATCTCCATGCCGCTCAGTTCGATGACGGTCGTTTGGTAGTTCAGAAGCGCTTCGAGACGGCCCTGGGCAATTTCTGCCTGGTAGGGCGTGTAGGCCGTATACCATCCGGGGTTCTCGAAGATGTTGCGTTGTATCGGCGCAGGCACGATGGTCGGATGGTACCCGAGACCGATATAGGAGGTAAATACCTTGTTCTTTTCGCCCAATGCACGGATGTGTTGCGCGTATTCATATTCGGTCATCGCCGGATCGAGTTCGAGGTCCTTTTTCAGGCGGATGTCATCCGGAATGGTTTCGTAAATCAGCTGTTCGATATCGGACACGCCGATGGTCTGGAACATATAGGAAAGATCGGTCTCACGTGGACCCAAATGGCGCAGGGCAAAAGCGTCTGTCTTCATGAACGGGATAGTGTGTTGGATAGCGTTTTGTTGTATGCAAAAGTACTTATTAATCTGCTAAAACAATTCCCATAAAAAACAGAATTGCAGATGATTTTTCAACCAAAAAGGGGGTTATGAACAGAATGCGTAAATTTGAGGAGTTAGTGGTCAGTAGTCAGTGGTCAGTGGTTAGGAACACCTCCACTATGACCATGAACCATGAACTATGAACTATGAACCATCAACTGCCAACTATCAACCTAAACCCTCCCCTTGAACGCCTTCTTTCGCCATTTCCTCCACCTCCTCATCGACGGTAGTTTCCTTACCGGGTTATCGGCCTATTCGTTGGTGCGGCTGACGCAGTCGTGGTTTGGGATTCCGGCGGAAGATGCCGTCGCGCCGCTCGCCTTCTTTGGGACGGTTGCCGGATACAATTTCATCAAATATGACGCGTTGGCGCGAATGAAGGGCCGTAGTTTGAATCCGCGCATCAAAGCCATAGCCTTCGTCAGTTTCGGTTTCCTCGTTGCGGCAGGCATTTGTTTCCTGCGCCTTCGATGGGCCGCGCAACTTACTGTATTGGGTTTTGGTGCGCTGACCGTATTGTATGCACTGCCGTTTTTCCCCAACCGGCAAAATGCACGCAACTGGGCCGGCGTCAAAATCTACATCGTATCCCTTTGCTGGATGGGCGTCACAGCCGTGTTGCCCCTCGTGCAGGCGCGGGTGCCGTTCGATCTGGCGGTTGCTGTTTTGTGCCTGCGACGTTTCCTGTTTGTGCTGGTACTCGTGTTGATCTTCGAAATCATCGACCTCGCCAACGACGATCCCTTGCTGCGCACCATCCCGCAATGGATTGGGGTGAAACGCACCAAACAGTTAGGGCATGCCCTGCTCCTCCTGTTGATGGCACTGAACTGGATAGATTTCCGTACCTACCCGGATTTCATACTGAACATATCCATCTTCCTACTAACCGGTTTCTTCCTCTTTTTCGCACACGAAAGACGCCCGCGGCACTACACCCTTTTATGGGCCGAGTCGATCCCGATTATCTGGTGGATAGCCGACCTCCTGCTCCGCCACTTCCTTTAGATACCGGTTGCGTTCAGTAAGGAATGCCGTCAGGTGCCGCCGGAGGAACAACCGGTCAAACAGCCTTCCGCACCATCCGAAAGGCACTTCATAGTGCAGGATGTCTTCCATCCGCGTCTGTACTCCCTCCTCTGTAAACCGATGTTCATGGCGGAAATACCGAAAGTGTCCTTCCGTCATTTCGTCGACAAAGTACGCCGGATGCACAAACTCGGTCAGGGTGCTCGTATGTCGCAAACACAACCCAAAATGGTATCCCTGGAAACGAACCGTTTCGCCGGGTTCCAACAAACCCGACATACGACCGCCAATTACTCGCTCCCTTGAGGTTGTGGCCGATTTGGTATGAAAATCGACATCACGTGAAAGGTCGAAAACGCGCTCGCGTGCGGCCCTGATGTAGGTAACAAAATAAAGCCGCGTCATCGGGTCAATTGTTGGAAGGCCGCCCCCAGGCTACCGTATTGGAACTGAAAACCTGCCTCCTGCAACCGGGCAGGTACGACGTTCCGGCTTTTCAGTACCAGTTCCGTCTCGGTACCGATCACTGACGCGCCGAACTCGAGCAACTGCTTAGTAAGGGGCAATCCCCACCGCACTCCCATTGCCTTACGAAGCGCACGCATGAAGTCGGCGTTGCGTATCGGATCCGGAGCCACGAGGTTCACCACGCCTTCCATCCCGCCCTCGATGATAAAGGCGACGGCACTTGCAAAATCCGCTTCATGCATCCAACTGATATACTGCCGGCCGCTACCCTGTTTCCCTCCAAATCCCATGGCGACCAGACGCTTTAAGGGCGGAAAGGCACCGCCGCCTTTGCCTAACACAATGGCGGTTCGAAGTGCCGTCTTGCGTGTAAGGGGCGTGTCCTCACCAAAAAAAGCTGCTTCCCACGCCTGGGCCACATCCATAGAGAAATCATGACCAATTTCACCAGTCTCCTCGTCCATTCTTTTATCTTCAGAATGGCGGTAAATGGTCGCCGTAGCCGCATTCAGCCAATGGTGGGGTGGTTGTTTGCAATCGCGAATCGCCGCCCCCAATACCTTGGTGCTATCAATCCGTGACCCCAGTATCTCCTTTCGATTTTTCTCGTCATAGCGACAATCGACCGACTTACCCGCCAGGTTGATCACGACGTATGCCCCTTCCAGCACCTCTTCCCACCGACCCCGCGTGCGGGCATCCCATGTTACATAATCAATGCCGTTTTCAGTGCGCGCGGCACCCCTTGTAAGAACCGTCACTCCGTAACCCTTTTTCGCAAAATAGCGACACAATACCTGCCCCAGAAAACCCGTCCCGGCGGCAATCACAACTTTCTTCGCTTCCATATTTATATAAGAACTAATCCCATCAACAACCGATACACGACCCACGTCGCACTTACCCACCACGGCTGTCCCAATAACCGCACGCGGCGCCGGTGCTCGAAAAACAATATTGTGGCAACTGAGGCAAACGCGGCGACCGCTACCAGCGGAGGCACGCCCAAAAATAGCGCCACCAACTGAAACGGCAGCAGCATCAGGCTACCCATGAGCGAAACGGTGAGCAGGTTGCCGGTATAGTTGAGACGCGTCCGCCAGTCGCCCCGAAGCCACATCCATTGAAACGGTACCTGGGCCGCTACCAGTAAAAGCCCGATGCCCCATCCGTGCCGACCCATAGGCAGCAGTTCAGAGAAGCGCGCCAGTAGCAGCGCGGCCACACCTGCTGCCAAAACCATATAAGCCAGTCGGTAACCTACATGAAAAGACGGTACGCATTCCAGCGTTCCCGCCTTTGGTTTGGCACCTGGAACAATCACTTTTCGGTTGAAGGAAACGAACGAATAGGCCTTTTGCAGTATAAAATGGATGGGCCGGAGGTGCCCGACCCGTTCGATCAGCGGCAGGCTGTTCCCCAAAATCCTGAGTATACTATCCACTCCGTACAACACCGTACCGTTGCCGCGGTCTACCAGTGCAATTTCATTGACGGCCCGTGCCAGGTCGATTCCGTCTGTTTCGCTTTCAGCCAGCTGGCAAAAGGGCTTGCGTCCTTCCGGATCCAACATGCCAGTGGCGACAAATGCGCCGGAATAGAGCGTACACAACGGACATTCATCATCGTATAGCAGCGTGTGTTTGGGTAGTGTTTTCATAATTATATTTATTTCAGAAAAAATTGAAACTTATTTTGAAAAAAAACGGGTGTTTTCCACCCGCTTTCACTATTTCATCATTTTCAACAAGAGTCCGGCTAACCAATTGTCTTTCAACTCCGTGATCTTATCCAACATGTTATCGGCCCGCAGCACGAAATCATACAGTTTGCTCGTCTGGTCGACGAAATGCCGTGCTTCCGGATGTGAACCGGTTTCTATCGACGACACATCTTTCAACACTTTTAGTGCTGGCTTGATTTCACGCTTACTGCGTTCACGGGCAATCTTTACCGCCAATTCGTCGAGGTCTTTCTCGGCCCTGAAATACTCGCGGCGTTCGCCTGGTTTGTATTCCTTATAGACAATCCCCCACTCGATCAGGGCCCGCAGGTTCATGCTGGCGTTGCCCCTTGAAATGTGGAGTTCATCCATCAGTTCCTCCATCGACAGCGCATCGGGTGAAATCATCAACAACGCATGCAACTGGGCCATGGTCTTGTTGATACCCCATTGCGACCCGAGGGCGCCCCAACTCTGCACGAATCGATCTTTTGCCTGTTTGAATTCCATGTTTCAAAGGTACACGTTATTTTGAAACTTTCAAAAATATTTGAAATTTATTTTTGAGCGTTTCCCTCCGCCGGAAGGTTTTGTGGTTAAAGGCTCTTTTGTACAGGCGTCGGGCCGCGTCTTCCGCTATAGTCCTCGCCCCTCCGCAGGCTGCGGGGCTGCGGGCTGCCGCTGCAACCGCTAACGCGAAAACCGGAGTCGAAAGTCAAAAGTCAAAAGTCGAAAGTGCGCATGCTTTCCCACCATCCAATTCTCTCATTAGCTAATTATCTAATTTTCTCATTCGCTAATCGCCTCATTCGCTAATTACCAACCGCAATTCCACCACAGTCCAACCATTATCTAATTTTCTAATTATCTAATTGGCTAATTGTCCCATTCGCTAATCAACCAACCCCGCCCTCCGCAGCAACGCATCCGGCTTCGGTTCTTGTCCGCGGAAGCGTTTGTAGAGCGTCATCGGATGTTCGGTTCCGCCTTTCGACAGCACATGCTCACGGAATTTGGCAGCGGTTTCCGTATTGAAGATACCGGTTTCCTGAAAGTACGCGAAGGCATCGGCGTCAAGCACTTCCGCCCATTTATAACTATAATATCCCGATGAATAGCCCCCCTGGAAAATATGGGAAAAGGCGACGCTCATACAATTTTCTTCCACATCTGGATACAGCGCCGTCGATTCGAATGCCTGTTTCTCAAACGCTTTCACATCCGTAATGCCGGATGGGTCGGCACTGTGGTAGGCCATGTCGAGCAATCCGAAACTCAATTGCCGGAGGGTGGCCATCCCTTCCAAAAAGGCCGCACTTTCCCTGATTCGGTCGACATATTCCTGCGGAATCACCTCTGCGGTTTCGTAATGACGGGCGAACAGGGCAAGTGCTTCGGGTTCGTAACACCAATTTTCCATCACCTGGCTCGGCAGCTCCACAAAATCCCAATACACCGATGTGCCCGAAAGCGACGGATAGGTCGTGTTCGCCAACATACCATGCAACGCGTGACCGAACTCGTGGAACAGCGTCGTCACCTCGTTAAAGGTCAACAACGACGGCTTCGTATCGGTGGGGCGCGTGAAATTGCAAACGATCGACACATGGGGGCGCTCCTCCCGACCTTCCTTACGGAATTGTGGTTTGAACGACGTCATCCAGGCACCATTCCGCTTTCCTTTACGGGGAAAGAAATCGGCGTAGAAGAGTGCGAGGAACGAATCGTCGGCATCGCGCACTTCAAATGTCCGCACTTCTTCATGGTAGGTATCGACGTCGAACACTTCTTCAAACCGGATACCGAACAAGCGACCGGCCACCGTGAAGGCACCGTCTACTACATCCTCCAATTGGAAGTAGGGCTTCAGCACCTCATCGTCAAGGTTGAAACGTTGCTGTTTCAGTTTCTCGGCGTAAAACGGGCCGTCCCATTTTTCGAGGCGATCCAATCCGTCTTTCGATTTTGCAAACGCTTCGAGTTCGGCAAACTCGCGTTGGGCGGCTGGCTTTGCCTTTTCGAGCAAATCGTTTAGAAAGGCCTTTACCGCTGCGGGCGTCTGTGCCATCCGTTCCTCTAATACAAAATGTGCATGGCTTTCATAGCCCAGCAAAACCGCCCGTTCATGGCGTAGCGTTGCGATGCGCTTGACATTGTCACGGTTGTCGTGCGCGTTGCCCCTAAAGGCTTTTCGACCGGCCGCGAGCGTCAGTTCTTTGCGCAAGTCCCGGTTTTCAGCATAGGTTACGAAGGGCAGGTAACTGGGAAAGTCAAGTGTGAACACCCATCCTTCAAGTTGGCGCGCAGTAGCTTCTGCGGCCGCTGCTTCGATGGCACCTTCCGGAAGTCCCGCCAAATCCTCGCGCTTTGTAATATGGAGGATATAATCATGGGTTTCCGCCAGGACGTTTTCCCCATAGGTAAGCTTCAATTTCGCCAATTCGGTATCGATAGTGCGTAACTGTTGTTTTTTCTCTTCAGGCAGAAGTGCGCCATTTCGGGCAAACGATTTGAACTTCTTCTCCAATAACATCGACTGTTCTGCATTAAGTGCCAGGTTAGCCCGCTGCTCATATACGGCACGTACACGGGCAAACAGCGTTTCGTCAAGCGATATATCGTTGCTGAAGGCTGTTAACAGTGGTGATACCTCCTGCGCGATCTGCTGCATCTCGTCGTTGGTCTCTGCCGAATTGAGGTTAAAGAAAATCGAGGTGATACGGTCGAGTTTCTGCCCCGAGAACTCAAGGGTCTCAATGGTGTTTGAAAAATCGGGCGCGGCCGTATGGTTGCGAATCGCAGCGATTTCCGCGCGTGCTTCTTCGAGGGCCGCTTCGATCAACGGTTTGAAATCAGGGGTTGCAATCGATGAAAACGGGGCGCTGTCGTGGCGCGTATTAAAAGGAACTGTGAGGGAATTCATGATTTATGGAATATAACAAAAATGCATCCATTTGTTAAATACGTTCAAATAGTGTATTTTGTCGATTTTATTTGTACTTTTACCGAGGTTTCAACTTTTTGTACATCGTTCCGGTACCGCCTGCACTCTTTTTGCCCCAAACAAAAACATGTACTGATTAGGTCCCGGAACACTTTTTAAGATTTTTGGGCTTCCGCTTGGGCGCGGAAGCCTTTTTCTTTTTATGCCAACGGCTATCCGCGTTTTTTTAGGGAGTCGGATGCGTCTAACACAGCCTGTTTCAACTGAAGTTTATAGTCGATGATGCGTTGTTGTATCGCTGCATTTTGGCTTCCCAGGATTTGGGCCGCGAGTATCCCCGCGTTTTTACCACCGTTCAATGCCACGGTCGCAACGGGCACGCCGCCCGGCATTTGGAGGATTGATAAGATGCTGTCCCAGCCATCGATGGAATTACTCGATTTAACGGGCACACCAATCACTGGCAAAGGCGACATCGACGCCACCATCCCAGGCAGATGCGCGGCGCCCCCAGCCCCGGCGATGATAACCGAAATGCCGCGTTCGTGGGCGTGGGTAGCGAAATCAACGAGTTTTTCGGGTGTGCGGTGCGCCGACACGATGTCGGTTTCGGTCTCGACTCCGAACTGAACCAGCATGTCGATGGCTTCCTGCATGACGGGCAGGTCCGATTGTGATCCCATTACGATGGCTACTTTCATAGGTTGGGTTGCTTGAAGTTTGTAGTTTTATTGGCTGACCACGCGTATGGTGCGCTTTACATTCGCTGCCATTTCGCGGGCTTGGTTGATGTCGTGCGCAACGATGGTCACATGTCCCATTTTTCGGAAAGGCCGGGTTTCTTTTTTCCCGTAGATATGGGGCGTCACTCCCGGCATTCCGAGTATTTCTTCGATATTTTCATACACTACCTTTCCGCTGTGGCCCTCTGCCCCTACCAAATTGACCATTACACCGGCGACCTTGCTTTCGGTGTCGCCCAACGGCAGTCCTAAGACCGCGCGCAGGTGGTTTTCAAACTGGGAGGTATAACTGGCTTCGATGCTATAGTGACCGGAGTTATGGGGCCGCGGCGCCACCTCATTCACGAGGATAGCATCGTCTTCTGTCTGGAACATCTCAACGGCTAACAAGCCCACATGCGCGAACTTTTCCGAGACCTCCAGTGCAATCGCACGGGCTTTTTGAGCAATGTTGTCTGGGATACGGGCCGGGCACAGAACATATTCCACCTGATTGGCTTCGGGGTGGAATTCCATCTCTACAACCGGATAAGTTAGTATCTCGCCCTTGGCACTGCGCGCTACGATGACCGCCAGTTCGTTTTTGAACGGCACCATTTCTTCCATAATACAGGGCACATCCGGCAGCGACACCAAATCGGCCTGCGAACGAACGATCTTCACGCCGTTGCCGTCGTATCCGAAACGGGCGCTTTTCCATACAAACGGAAAATCCACCGCAGCGGCACGAAGCTCCTCCAAAGAATCGAACCTACGATAGGGTGCAGTGGGTATTCCGTGGGCCGCATAGAAATCTTTTTGGGTGCCTTTGTCCTGGATAAGGCGCAAGGTAGCAGAAGAAGGATATACGATAGTTCCCTCCTGCTCCAATCGTTCCAGTGCCTCGAGGTTGACGAGTTCGATTTCGATGGTCAGGACGTCTACCTGTTTACCAAATTCATAAACCGTGTCGAAGTCCATCAGGCTGCCCTGCACAAAATGATCGCAGGCGATACGCCCGGGTGCATCGCCGGCCGGGTCCAATACGTGTGTCCGGATGTCGAATTTGCGGGTGTCGGCCAGCAGCATTTTGCCCAATTGGCCACCGCCCAGGATCCCCAGTGTAAACCCGGAGGAAAAATAGTTCATAGTAGTTGTGTTACGTCTTACCGTACGACCAAAGGCCCGGTGCACAAAGATAGTCGGAAAGTACGGAAATTGGAAAGCCAACCCCTCAACTGAAGCATCCGTAAAAATGAAAGACGTAACATCGGTTCGGGGCTTTATTCGTATTTTAGCACTTATTTTTCCCGAATGTTCATTATCCGCATCCTTTCACAGACCGGCAAGTACTTCCTGATGATACAGGAAGTATTTCGAAAACCCACCAAATGGTCAGCGATGCGACAGCTGATTTTTAAGGAAATAGACGATCTGGTCTTTGATTCTCTCGGCATCGTTGCGTTTATCTCCTTCTTCGTCGGTGGGGTTGTTGCCATCCAGACGGCGCTTAACCTGACCAATCCGCTTATTCCAAAGATGTTGATCGGTTTCGCCACGCGACAGTCGGTGATTCTGGAATTTGCCCCTACCTTCATTTCGATCATCATGGCGGGTAAAGTCGGCTCTTTTATCACATCCAGCATTGGCACCATGCGGGTGACCGAGCAGATTGATGCCCTTGAAGTAATGGGTGTCAATTCACTGAACTACCTGGTTTTCCCGAAAATTGTGGCGCTTACACTCTACCCGTTTGTCATCATGCTCAGCATGTTCCTGGGCATCGTAGGCGGATGGCTTGGGGCGGTTTATGGCGGTTTTACGAGTAGTTCGGAGTTCATCCAGGGGTTGCAAACCGAGTTCACACCCTTCCACGTGACGTATGCATTCATCAAGACATTGGTATTCGCGATGCTGTTGGCTACCATCCCTTCGTTCCACGGTTATTATATGAAGGGAGGCGCCCTTGAAGTAGGAAAGGCCAGTACCACGTCATTTGTATGGACGTCGGTCGTCATCATTTTGTCGAATTACATCCTGACGCAAGTCCTCCTGAGCAAATGATAGAAGTCAAAAACGTAGAAAAGTCGTTTGGCGACAGCAAGGTGCTCAAAGGCATCTCGACGGTCTTTGAAACCGGCAAGACCAATCTGATCATCGGACAGAGTGGCTCGGGCAAAACCGTTCTATTGAAAAGCCTGCTGGGTATCCACACGCCCGATTCGGGAACCATATCCTATGATGGCCGGGTGTACTCTGACATGACCGACGACGAGCGACGGGAACTCCGCACCGAAATCGGGATGGTTTTTCAGGGAAGTGCGTTGTTCGACAGTATGACGGTAGAACAAAACGTGGGGTTTCCGCTGACGATGTTTACCAATAAAACCGCAGCAGAAATACGGGAGCGTGTGGACGTCGTATTGAAACGGGTCAACCTTCTCGAGGCGAACCATAAAAAGCCGTCGGAAATATCCGGAGGGATGCAGAAACGGGTGGCGATTGCACGGGCTATCGTAAACAATCCAAAGTATTTGTTTTGCGACGAACCGAATTCCGGACTCGATCCTAAAACCGCCATTGTCATTGACAACCTCATCCAGGAAATCACACAGGAGTATAACATCACGACCGTCATCAATACACACGATATGAACTCGGTAATGGAGATCGGTGAGAAAATCGTCTTTTTGAAGAATGGTGTATTGGCTTGGGAAGGAACCAAAAAAGACATCTTCAGAACCGACAACGAAGCAGTGGTCGACTTTGTGTATTCCTCCAACCTGTTCAAAAAAATCCGCAAGGCACAGCGGAAGGAAGATTTCGGCGAAAGCCTCTGATTAATTTCGGGTCAGGTAGACCCAACCTGCTTTGCCAGTGCCGTTTTCGAGTTCGATATAATAAAAATAGGTCGCTGTCGGAAGCGGATTTCCGCATTTGTCTTGCCCGTGCCATTCGTTGAGATAATGCAACTTGTCAAAAACCACAGTACCGTACCGGTTCAATATCTCTAACTTTTTCACGTCCAGTCCCGACAGGTCAAATGAATCATTTTTCCCATCGCCGTTAGGTGAAATACCTTGCGGGATCTCGCACACAATACTTGCTACTTCAAAATCTCGTGCGAAACTGCAGCCATTTATATCAGACGAAACAATCGTGTAACTCCCTTTTTGCGGCGCAATAATAGAATCGCCGTCGCCCACGTAACCATTCGGGCCTGACCATGTATAGGACAGAGGTCCCATGTCGGGTGATTCTGGCACCGCACTCAGTCGGAACCGCGCCCCTTCGCACACGCCATTAACCGTAAATCGCGGCAGCGGGGTCACCATAACCGCCACTTCGGAGATTCCGGATTCACATGCGGTAGTACGGGCACTCAGCGTATAGGTGCCCGATGCGTCGGGTGACACATTCGGTATGACAGGGTCTTTTTCTGATGACTCAAAACCGTTCGGACCCCGCCACACATATTCGGCACCCGATACAGTGGTCGAGAATAACTGAAGGTCGGATCCTTCACATGCCGTAGGAAGGGCCGAAGCGACCGGCGTTTCAGGAGCGTCAAGCAGCATCACGTTCGCTACGGCATTGACGGTGCCGCAACCATTGAGTACGGTATATTGGAAGGCATGATTTCCGATAGACGATGCAGAATCAGCCGTCCACGTACTTCCGCTGACGACATCACCCGACGTCAGGGCCGTCCATGTTCCTCCATTGTCGAAAGGCGGGTCCAGCAGGGTAAAAAGGTCAATTGCGCCCACCGACGAACAGGATTCGATTGATTTCCCAACGCCAGCCTTTGGCAAACGGGGAACATCAGACAAGTTGTAAGTCGCCACAAAGTTGATGCACGAACTGCTGTTGGAGAGATACGTGACCCGTACGTGATAAACACCTATGTCACCGGGCGATAATGAGGGAAAGGCAAGCACGCTATTCGTGCCAATGACGTTGCTCTCATCATCCCCTTTCCACCATTTGTATTCGAAAAAGTCGAAATACGGGACAGCCAGACTTCCTGGAGTGTTTTCGCAGCCCGTAATACCCGAAATCGGCAGGCCAAAGCCATCGACGGTATTGATGGTCGTATTGTATACGTTACCGCAGGCGTCAGTTACCTCGAAGGTGTAAAGCCCGGTCGTCAGGTTCGTAAACACTGGCGAATCGCCATTATCCACAATAAACGGCAAATTATCCTTCAAAATAATGCGATAGGAATAGGGTGGAATGCCGTTGAAGTTCACCAAAACATCCGACTGACCGTCATTACAACCAAAAACGAAGGCACTGATGGAGGGTATAAAACCTCCTACTGTGAATTCAGCAATCGGTTTCCAGCAAAGTTTGAGCGACGAATTGCCTGTTTGCCATGTGAGTCCTTGATTTAGGATACGATATGTAGCATTTACAAAAAAGTTCGGTGTGATACCGCCGTTGTTCAATCCATAGGCATTGACCGCACCCAGTGACTGTCCGGGTTGTTGGGGAACGTTCGTGAAAGGATGCGTCCACAAACCCGATACAGGATTGTACTTTTGGATATAAAAAATATTGAAGTTAGGGGCTGAAACGGTGGCCGACAAAAACAAGTCGAACGTGCCGCACCCCTGTTGTACTTCATATACCAGATTCGTTATCGTAACGCCATTGACGTTGACAGACAGATCAAAGTCGCCACCACATAACGTGGTAACATGGAAGGAATAAGGCCCTTTAGGTAAGTCGCCCAGGTACAGAGAGCCGTTCACGATCGCGCTGGCGACGTCGAAAGGACCCGAAAAGGTAGCCGGAGCTGACGTAATTACTGCGCTGACAAGCGATCCACTCGAGACATTCGCCAAAATACGGATGCCACCTTCTTCCTCACCACAGCCGGGATAGGTATCGATAACCGGTGGTGTAAGGACAGGTGGTTCCGATATATACGAAAGGGCGTGAAGACCTCCACAAATGTCTATTGCCTGAAAACCATATTCACCGCCAACAATGTTCCCAAGCGTAAAGCTATTCTGAGAACCTGGGGGAATGGTAAACGGAACCGGACCAGTATAATCGGGCGGAGCTGAAACAAGTTGTACCGCCGTGGCGCCGGAAAATGTCAGTTGTTCCAAACATAAAAGGGGAGAGCCATTTACTTCAGGCGCAATATCCGTCATTGCCACAGCACCCATAACCTGGGCCGTATTCCCACAGGAGTTGACAGCCGTCAAATCATAGGTGTAGGTTTCCGACGGAAAAAAGGGTACTGAGAAAGAGTACATATTGGTAGTGAATGTTTGTGTTAATACGATATCCGGCCCACCCGACGGAGGGTGTATCACACAGGTCATCTGGATGGGTGCTGCAATCGACTGCGCCCCGGTTGCGACAAAAGAGCCCGACAGTATCTGGGTGGTACATGAGGCATTATTAGGTGCCGCCTGCGCAATCGTAAGCGAAGTGGTGGGTGGAAGCAATGAATAATCCATTGTGGCAGCGAACCCGCACACATCACTAACTTTTACCGAGTAGGCACCTTGGGGTAAGTTAGGAAAAAAGCCCGTGCTTTGCGGAGGAGGAATGACAGGTCCGGATGTGATTTCATATGTCGCGATCGCCCCTTGAAGTCCTGTAATGGTGATAGAACCAACCGTAGAACAGGGTGCAATCGAGCCGGTGACTGCAAAAATGAGAGGCTGGTATACAGGGTCGATAGTTATATAGGCCGTCTGTGAGTTGGTCTGTACCCCCAGCGACTGAACGGCCACCACCTTGTACATCCCTGCTGTGAGGCCCTCGTACGTTGTTTCATCGATTAACGCCAGGGGATTGGTTTCATCGGGAAGTTTATAGATGAAATACAAAAAAGTGGACCCCGGGGTGGCCCCGGCAACCGTAAACGTGATACTTCCATTGCCCGGGCAGATCTCATCTACTTTGCTTAGCGATAAAGAAAAATCGGTCAACTGGGCCGACACAACCGTAGTTAACAGAAGATAAAAGAATACCGATAGTTTGAGGATTCTAGGTACCAAGAGACTCTTGCTTTCCCTGTAAAAATACAAATTAAATCGTTTTGTCTGCCATTGACATAATCCGTTTTATATCTTGCTCTTTGGACTTCGGATATATTAATAATACTTCCTCACGGTCCACAATAATAAAGTCATCCAATCCGTCTATTATAACCATCTTTTTACCCTCCGCACGAATAATGTTATTATGCGCGTTCTCGAGTATGACCGTTGCGTTCACCACGGCATTGTTCTCCGCGTCTTTCGGCAGTTTCTCGTGTAGGGAACCCCAGGTCCCCAGATCATTCCAATCGAAGGAAGCGGGCAATACATACACATTCTCTGCTTTCTCCATCACGGCATAATCGATCGAGATATTTGCAGCCGAGGCATATTCTCCCTGAATAAACGCACCTTCGTCGGGCGTGTTGTAAACCGGCAAGCCCCTGCGGAAAAGCTGGTCCATTTCGGGTTGAAACTGCGCAAAGGCGTCTGTGATAGCGGCGGCGCTCCAGATAAAGATACCACCGTTCCACAAGAAGTTCCCGGATTCAAGGAAAGACTTTGCCGTCTCATAGTCGGGTTTTTCCCGAAACTGCCGCACCCTCTTGACAGGCTGACGGTCTTCCTCATCAAACTCGATGTACCCAAAACCGGTATTGGGAAATGTGGGTTGTATACCCAGGGTCATCAAGGCGTTGTGCGATGCACAGAACTGAAAACAGGTTTCGAGATTGGAAACAAACGCTGCTTCGTCTTCGATCCAGTGGTCGCTCGGTGCTACTACCATTACCGCATCCGGGTTTTGCTTCTGGATTTTAAGGGCCGCATACAAAATACACGGAGCCGTGTTGCGCATGGCAGGTTCCAACAACACCTGTTCCGGCTTTACCTGCGGCAATTGTTCCAGTACCAAATCGTTGTAACGTTCGTTGGTAAGGATAAGGATATTCTCTGCGGGGATAAGACGTGAAAGGCGTGAAAACGTCTTTTGAATAAGTGTTTGCCCTGCGCCCAGCATGTCATGGAACTGTTTGGGATAATCTTGTGTGCTGACCGGCCAAAAGCGTGAGCCGACACCGCCTGCCATCAGAACGGCGTAGTAATTTTGGTTCATTGGATGTATTTCTACACTAAAAATAGTAAAAGAATATGAGTTGCGGCGCCAAAGAAAAGTGAAATCAATCGCCTGGCACCATTTCGACTTCTGCGTTTGCATTAAAAAGGAAAACGCGGCCCGTCGTCAATTCCACACATTGGTAGCGTTTTACGCGCAGGCCGATTTTACGGAATACGCGCCCGCCCTTGATTCGGAACAAATGTCCGTTCGGCACTTCCGACACATAACAGCGATCATCCGTCTGTTCATCAAACGACTTCAGTGCCCGGGAAAGATGGGGGTCGGTGTCACTACTGGCCGTCGGATTTCGGAAATGCCGGGCGACCAAAGGAAGTACGGAGGCGGGAAAGATTTCCGGACGGATGAAGGGCGCCATCAGCCGTTGGAAGGTCATCTTCCATTCTATTCCGTGAGGCTTTATGCCACGGCCAAATGTTTCAAACGCGACCAGATGTGCGATTTCATGAATGAGCGTGATCAGGAAACGATACCGGTTCAGGTTTGCATTCACCGTGATCTCATGTTTCCCAGAAGGAGAGTGTCGGTAGTCGCCGTGACGGGTTTGCCGTTCGTTTACGATCCGCAGGTGCACGCCTTTTGTACGGATCAACTCAAACACCGGCATGACGGCATGTTCCGGCAGGTATTTCTGCAACACGTCACTCATGGTGTCGATACCGATACTTCCAGGATTTTGCCGTTGTGAAAATGATGGCCGTCGAGGGTGAACCGAAAGATGTAATCCGCCATCTGCGATGCGGTCACCGGTGCTTTATAGCCCGGAAAGGCCTCTTCAAGCATTTCGGTCTGCACGGCACCCAGGGCGAGTACGTTGAACGCTATGCCCGCTTCTTTGTATTCCTCTGCCAGCAACTCGGACAGCCCGATCAGCGCGGCCTTACTTGAGGAATAGGCGGCAAGTCCGGGAAATTTCGCCGCTCCCTGCACGCCACCCATACTGCTGATAGAAACCACATGACTGCCTTTCGTCAAATACGGCAAACATACCTGCGTTAATCCGGCCACCGCAAAAACGTTGACCTGATAGACCGACTGGAAATCGGCGGCGGTCAGCTCGGCAAAGGGTCGCGCGACCAATCGTCCGGCGTTGTGCACTACCGCGTCGATAGGACCCCATTCAGACAAAAAGGCGGCAACACGTTCGAACGCATCAGCGGCTCCGAAGTCAACTGACAGGCAGGTGATGGAAGGATGCTCCATCAAAACACGTGGGGTTTGACGGGATAACGCCAGCACTTCCCAACCCGCTTCAGCAAAGCGTAGGGCCAGTTCATATCCGATGCCGCGGCTGGTGCCGGTAATCACAATTTTCTTCATAACGTGACTGCGGCTTTCGCTCGCCGCTAGTGGCTAAAAATAAGAAATCCCGCCGGTTTCACAGCGGGATTCCTCCAAAAACGAATACATAGGTGGAAGGGCCGGCAAGAACGGCCTTTCCATTTACCTTTTGGCTGCCAGCAAATCCTCAGGACGGGCTGCTACAGCTACGCCCGGAAGGCTTATTGGCGCACCTAATTGTGCCAGGAAGCTGCCTTGTACCTCGCCTGTTTTATACGTGGTGAAACCGATTCGATAGAGTCCCATTACAAGTGACTTGGTCGGATTGTTTGGATCGCTGGTGATGCGCATCAGCGAGTTGTATTTTTTTCCGG
Source organism: Flavobacterium sp. HJ-32-4 (assembly GCF_022532105.1). Taxonomy (NCBI): domain Bacteria; kingdom Pseudomonadati; phylum Bacteroidota; class Flavobacteriia; order Flavobacteriales; family Flavobacteriaceae; genus Flavobacterium; species Flavobacterium sp. HJ-32-4. The sequence continues at coordinate 1,647,513 of NZ_CP092832.1, read as the reverse complement.
ATGGTTGTGCCGGCATATCGCCTGAATCGTCATTCGACTCGATCGAAACCCACTTAGCCGTCTTGGCTTTTGCCGCTGCGTCTTCCAGTTTCAGGATACCTTCGGCACGTTCGAACGTGATCCAGGTGTCGAAGAAGCTTTTGGTATCGGCAGCATTTGCCGTAAAATCAGCCGTTACGAAGTCTTTCGCACCTGGCTTCATCCCTTCCGGTGCTGGCGACATCATACGAATCCCGATTTCCGGGGCTGCAATCGGAATCCAGACATAGACATAGTACATCTTTTTTCCATTCTTTACTTCATCTGGGGCCGCACCTGGCTTGATGTACCCAAAATAACTGGTAAGATCGGTATAGGGCACACGGATGTCTTTACCCATCACACTCTTTTTGCCCAGGTCGGCACCAAATTTATCAAGTTTCTGCGCGTGGGCAGTTGATGCAAAAGCAACGGCTACAGCAGCCGCAATCATCAGTTTTTTCATTGGTTTTTTGTGTTTTAAAGGTTAGCTTTTTATAAATAGGAACAGGATAATGACGATCATGAGAAACGAGCAGGCACTGATCCAACGATCCGAAGCCGCGCCTTTTCGCAGGGCAAACGCAGGCCAGATGAATAAAGCGTAGGAAAGCATCAACCCTGGGTTCGGCAAGCGGGCAAATAAGGAGCGGAGTACCGGAGTGGCATCCAAAAGCCGGTTTTGTCGGATGTGTTCCCAATCGAAGTTCGAAAAACCATCTGACAAACACACCATAGCCAGTATAAACAAACAACTGGCGGCACCAAATGCCACGTAGGCTCCGTAATAGCGCGTGTGATGTGTGGATGTTCCCATAGTTGCTTATGTTTACAAAAAAACAACGGTAAACAGCCCTACCCTACGCAAATCGGATAAGTGAGGGCAAAAAGTTATCAGGTGCGCCCTTCCGGTAGATAACTGCGTGGGTCGGTAAATCTGGCGTAGGTACAGGACGCGTGTTGCAAAATGCAAAAGGTTACATTTGTAGGATGTGGCGTCTTTTGCTTGCGCTTTTCGGATTATGGACGATGGCCACCTGGGCCCAGGAACCGTATGCTGTACATTTTGGCCGCAAGGATGGGTTACCCACCACCAATGTCTATTGCGCTATGCAAGACCGCGACGGATACATGTGGTTCGGTACCGATATTGGTGTACTGCGCTTTGACGGCGCGACTTTCCAGCATTACAGCACCGAAGACGGTTTGGGCGACAATGAAGTGTTCGGATGCTATCAGGATCCGGCCGGCCGGATTTGGTTCTCTACTTATAATGGCCGTATCTCGTACTACCAAAACGGTCGTTTCTACAATGACGCACGAGACAAACGCCTGATGCGCACCCCCGAGCCGACCATGATGCTCAAGGTGAACGGGGATTCGAACGGCAACGTATTTTTCCTGTACCGCAACCGTTATTACATCTTCTTCAATCCGAAAACCGGAAGCCGTTTAAACAGGACTGGAGCCCGTTCTGAAGTCCTGGATATTTTTCGTTACCAAAACGAAAACCTATTGTTCTTCCGGACCGGCATCACTGACCGACAGCAAAAGCGGCGGTTCACCTTCCGCCCGCCCGAATTCCGAAAACATATCTGCCGCACCCTTCGTTGGCGTGATGGCATGTACTTCTCCGACGGCGACCGGCTTTACAGTTTTGACGGGCGCGAACAGCGTCTTGTTGCCGACCTTGATCTGGAGCACGATGAAATCATCAGCATTTATATTGATTCAAAAGAAGACCTCTGGGTGGGAACACGAAACGGGCTCTTCCGACGAAGATTACGCGATACAGGTGCCCGCTTCTCCCATTTCCTGAAAGGCCACGCCGTGTCATCGGTTGCCGAGGATTTTGAACATGCGATGTGGGTGACGACCCTTGACGACGGAGTGTTCCTGATTCCGTCACGGCACATGACGGCCATCAAAAAAAGGGACGGCAGCGATATTGTAGCCAACTGCCTCTCTTACTACCGGGATGAATTATGGGCCGGCGGATTTTCGAGTGACTACTATCGTTGGCGCAACGGGACGTTAACCGAAAACAGCATTCCGACACCGTCTCCCAATAGTGTGGTGTCACAGATTTATCACAAGGATCATTTCACCGCCATTATCGGAAGTGCCGGCTTTCGTTTTATCGATAACGGACGCATCCGGGATGTCGACATGCCCGGCGGAAAAGCCTTATATATTGACGCAAAAGGACGCAACTGGCTTGGATTGGCGGCGCTGGTAGCCCTCGATCGCACCACGATGTACAACCTCTCCAACCATATTATCCATGATGAGGATTCCAGCATGGTCCTGCATTTTCCTACCTACAGCCTGATGGCCGATGACCGGTATGTGTGGGCTGGAACCAAGAAAGGCGTATACCGGGTTTCACTGGATAATCCGAAACAACGACATCCACTACCCACACCCGACGGTCCGACTACCATCCTGACGCTTTACCAGGAAGGTAGTATACTGTTGGCGGGCACCGACTCGAAAGGGCTGCTGGTATATCGAAACGAGAAATTGGTGCAGGAGCTTACCAGGAGAAGTGGACTCGGCAGTAACAGCATCTATGCAATAAAACCGGGCATCCATCCCCATACGGTTTTTATCAGCCACAATGCGGGCGTCGACCAATTATTTATTGAGAACGGCAGATGTACTGTTACCAACCTCAACCGGGCCCTGGGTCTCGCACAAACGCGCGTAAACGACACGGAGATCGTGGGAGATACACTGTTTTTAGCGACCGACGATGCACTACTGGCGATTGCGGCGCGCGATATACGCGGGATCTCGATACCGCCGCGGGTCACGATTCGCAAGGTCATGGTAAACGATACACATCCTTTGGCAAACGGAACGGAACTTCCGTATGACCAGAACGAAGTGCGTATCTTTTTTGGAGGTATTTCGTTCCGATCGGGCAAAAACATCCGATACCGCTACAAACTCGACGGGTATGACCGCGGCTGGACGATCAGTGGGGAAACAGACATTCGCTATAAAGCGCTTCCCCCAGGGCATTATCGGTTCACTGTGGCCGCGATCAACGTATCGGGGACGTCAAGTACACCCCAACATTTTGACTTTACGGTCCGGGAACCGTTCTGGCTTCGATGGCCCTTTATCCTCATCAGTATTTTGGTTATAAGTGGTGTTCTGTATGGAATATGGAAATGGCGTTTGCGCGCATTGGACGCTCAGTTTACCGCGGAGCGCGACCGGATCCGGCGGGAACGCGATCGCGCCCAACTCGAGAAAAAAGCAGCGGAACTAGAGCAGAAAGTACTGCTGATGCAAATGAACCCGCATTTCATCTTCAACGCCCTTAATACGATAAAAGGCTACTATTCAGAACGAAATGACGATTTGGCCGGGACCTATATTACCAAATTCTCACGCTTGTTACGTCTGCTGTTGGAGAATGCGGAACAACAGATTTCGCTGGCCACCGAGATACAGATGTTGACGCTCTATATCGACCTTGCACTGATTCGGTACCCGGATGCCTTCGACTATCACATTCATTCAGATCCGTACCTCAACCGGGACGAAGTGGCGATTCCGACCCTGCTGCTGCAACCCCTGATTGAAAATGCCATCATTCACGGTCTGGCGCCGAAAAAAAACAAAGGCCTGCTCGAAGTGTCCTTTCGTCGGGACGGTGATCAACTGGTGTGTACCGTCCAGGATGATGGTATAGGCCGCGCCGCTTCTGCTACTCGCAACCGGCACCGCGACCATGACGGAAAGGCGATCGAAATTACGCGCGAGCGACTCCAACTCATGGCGGTTACACCTGGTGAAACCACCTTCAAAATTACCGACCGTTACCACGAAAACGGTGACGCCGCCGGCACGACTGTTACGCTTATTATCCCATTTAAAACCATTTGGTAGATGCGAACTATTATCATCGAAGACGAACAACAGGCCATATCTGCCCTCAAGGCCGACATCGCCAAGCACTGCCCGGAGCTGTCTGTTATCGGAACGGCAGGTACCGTACAGGATGGCATTGCCCTCATGGCAAGCGCCCAACCGGAGTTGGTGTTTCTTGATATACAACTTACTGATGGACTCGGTTTCGATATACTGGAAGCCTGCAAAGGTCAAAAGGTACAGGTGATTTTCACCACTGCTTACAGCCAATACGCAATCAAGGCCATTCGGTTCAGCGCACTTGACTACCTCCTTAAGCCCATCGATGCCACAGAACTCAAAGAAGCCGTGGCACGTGCGCAAAGCCAGAAATCAGCCGATCTGGGTATGCAAATAGAAAACTTCCTGCGGAACCAGGCGCTTCCCCAACAAAACCGCCGCATCGCACTGCACACCTCGCAAGGCATCCATCTATATGAACTACAGTCGATTGTGCGTTGCAACGCAGAGGGTAACTACACCTGCGTCCATTTTACCAACGGAAAAAAGTTATTGGTCGCACGGCCATTGAAGGAATTTGAAGAACTGCTTCCCGTTGCCTCTGGCGGAACCGGTTTCGAACGTATCCACCATTCGCACATCATCAACCTGGATCACCTCGTCAGCTATATCAACCGCGATGGCGGCTACGTATTGCTAAGTGACCAGACGACGCTTCCGGTTTCGTCGCGCAAAAAAGCGCAATTGTTAACCGCGCTGGAAGGCTTCCGTAACCTCTAAAAAAAATCCCGCTGAGAAAGCGGGATTTATTGTATAGGATGGGATGCTATTAGGCCAACATGGTCACCGGATTCTCCAGATACACCCGAAGTGTTTGCAGGAACTGGGCTCCCGTTGCACCGTCAACCGTGCGGTGGTCGCACGCCAACGTTACTTTCATGGTATGTCCGACCACGATCTGCCCGTCGCGAACGACCGGTTTCTCGATAATCGCACCCACTGAAAGAATCGCAGAATTAGGCTGGTTGATGATCGACGTGAATTCCGTGATACCAAACATACCCAGATTCGAAACGGTGAAGGTGCTTCCTTCCATTTCAGCTGGCTGCAATTTCTTGTTGCGTGCCTTACCTGCCATATCTTTTACGGCACCCCCGATTTGCGAAAGCGTCATTTGATCGGCGAACTTCAATACGGGTACGAGCAATCCGTCTTCCACCGCAACCGCAACGCCAATGTGGACATGGTGGTTCACGATTGTGACGTCGTCTTTCCAGGTGGTATTGACCTGTGGATGTTTCTTCAACGCCATCGCACACGCCTTGATTACCATATCATTGAATGACACTTTGGTATCGGGCACATTATTGATTACAGTACGTGACTTCATCGCCTCGTCCATTGCCACCTCAATGGTCAGGTAGTAATGTGGCGCGCCATTCTTTGATTCGCTCAGGCGGCGGGCGATGGTTTTGCGCATTTGTGAGTTCTTGACTTCCTCTGCGTATTCCTGACCGGCAGGCACAAACGGCGTAACCGCCGGAGCTGCTTTTTCGGCCGGAGCAGGCGCAGCAGCAACAGGTGGCGCTGTCACGCTTCCCGGCTTGAACGCCTCGACATCGCTTTTCACGATTCGACCGTTTTCGCCAGTACCTTTTATTTGTGCAATGTCGATTCCTTTTTCTTCTGCCATTTTACGGGCCAGCGGCGAAATGAACACACGACGACCGTCTGCAGCGACATGCGTTTCGGTAGTGGTCGCAGATGCAGCAGCAGGCGCTTCCGTAGTGGCTGCCGGAGCCGATGCGACAGCACCGCCTTTGCCATACGAGGCAGCGATACCGGCAACGTCGGTTCCTTCTGGTCCGATGATCGCCAATACCGAGTCAACCGGCGCGGTTTCACCCTCCTGTACGCCGATGTACAACAGCGTACCGGCATTGAACGATTCGAACTCCATCGTAGCCTTATCGGTTTCGATTTCCGCCAGGATATCGCCTTCGTTTACTTTATCTCCAATTTTCTTAAGCCACGTGGCCACCGTACCATCGGTCATGGTATCGCTCAAACGAGGCATGGTTACAATCTTTACACCCTTAGGGAGTTCCGTACTGGCCGGAGCGGGAGCCGCAGCCGGCGCTTCCGTCGCAGGAGCACTCTCGGCAGCCGGTGCCGGAGCGGCAGCAGCAGGGGCACTTCCGTTCAGCAGGCCGGATATATCTTCGCCTTCCTTACCGATGATGGCCAAAAGCGCATCAACCGGGGCCGTTTCACCTTCCTGTACGCCGATGTGCAGGAGTGTTCCGGCGTTGAACGACTCAAACTCCATCGTCGCTTTGTCGGTCTCGATCTCGGCCAGGATATCACCTTCGTTTACTTTATCCCCTACTTTTTTCAGCCAGGTCGCCACCGTTCCTTCGGTCATGGTGTCGCTCAGTCGCGGCATTGTAATTTTTGTCGCCATTGCTTAGAGTTTATGAGGGATGAATGGATAATTTTCCTGTTCGTACACAACATCATATAACTGCTGGATCGGCGGGAACTCGGATTCTTCCGCAAACGTCGCACATTCCTCTACGAGGTCTTTCACACGCTCGTCGATGGCTTCGATTTCGGCTTCCGTAGCATATTTGTTCTCACGGATGACGTCGAGTACCTGCGTGATGGGGTCGATTTTTTTGTATTCCTCTACCTCTTCCTTCGTGCGGTACAATTGTGCATCCGACATCGAGTGTCCTCGGTAGCGGTATGTTTTCATTTCGAGGAAGGTCGGACCATCTCCACGGCGGGCGCGGTCGATGGCTTCGTGCATAGCCTCGGCTACTTTTACCGGGTTCATACCGTCTACTGGTCCGCAAGGCATTTCATAGCCCAAACCGAGCTTCCAGACGTCTGTGTGATTGGCAGTACGCTCAACAGACGTTCCCATGGCATACCCGTTGTTCTCAACGATAAAAACCACCGGCAGTTTCCACAGCATCGCCATATTGAAGGCTTCGTGCAGGGAACCCTGACGTGCAGCGCCATCACCGAAATAGGTAAGGGTAACGCCGTCGCGTCCGAAATATTTATCGGCAAACGCGATACCGGCACCGACAGGGATCTGTGCCCCTACGATTCCGTGACCGCCATAAAAGCCGTGTTCTTTTGAGAAAATGTGCATGGATCCACCCATTCCTTTTGATGTTCCGGTCACTTTACCGAGCAACTCGGCCATGACGCGACGCGGATCCACTCCCATTCCGATGGGCTGAACGTGGTTCCGGTAGGCGGTGATCATCTTGTCTTTGGAAAGGTCCATTGCGTGCAAGGCTCCGGCGAGGACGGCTTCCTGCCCGTTGTAGAGGTGAAGAAAGCCCCTGACTTTCTGTTGGATGTAGAGGGCCGCCAGCTTGTCTTCGAACTTCCGCCACAGCAGCATGTCTTCATACCATTTCAGGTAGACTTCTTTAGTTACTTCTTTCATTTCGCTTCGTTACTTTTTTGTTCGATTTTATGGGCTGCAAACCAGTTGCCTCACACGAATTTGCGCCTCCGACAGATCGGATTGCAAAAATAAGACATTAACTTATAGGAGGAAAATTTAGGATTGGCTTTTTTCAGAGGAAATTCCGGTCAAAGGTAAACGGCAACAGGTTTTTGAGGGAGGCCGATTTACATACCACACCCGTCTCACCCATAAACCAGATTTCGATATCCTGCCCATGACGCAATTCGTATTCCGCAATCGACTGCCGGCAGGCCCCGCAAGGCGGAATCGGCTCAGTCGTCGGATTGTGATCGGAGGCGGCGGTGATCGCCATTTTAAGGATGCGCGCATCCGGATACACGGCCCCTGATTGGAACACGGCGACCCGCTCGGCACAGAGTCCTGACGGATAGGCGGCATTCTCCTGGTTCGATCCAATCAATACCTGGCCATTATCCAACAACAGCGCTACACCGACGCGGAAATTCGAATAGGGCGCATAAGCTCCCCTTCGGGCTTCCACGGCACGGGCCATAAGGTTCTGGATATCGACCGGTGTCTCGCCGATAGAGTCGTATACGTCGAAACGTGCGGTAACGTCAATGTGTTTCATGATGTAGTAAGGAAAAAAAATCCAAACCCCATTGCTGGAATTTGGACCTTGCTATCGGTTTTGGTTTTTCTAGTATTCGTCGTATTTCTCTCCAAAGTTGAACGTAAGGGAAAAACGAAGTGTATTCTCGAGCGGGTTGCGCACTTTTGATGCCGAGAAGAGATACGACACGTCGATTTTAACGACATTGTATTTGAAACCTGCTCCAAGTGAGAAGAACTTACGTGCCCCTTTATCTTTATTTTCATTGAAGTAGCCAAGACGGAAAGCGAACGAATCCTGATAGAGATACTCCGCTCCGAGCGAGTAGGTGACCTCTTTAAGTTCTTCGCTTATGCCATCCGGTGCGTCACCAAAGGATTTGAAAATCCCTTCCACCCATCCGATTTTACGATAATCGTCATAGGCAGCCTGCACGTCGGTATCATCGATGTCCCCATCGCCGTCCATATCGGTCGTCTTGGGAGGTGTCGGTACGAGTAACTTCGTGAACTCGATTCCAACACCTACTTTATTGTATTCGTCGAAGATGAAATCGAAGCCCCCGCCCAATCGCATGTTCGCCGGTAGGAAGTTGGTACTGATGTCGTCGGAATCATAGCTAATTTTCGGACCCATGTTCTGGAAATTGAAACCAGCCCGCCACCGTCCGTTGAAGTCGGTGTAGGCTTGCTCCTCCGACTGGTAGTAACCGGCAATGTCTACGGCGAAAGAAGTCGCAGCTGACGCATCACTGATACCATCCGGTATACGGAGATTCGAGCGGATGTAGCGTCCGGCAACCGACATCGAGAAGCGGTCACTGAGCTTTAGGGCATACGACCCATCAAGTGCGAATTCGCTCGGTGATACCACTCGAACAGGCGAATCGGGTCCTTCCGTGAGTTCGATGTCCCCAAGTCCGAAATACCGCAGACTCGCCGCGAAGGCACTCCGTCCTTCCGCGCCGAAGCGGTTGTAGTAGGTCACCTGCCCTAATGCGATTCCGTTCACCAAATCGGTCAGATACGGCGTGTAGCTTACGGAAAAGCCTTGCTTATCCAATGAAAAAGCGTACTTGGCAGGGTTGTATTGTTGTGAGAAAACATCCGGAGAAGTGGCTACCCCCTGATCGGCCAAACCCGCCGAACGAGCGTCGGCCGCAACCAGCAGGAAAGGTACGCCGGTGGTGATCACCCTGCTGTCTGCCTGCGCACTAATGTGCTGTGCTGCAGCGAGGAAGATCAATAAACTAGCAATTTTTTTCATTCGAATCTAGAACGTTAGTGGAACAAATATAGTACTTTATCAGAGGATTACAAGTTTCTCGAACTTTTCGGATTGCTTGCCCGAGGTGGTCGATCGCACCGTTAATTTATAGACATAGACGCCTTTTCCGATGCGGTCGCCGAAGTCGTCACGGCCGTCCCATTTGATGTCACGCGACAAAAATCCGTCGGTTACAACGGTCTGGTTTCGGGTCCAGACGACCTTTCCGGTTACGGTCATCACCTGCACCTGCACCTCCAATGGTTCAAAAGGCCGGTTGTGGGTAAACCAGAATTCCGTATAGTCGACGAAGGGATTCGGATAGTTCAATACATTCTTCAATGCAAGGATCTCCTCTCCTACCACCACGAATTGAATTTCCGCTGTCACGGGATTATTGTATACATCCCAGGCCTTGAACGTAAGGGTATGTAATCCGGGCTCGAGATCCTTGAACGGGAAACGAACCCTGCCTTTTGCATAGTTATCGGCTTCGGCTTCGTAGTACTGATTCATGATGTACGGATTCGCTTCATCCCCGTCGAGTATGCCTACGATGTCATGGCCAATACCACTTACCGTATTGATACCGTTGGCATCCTCCAGGATCGCCAGCAAAATCGGTGACGTGTTGGTGATACCGCCGTTGACGAAGCTCTCGTCGTTCATATACAAACGCACGGTGGGCCCAGTTATATCACTTGTAGCATTGGTGTTGATACCGCCCACGTTGATGTCGATGTTATAGCCCGTCTGGTCCATCAACTGACCGGTTTTCTTGGCGTAGAAACTGATACGGCCCTTGTCGACCGGGATTCGGATGTCGCGCGGCACTACAAACCGCACGTCGAACTTTCCACCGGTGACCGTGGCATTACCGCGAAATAGCGTTTCACCAATGTTCGTAAATGGCAACAGAATCAACCCGGAACCGTTAGTGGTGCCGTCGTTTCCGATAGTGGTGCTCTGCAGGGACTTATCATACACTGTGAGAGCCAGCTCTCCGTTGTAATCCGAAAGCAAGGTAGTGCCCGTTTCGTCGCGGACTTCGCCGGATACCTTCATCGGACTGAGCGCCTTGAAGTCGTCGACAGGACCGGCAATGGGGGCGTCATTCACCTGTGTCAGGACAATACTTGGCTTCGGGATGGCCAAATGCAACGCCGGGTCGCCGATAAAGAACACCATCAACGAGACGCCTCCGTAATTAGACTTCGAGCGCCGTAACGCTTCTGCTATCGAGTCGAGATCGTTAGTGCCGTAGCCATACAGGTTTGACGAAAATGCTTCGTTTATCGCCTGTCCGGTTGTAGGTGATATTTGCCGTGTGGTCGTCACAAGGGCTATAGCGCCGGATTGGTTCTTCCAAAACAATTCTTCTCCCGCGGTCGGTCGGAACGGGTTATCGAAGCGGGTAAACTCGCAGGTAATCGTTACGAAAAGTGGATACTTGTAACGGTTGGTCAGCTCTGTAATAGAGGCCTTGTCAAAAATGCGTTCCGAGGCCAACCCCTCCTCACCGCCGTGGCCGAAGTAATTGAACACCAGGGCTCCCTGATTAAGCGATTCAATAAAATCGCGGTACACGCCGGGATAGCGCTCTCCCCCCGACGAGCTCTCCTGAACATACGAATCCGCGTGTATCTTCTGAATGTTGACAAACGGTTTCTGGCTATGGATTTCGTCGCCCAGTTCATCCAGTCCAAACTCGAGGGTTGCTTCCCAATCTTCATCAACGTCATCGGAAATCAAAACGAAGTTGTTCCGCCAACGTCCATACGATTTGGCATCGTGGTATTCCAGGACTTTATCTACCATTTCACGCGCCTTCGCCAGATCGTCGACCGGCATCCGTCCTACAGCGATATCGAGTCCGCGGGAATTGGTGGCATTCATGGTTCCCTCGTTGTCATCCATCAGCACAAAAAAGTCATCCGAGATATAGGTAGAAGAAAGCGAAAAGGAGCTTGTGGCCGTGTAGATAGGTATAAAATTCGTGTTGTTCGGAATGCGGTTTTTAAAGTCGAAGGATGCGTCGCCAAAAAGGTTGACATACCGCACGCGTTTGGCATCGGATGAAGCGTTCTTGTAGACGTAGCGGATGAAATTGCGAATAGCGCCGATATCCTGCTTCCCGGATGAAAATTCCGGGTAGATCGATTCAACGTTCACCACTTTGACATTGAGTCCGGAATAGGTGCGGTGGAAGGCAGCCAGACGCTCGGCCTCGGTTGCGAATACTTTGGGTGTGATGATCAGATAATCGATATCGCGAAATGCACCGTTATCCTGGAAGATAGTCCCTTTCAGATTTTGGTTGACCACCTTTGACTGGCTTTCTTTTTTCGGTGAAAGGTAATCCTGTGGGCAAACGGCAATATATTCACGCACTTCCCCGAGGGGCGCCAGAAACGAAAAAGACGCCTGTCCATTGTTGACAGCCGTTGTCACATTGAAAATATCGGTTACGTCCCACACCTCCGAAATCGACGTGGCATTGGCGACCTGGTACTGCCCGATACCGTCGGTCGTTGCCGCGGCGTTATACCGGAACCGGAATTGTTTGCCGTTGCCTTTCAGTTGCCGTTTTGATCGAAGGATGATGTAATCGAGGTAGGCTTTCGAGCCGGGCACCCCATTATTATCGTAGGCGACCGCGATTTCTACATCAGCGGCAGCGGGAAAATTTGCGTTCAATACTCCATCTGCCGCTTCCGTGCCGATCGTATTAAGAGACAATAGCGATATCAAACCGATGTCAGAGCCATTAGCCTTGATCGAGAAAGAGGTGTTGGTGAACGCCGCCGCAGCAGCGGTAACACTCACATTTACCTGGCTTCCGGGCACGAAATCGGGCAGTTCGAAATCAAATGACTGTTCGTTATCGATGGCAAAATCCTCCCCGAACCAACGGCGTCCCATTCGGGCAATATTAGTCTTGTCGACTTCATGGAAATGGTAATCGTCTACCTCCGAGATGGTGGTTATGGGTTCGGTCGAACCGGAAAGGTCGGGCATAGGTTGGATGCGTTTGCCTGCGCCTCCGGAAATCGTGACATAATAATAGGACTTGTCCGAGTAAAGGTTATTGTGGGAAAGGTTCTCCTGACTCCAGTTGTCGGTTCCTTCCGCATAAAATACAATGTAGTCTTCACTATCGAAAGAGCCGTCCTCTCCACCTTTCACATAGATGGCATTTTCGGTCAGATCGACGGGATAGTCGACGGCATTACTGAGTGGCAACATACGCCCACCGTTTCCATAAATCTTGATATTTTGGGGGTTGACGGATCCCAATTTCATCCCTAATGACTGAAGGAAACTCTTCGAAATGCGATAAACACCGGACTTCTCTACGTAGAAACGGTACCAGTCACCCGATGCCAACACGGAGTTGCCGGGAGTGAAACGATCGCGGGCAGTCGAAAAAACAGGGGGTGCGGCGGACGCTTCATATGAAAACGAACGGAGCCTCTTGAATCCGGCGGCGTCTTTTATAATAGGTGTTACTACCAACACAGCGGTCATGACGCCCCGCGCATTTGAATTCGTCAGCGTTGCGCTCCAGTCTGTGGGCAGCGCGGCGGGGTCGAGATCACCCAGTGCTTCGCGTCCGATGGTTTCGAAATCAACCTCGGTAAGGCGCAATGACGACTCGTTCACCGCCTGGCGCACCGGCACCGACAAGCCGAACCGGAGCGTGCGTCCGTCGACGATCATGTGCTGGGCCTGGAACTGCGGCAAACGAAGCGCGGTCTCGCCCGGCCCGGACGGCGCAATGGCTTTCCACTGCACTACCTGGCTTCCTTTTATCTGGGCATTCGACACGACGCAAAAGAACAGAAGGCAATGTAACAGTAATTTCTTCATCAGAGTACGTAACGCAGCGTGTGTACTTTTATTACAGGCGTAAAAATAATTCATTTGAAAACGGCATTTGACAATAATGCAGTGAAAATTGCGTTTCAGTTTGCGTATCCTGACAAAAACGGAGGGAATCGTGATTAAATAAAAAAAGTTGTTGCAATCTAAACGGTTATTGTTATATTGCGCCACGAAAATTTAGTACCTGTTAACACATGAAAGTACACATGCAAACGGCAATGAAACTGATGCTCACAGCGGCATTGGTACTCGCTTTTACCGCCTGCAGCAAGAAGGGGGGCTCGAACGTTTCAAGCGCTACGGGCTGGAAAATTAACGACAAGAAAGGCGGCTTTCAATTGAATACCCGTTACAAGAAGCAGGCGCCAGCCCCGGGACTCGTCTTGGTGGAAGGTGGTACCTTCACAATGGGTAAGGTCCAGGACGACGTAATGCACGACTGGAACAATTCACCGACGCAGCAGCACGTGCAGTCGTTTTATATGGATGAAACGGAGGTAACGAATGCTATGTACGATGAATACCTGTTCTGGATCAAGAAAGTATTCCCGCCAACAGACGATAACTACAAAAACATCTATGACGGCGTATTGCCGGATACACTGGTGTGGCGTAACCGTTTGGGCTACAATGAAACCATGACCAACAACTACCTGCACCACCCGGCGTATGCCAACTATCCGGTGGTAGGCGTTAACTGGATCCAGGCTACAGAGTTCGCCAAATGGCGTACGGATCGTGTGAACGAAGCCGCTTTGGAGCGCGAAGGCTACCTGAAGCGTGACGCTAAAACACAGGATGTTGAGGCCAGTGCTACATTCAGCACAGAGACCTATCTGAATGCCCCGACCAAAGCATTTGGCGGAAACGAAGAAATCGTATTGAAAGGTCGTAATGGTAAGGCGAAACCGACTACTGTAAAAGGAAAAGACGGTGGCTCTGAAACGAAGGAAGCTACCAATATCTACGCCCAAAGAAGTTCAGGCCTTATCAATCCTGAATACCGCCTTCCAACCGAAGCGGAATGGGAATATGCAGCTGCTTCTGACGTAGGTAACCGTGAATACAATAATTACAAAGGCCAGAAGAAATACCCTTGGCGTGGTGCTTATACCCGTAGTGGTAAACGCGCGTACCGTGGCGACCAGTTGGCGAACTTCAAACAAGGTAAAGGTGACTACGGCGGAATCGCAGGTTGGTCAGACGACGGCGCCGACATCACGAATGCGGTGAAGCAATATCCACCAAACGACTTCGGTCTGTATGATATGGCAGGTAACGTTGCCGAGTGGGTTGCTGACGTATACCGTCCAATCGTTGACGACGAAGCGAACGACTTCAACTACTACCGTGGCAACGTATACACAAAGAATAAAATCGGTGAAGACGGACAAATCGAGTTGGTTACTACCGAAACTATTAAATACGATACGATCAGCAACGGACGCGTAATGGCACGTGACTTCCCGGGCCAAATCGCCCAAGTCCCGGTGGATGAGAAAGAAACCTACCTCCGTCAGAACTTCGATCGTAGCGACAACCGTAACTACCGTGATGGTGACAAGCAATCGACCCGTTATTACGACTACGGTAACAGCGAAGAAGACGTGAAAAAAGAAGTGGATACCAAGCGTATGTATGACTCTCCGCTTCACAACGTATCAGTCGACAGTCTGAACCAAATGGAGCGCAAGTACGATAAGTCAAACAAGCGTACGACATTGGTAAATGACGATGCACGTGTATACAAAGGAGGTTCCTGGAGAGATCGTGCCTACTGGCTCGATCCGGCTCAAAGAAGGTTCTTCCCTCAGGATATGGCAACCGATTACATTGGCTTCCGTTGCGCGATGTCACGTGTAGGTCCAAAATCTGACAAAAAGAAACGGGCTCGCAACTAAATCGCGTTTTCCAAAAATATAACAAGGGCTGTCTGAAAGTAGACGGCCCTTTTTTTTATTTTTGTTTCTCTTATGGAAATACACGAATTACACCGCCTTTTCCTGGATTGTAACGGCCTATCCACCGACACCCGGAAAATCGGCGACGGCTCAATGTTCTTTGCTTTGAAAGGAGCCAACTTTGATGCCAATACATTTGCAAATGATGCGCTTTCGAAAGGCGCTTCCTATGCCGTCATCGATAACCCTGCCTACCAAACCGGTCCTCGCACCCTGCTCGTCGAAGACGCTCTCACCGCATTGCAGGAACTCGCGGCCTATCACCGGAACTATCTGAATATACCTATCATTGCGCTAACGGGAAGTAATGGTAAGACTACGACAAAAGAACTGATCCATGCCGTACTGAAACAGCAGTATAACGCACATGCCACGGTGGGTAACCTAAACAACCATATTGGCGTGCCGCTCACCCTCCTTTCCTTTTCAGACGATACCGAAATCGGGATTGTGGAAATGGGCGCCAACCACCAAAAAGAAATCGAATTCCTGTGCTCAATTGCGACGCCTGATTACGGTTATATCACGAATTTCGGTAAGGCGCATTTAGAGGGCTTCGGCGGTTTTGAAGGTGTTATTAAAGGGAAAAGCGAATTGTATGAGTACCTGGGTGAAGGGCAGAAAACCGCGATCATCAACCTTGACGACCCCATCCAGCGCGAAAAATCCGGTCACCTACGGCGTATCACGTTTGGCACAAATGTATCCGAAGCGGATGTGGTGTTCCATACGCCCGTAGCCGACCCTTTTGTCATTACATCGTACGGCGCCACTGAAATACACTCGCATCTTATCGGTCTTTACAACGCTTCAAACATACATGCCGCCATCGTTATCGGCCGCCATTTTGATATTCCCGATACGTTGATAAAGGCAGGGATTGAAGGATACGTGCCTTCAAATAACCGGTCACAAATTGTAAAGAAAGGCTCGAACGACATCATCCTCGACGCCTATAACGCCAACCCGAGCAGCATGCGCGAGGCGCTCCGAAACCTTTCCGCCCTTAATAAGAAAACGAAATACGCCGTACTGGGCGACATGTTTGAATTAGGAAACGAAGGCCGTCAGGAACACCTGGATATTGTGTCGCTGACCCGCGAATTGGGTATACCTGCGCTATTTATCGGCAAAAGTTTCTTCGAACATCAGGATATGGCATCCGGACAGAACTTTTTTGCGGATTTTGACTCGGCCGCGGCGTACCTGCAAAAGCACACACCAACAAATGCCACACTGCTAATCAAAGGTTCAAGGGGCATGGCGTTGGAACGTTTGATGGACGTACTTTAAATACTCATCAGGAAGCCTACCAGGTTCTCTTTTTTAGTGAGTCCGAGTTTCTTGCGTAATCGGTAACGAGCCAGTTCGACCCCTCCCTGCGAGATATTCATTACCTCTGCGATTTCCTTGGTTGACATGTTCATCAAAAGATAGGTAGCAAGATCAAGCTCGCGGGGTGAAATGGTCGGAAACTGCTCTTTCAAGCGCTTCAAAAAGTCAAAATGCACGTTTCGGATATGCTTTTCAAGGTCTTTCCAACTCTTATCGGCACTCACCTCTTTGGTAATGCTTTTGTGGATGCGGGTAATCTGTGAACGCGCACCCTCGTCCAGTCGTTCGGCATCGATGTCCTTGATCTTCTGGATGATGCCATTCAGTATTTTATTCTTCTTCACTACCTGGAGCGAATTGTTGACCAGCTCTTTATCCTTCGTGAGCAAACTGATCCGAAGCCGTTCGTTTTTGAGTCGTTCGATCTCTTTCTCCAACTCATACTGCTCCTGCCGGATACGCGCTTCTTTTTCGAGGTAAAGGCGGCGCTGCTCCAATGTCTCATAATATTTATTGCGTCGGATATGGGCCGATATCCGGATCCGGATGTAATAGAAAGCGAGTACGGCCAGGATGATATATACCACATAGGCCAATGGGTGCCGATACCAGGGCGGCGCCACATGAAACGGGAGCGTGGTGGTAGCGGACACGATGCCGAAGCTGTTGCGTACACGAACCAGCATGCGGTAGTCACCTTCATGTAAGTTCGTGTATTCCTTTACAGAACCGCGTGACCACGGACTCCATTTTCCATCAAACCCTTCCAGCTTATAGGAGAACATTACATTTTCACGACCCTCATAAATGGGTGCCGAAAAGGTAAACTTCACGTTGTTCTGGTCGTATGATAAATCATATTCCTCCGCGCGCTTCGGTCCATTTCCGAAGATACGCACTTCGTCACCAAAAGTGAAACTCCGAACATAGACAGTGGGACGATCGTTGAAATTCCGCTGCAGTCCTGAATCATAGTGCACCAATCCCTCAGCCAATCCGATGAAGATATTACCGGGCCCCGAAGTATACACATTTTCATAATTGGCAACCAGTTCCCCCTTCAGGTTCGAGAACGGTTCGCTCACGTGGGTATAGCCGGCGCCACTGCGCATGAACGCCCCAATTGACTCTCCGTGGATGTACCATATATTACCTTCCGCATCCTCGAATATGCTGCGGGTGGGTGGTACTTTCGAAAAGAGTCCGGTATAGTACTGCTCAGGCCTGAAGGCATCTTCCTGCCTCGAATAGGTATAAAAATGATTGTTAGCCTGGAAATAAATCTTTCCCCCGATCGCCTGAACGCCACCGATGCCTTTGTCTTTTGAAGAAAGTGAGGTATAGACCTTTATAGACTTAAAGCGGCTTAAATCCTCTGAAAGCTGCATTTGGAACAACTGGCCGTCCTTTCGGAACCACGCAAAGCGTTCATCCATTTCAAAAGTACCCGTTGACTTATCAAAACCCGCCACCTGATTCGTAAGCTTCCAACCGGATGACGTGCGTTCGAAAATCCCAAACCCACTGTAATTTGCACCCATCATGATGTTGAGGCGCGAAGGAATCTTCCGGAAGCACCAATAGCCTTTTGAATCGATGACCCTCACCACGCGATTACCCTTCAATACCAGCGCACCGCGATTGTGTCCGCATAGCAACTCCCCGTCGATGACGCTAAGACTCCAGGCCTGACCGGTGGTGCCTTCTACCAATTCAAACGTATCCTGCCGGAACGGAACGCTCCAGTCGTGCACATACACGCCGCGATTGGTCGCTACATACAGGCGCCCGTCATAGATAACAGACGCGTAGACCGAACTAAGTTCGTAGCTGAACCCGAAAAACGTAAAAGGTGAATTCTCGTTGACAAACGTCACGCCATTGTCAAGAGCCAACCAAAGATTATCAGCCGAATCTACAAATGAGCCCAGGATGGTATTGTTCTGAAGCCCTTTCTTCCTATTGATATGTTGGACAATATGGCCGGCGTAATCGACCACAATAACCCCATCCGACACCGAGTTCAGGGCAATGAAACGGTCGCCGATTGCCGCGCCACCCAGACAGCTATTCCGGCGCATAAAATCGTTAGCCTCGCTTGCCCACGGACGCAAGCGTCCGCCCTGATAGATGAAAAGTCCTTTATCGATGGTGGTTATCAGAAGCTGGTCGCCGCCCATCTGAAAAATACCCCATACCTCTGTATTATTAAGATCCGTTGTGCCCGGAAGTGCCGACAGCCTTCCTTCGCGATATCGCATGAGTCCATTCTTCATGTCCTGCACATAGAGCTGCGCCTCCACCAAAAAAGAAAACTGAAACCGCTCGGGCGCTTCAACGACGCTGAGTTTATCCTCCTTATAACTATAGATAGAGGTAAACGCCTGAAAAATGACTTCGTCACCGGACGTGTGTATCTTCCAGATGAAGTCAATTAAGTCGCGTGATTCCCTAGTAAGTCGTTTCGACAAGGAGTGATAGCTGAGCTTTCCGTTGGCCCCCGCCGCAAAATACCCGAACTCGTTGTAGCCTCCGACATAGATACGATGGTTCTTCCCCACCTTTAATGACCGGACCGCGGGACGTTCGGGAAGCGGATAAAGCGTCCACGATGAGCCATCGAACTGAAGTAATCCATTATTGTTGGCAAAGTAGAGATTCCCATTTCCATCTTGGTCGGCGCACCAGTTCTGAGTGGCCCCTCCGTACTCCGATTTTCGGTAATTCCGTATCTCAGGTAGGCCAATCGACTTGATCTGTGCTTCCGCAAACGTTTGAAAAAGCAGTAAAAGCGCCACAAGCGCAGCACATTTAGTAACCTTATATCGGTAAATCCTTATCAAAATCTCAAATTTTTAACGAACTAATACGAGTTCAAACGTTTGCGGGCAACAGCCAATCGGAGTGCAAAAAACCTTAAAAATCGTAATTCATCCTAAAAGTACAACTGTAGGGTTAAAAACAAACCATTAACTTTTAGCTAACATATAAAATTAAAACATAAATAATTGAATATAAATATTTTAAAATTTGCTTGATGTGTTTTTGTAAAGCAAAAATAAATCAAGTGATGTGTTTTTGTAAAGAAAACTGTCTGCGATGTTTCTAAAATAGATAGTATTATTGCGTCAAATCAATAATTAACCAACCCAAAATTTCAGAAATATGAAATTGACAAAACTACTTGTATTTTGTTTTTCATTGTTCTCGATGGTGGCGTTCAGTCAGAGCGTGACGGTATCAGGAACGGTGACAGACGAAACCGGGATGCCTATCCCGAGTGCCAGTGTGGTGGTGAAAGGCTCCACAAACGGCACCTCTACCGATCTGGACGGTAAATTCCAGATTACGGCGGATGCCAACGCCACGCTTGTTTTTTCTTTTGTAGGTTATCAGTCAAAAGAAGAAACAATTCTCGACCGTCGTAGCATCGACGTCCGACTCATGCCTGAAACCGAAAGCCTGAATGAGGTGGTAGTAATCGGGTATGGCACCCAGAAAAAGAGTGTGGTAACCGGTGCGATTTCCAAGGTGAGAGTACAGGACCTCTCCAAACAACCCCTCAGCCGGATTGAGCAGTCAATCCAGGGCCGTACCGCGGGCGTATATGTCGCTGCTAACGCCGGACAACCAGGGTCATCTGCGACTGTTCGGATCCGGGGTATAACGACGCTTAACGACAATGACCCATTGTACGTGGTTGATGGTATCGTGACAGAGCAATCCGGCGTCGCCTTTATCAACCAATACGATATCGAATCTATAGAGGTGTTGAAGGACGCATCGGCTTCGGTATATGGAACACGCGCCGCCGGTGGTGTTATCCTTATCACCACTAAAAAGGGTAAATCTGGAAAAATGAAAGTGGCATACAATGGCTTTACGGGATTTCAGAACGCTGCCCGTAAAGTCGGCCTTCTCAACGCAACCGAATATGCGACGCTTCGAAATGAGGCTTTTGTAAACGGGGGAGGAAGTCCGTCCGCCGTCCCATTTCCAAACCCTGCGTCGTACGGCAAAGGCACCGACTGGCAAGATCAGATTTTCCAAACCGCACAGCGCGTTTCACATGATCTGAGCATTAGTGGAGGAAACGACAAATCAACCTACTTTGCGTCGTTTAGTCTTATTGACCAGGAAGGTATCGTCACACCTCGCATTTCCAATTACAACCGTAAGACCTTCCGACTTAATTCGGACCATAAAATCAATGATTACATCCGCTTTGGTCAGACATTTACATACAGTAATGAAAAAACGATCGGTATCGGGAATACCAATAGTGAGTTTGGTGGACCTTTGGCATCTGCGATCAACCTCGATCCGATTACGCCCGTGGTCATAACGGATCCCGCGGTGGCCGCTACCCCGCCCTACTCGAATCAACCGTACGCGATCAAAAACGAAGACGGCCTTTTTTATGGTATTTCGCCTTATGTAGGAAATGAAATCAGTAACCCGATTGCGTATCAAAACATTCGCCTCGGTCATTACGGCTACGCTGACAACTTCGTGGGTAATGGGTATTTCGAGGTCGAACCCATAAAAGGTCTAAAAATACGCACTTCCCTGGTGGGTAAGAAGGCATATTACGGTAGCTATGGCTTCACACCGATGCATTACCTAAGCACGATCCTCCAAACGCAACGCAATAACTTGTTCAGAAGCAAAAACTCCAACTTCTTCTGGAGCGTGGAAAATGTTATTTCATATGAAAAGAAAGTAGGGGATCACAATTTTACGGCGTTGGTCGGACAGGGTGCTTATGTGCAGGAAGGTGAAGAAGGCCAGGGCACTACGTACTTCGACCTACCAACAAACGACTGGCGCGATGCTTCTTTCAACTTCGGTGTGCCAACCGAAGACCAAACAACCTATGCCTATACGGCAACCGATACAAAAACGGCTTCCTACTTTGCGCGTTTGACGTATGACTATAAAGAAAAATACCTTCTTCACGGCTTCATTCGTCGCGATGGCTCTACATCATTTGGCCGTAACAACAAGTTTGCCAACTTCCCATCGATTTCAGCTGGGTGGGTCCCAAGCAAAGAAGATTTTTGGCCAACAAACGCCGTTATAACGAACTTAAAGCTACGTGCTAGCTGGGGCGTTTCAGGTAATGATAGAGGCACTGCTCCCTTTTCATATGCTTCTATCGTGAACGGAGGCTATAATTACGCCGTCGGAACAGGAGGTAGCGTGACTATCGGCAACACCGTCGTTCGACCACCAAACCCTGATCTTGCTTGGGAGGAGACAACTAACCGCAATATAGCCGTTGATCTCACCTTATGGAACAACCTGAGTCTGAGTGTTGACTTGTTCCAGAAAAAAACAACGGGTATCCTACGCCGGTTGGAAGTACCGGGCTACGTAGGCCTCGAAGCACCTGTATACAATATTGGCGAAGTGAAAAACAACGGTTTGGAAATCGAGGCAAATTATCGTAAGAAAATAGGCGATTTCGACTTTAACGTGAGTGGAAACGCTTCCTGGATCAAAAATGAAGTGACGTCAATCAGCCCTGATGTCACGTTTTACGACGTGGCCGGCGTACAATCGTCTACCTATGGTGTATCTCGCGTTATGGTGGGTGAATCGTTCGGTACCTTCTATGGCTTCAAAACCAACGGAATTTTCCAAAACCAGGCGGAGATCGATTCGTATGTAGGGCCAGGCGGAACCCCGATCCAGCCAAACGCAAAACCCGGCGATTTCCGTTGGAAAGACATCAACGGTGATGGCACCATTGATGGCGACGACCGCACCGTATTGGGGAGCTCGCTTCCGGATATGACATTCGGTTTCACCATCGATATCCGTTACAAGAATTTTGACCTGACAGCGTTCGCCCAGGGCCAGGCAGGCAATAAAATTTACAACGCACTCCGTCGTCTTGACCTCGGAAACGCGAACTGGCAAACAAACGCGCTCAACCGTTGGGTCGGCGAAGGAAGTTCCAATTCGTACCCGCGGGTGACCGATAACGATACTAACCGTAACTTCAGTAACCCGTCTGATTTCTATCTGGAAGATGGCGACTACCTGCGTCTGAAAACAGTTCAGTTAGGGTATTCCCTTCCAACTGAAGTGATTGGCAAAATCGGTTTGTCACGCACGCGCATCTACGTCATGAGTGAAAACCTCTTTACTTTCACTAAATACACCGGATTCGACCCTGAAATCGGTGGTGGTGTATCCGGTATCGACCGTGGCTTCTATCCACAGGCGCGTAGTTTCTTAATGGGTGTAAATCTTGAATTCTAAAAAAAACTGCATATATGAAAACGTTTAAACAAATGAGATGGTTTGCTGCTTTCGTTGCAATCGCGCTTCTGGCGGGTTGCGGCAAAGACTTCGTAGACCTGAAGCCTGAAGGCAGTGTCTTCGAGGAAAACTACTACCGTAACGAATCAGAATGTTATTCTGGCCTCATCGCGGTATACGACGTATTGCGGAAGCAATCGGGCGGCTTTGAAAATATGCTCGCGATGATGAACGCCGGATCAGACGACTTCTATGCGGGCGGTGGCGGCGCTACTGATGGAACTGGTATCCAGTCGTTCTCCAACTACTCGATCAATGAAGCTACTGTCCCCGGTAGTTTCTGGAGCGATTTTTACTCCGGTATCGCGCGCGCCAATATCCTGATTGCAAAACTGCCCGAGGCGGATTTTGGAGATGACGAGGCGACCAGGGTGCGATTTACTGCCGAGGCACGTGCGCTGCGAGCCTATTACTATTTTCAGTTGGTGACGTTGTTCCGCAACATTCCGCTGATCACCCAACCGCTTCCAACAGCCGAAATCTATAACCAGACGCAGGCCGATCCGGCTGATGTTTACGCCTTTATTGAATCTGAAATGCAGGCAGTCATCGGCGACTTACCCCCTACCGTTGGCTCCTCAGAATATGGACGACTCACGCAAGGCGCTGCCAAAGCTATCCTTGGAAAAGTATATCTCTACCAAAGCAAATGGTCGGAAGCCGCGGCACAGTTTGCCGATGTCAACGGAACACCGGGTGGTACCAGCCAATATGGATACCGTCTGTTGGGGAACTTCTCTGACCTCTGGGTCGTATCGAACAAATGGAATACGGAAGGCATCCTTGAAATATCCCATACCAGTCAAAGTAACGCCGGATGGGGTAACTGGGGGTCATCGTCTGACGAAGGAAACTCTTTCAACCAAATGGTCGGACCGCGTTCATATGTACGCAACAATGGCGCTGCGCCAGATTTCTGGGGAGGATGGAGCTTCAACCCGCCCACACAAAAGCTGGTTGATGCTATGACCGGCGACCCGCGCTTCAACGCGACAATCCTGAACATGGATGCGTTGGTCGCTAACGGATCCGCTTCTTACACAGCCGGATATATGAATACCGGATACTTCCTTCGTAAGTTCATGCCGCTTAAGTCGGATGTGTCAACAGGAGGTGGAAACGCCGAGCTGAACTTCCAACAAAACACCTATGCAATCCGTCTTGCAGACACGTATCTGATGGAAGCGGAAGCGTTGGTGAATGCGGGTACCAACCCAACACGTGCGAAAGCACTTCTCACCGCAGTCAGAACTCGTGTTGGACTTGGAGAAGTTGACGCGACGCTTGAGAACATTTACAAGGAACGTCGCCTTGAACTGGCCGGCGAAGGCTGGAGATGGTTCGACCTGGTACGTACCGGACGAGCTGCAGCGGCCCTCGGCGACCGTGGTTTCCAACAAGACAAGAACGAAGTCTTCCCAATTCCACAGCGTGAATTGCAGAATACCAAACTCGTACAAAATCCAGGTTACAATTAATAACCCATAAACATTGTTCAAAATGAAACTGAAATTCTTTACAGCATTAGCCATTCTGGGCACCATGGGCTTATTCACCGGGTGTACGCCAGACGAAAATGGAGATGGAAATGGAACGACCGCCGGCGATATCGACGCGTCTTTCACCGTAGCGCCAAAAGACGGCTCAGCCAACCGGTTTATCTTGACGGCAGCAAGCAACAAAGGAACGTTGACCCACATCTGGAATGCCGGTTCGGGAGATGTTCGCAGCGCTTCAAGCTCGTATGAGTTATTCCTTCCGGATGCAGGAACCTACACCATATCCCACACAATGGTAGGCGTAGGTGGAGCAACGGTGACGTCCGAACAAACGGTGACGGTGGCCACACCGGATCCGGTTGCCGGAAACCTCATCCGTGGCGGTAAGTTCGATACCCTGGCCGACTACAATGAGTTCGACATCCTGACCATCAGCGCCGGCGGAACAGCCTGGTCCTATGACGCTACCAACAAACGCGCTACGGTGCAGGGCGGTGGCTGGAACCAACAAGGTATCTACCAGGCCGTAGAGGTTGTAGGCGGAAAAACGTATGAAGTAAACATGCGCGTAACCGGAAGCGGATCGATCAACACATGGTTCGAATTGTATGTTTCCCAAACGGCTCCAACCCAAGGCAACGACTACAGCGCGGACGGCAAACGGATGCAGATCAACACCTGGGCAGGTTGTGGCGGTTCGCCTTATGACGGACTCTTCTCAGCCGTTCAATGTGCCGCGAATGAAACATCCGGTCGCTTTGTTACATTCCCGAACTCAGGCACGGCGTATGTCGTCGTGAAATGTGGCGGTGAGAACATCGGTTCTGTTAGTATCGATAACGTCGAAATGCGACGTACAAATTAGGTTAAGTTAGTTGAGTTAGTATGAAATAGCCTGTACTCGTTTGAATACGGGCTATTTTTCCTTTGCCCTTTCCGTACTACCCCAAAATAATCGAAATAGCATGAAAAAAAGCAGCGCACTGCCTTTCCTGATTACAGCCGCCCTCCTCGTGGGTGGACGTTCGGGTGCGCAGCAGGCCGGATCTGCCACACCCGAAAAATTGAAAACGGTGGCGATTTATACAACCGCCGATAGTACCAAAACCCGTCTGGCCCTGACCAACCACGGCACCTTCGCCCCTTCCCGCCAACCGCTGGAAACCGAAACCTGCGTGTTTGTCAATCCCGATAAATCATTCCAGACATTTCTTGGAATTGGTGGTGCCATAACCGACGCCAGCGCAGAGGTATACGGCAAATTGTCGAAATCCAAACAGGCCGAATTCATTAAAGCGTACTACGATAGTGAAACCGGCATCGGGTACTCACTGTTGCGAACCACCATTCACAGTTCGGATTTCGCCAGCGGAAGCTACACCTACGTAAAAGAAGGTGATAAAGACCTCGCCACGTTCAACATCGACCACGATCGCAAGTACCGACTGCCACTCATCAAGGATGCGATTCGCACCGCTGGCGGCCACCTTACGACGTATTGTAGTCCGTGGAGCCCACCAGCCTTCATGAAATCTAACGGCACCATGCTGAAGGGCGGCACCCTCCTGCCCGACTTCCAACAAGCCTGGGCCAACTATTATGTGAAGTTCATACGGGCCTATGAAAAAGAAGGCATCCCGATTTGGGGTACTTCCATCCAGAACGAACCGATGGCCACACAGAAATGGGAATCCTGTATTTTCTCTGCGGAAGCTGAACGGGACTTCCTTAAAAATTACCTCGGTCCGACGCTGCAAAAAGAAGGACTGGGAGACAAAAAAATCATTGTATGGGATCACAATCGTGACCTGATGGTACAACGTGCCAACACGATCTTTGGCGACCCGGAAGCGTCCAAATACGCATGGGGACTTGGGTTCCACTGGTATGAAACCTGGACAAAAGGTGAGCCGATGTATGACAACGTAGCGGCCGTGCACGAAGCCTATCCCGACAAAGCACTGATCTTCACCGAAGGGTGCGTAGAGAAGTTCGATCCGGCACGTTACCAATATTGGCCAAATGCCGAACGCTATGGCGAGCAGATGATCCATGATTTCAACAATGGCACCGTCGCCTGGACCGACTGGAACATCCTGCTGGACGAAAAAGGCGGACCCAACCACGTGGCTAATTTCTGCTTCGCTCCTGTACACGCGGATCTTACAACGGGAGAACTGATTTTTACGCCTTCGTACTATTATATAGGCCACTTTTCGAAATTCATCCGTCCGGGTGCAAAACGCATAGCGACCTCCGTAAGCCGTAGCAGCCTGCTGAGCACGACCTTCCGCAACACCGACGGACAACTCGTCACCGTTGTCATGAACCGAAGTGCCAAAACTGTGACCTACGACCTGATAGTCGGAAACGAGAAAACTACCGTTACCATACCCTCACACGGGATTCAAACCCTGGTCTACTAAAAATTACTACTATGAAAAAAATTCTCCTGCTACTCGCGCTTCTTCCGCTGGTGGCCCAGGCGCAATTTGTCCATCAAAGCGGGCAAACGATCGTCGACGGAAACAACAACAATCTCCTACTGCGAGGCCTCGGCCTGGGCGGCTGGATGCTTCAGGAAGGCTATATGCTCCAAATGTCTTCCTTCGCCGGACCTCAACATGAAATACGCGCTAAAATCCAGCAACTCTGCGGTGAGGCAAATACCGATGCTTTCTACGCTGCCTGGCGGGCGAACGGTATCACCAAGCGCGACATCGATTCACTGGCCTCGTGGGGCTTCAACTCGATACGACTGCCGATGCATTACAACCTGTATACGCTTCCGATTGAGCAAGAGCCTGTTGCCGGACAAAATACCTGGCTCGACGAAGGTTTCACCATGACCGACAACCTGCTGAGTTGGTGCGCGGCGAACAACATGTACCTAATACTGGATATGCACGCGACGCCGGGCGGACAAGGAAAAGACGCCGCCATTTCCGATTATGACAGCTCGAAACCGTCACTGTGGGAAAGCCAGGCCAATAAAGACAAACTCGTGGCGTTGTGGCGAAAACTCGCGGATCGTTATAAAGACAGTCCGTGGATTGCCGGCTACGACCTCATCAATGAACCCAACTGGGATTTTACGGGCGGCGGTAATATAAACGGCTGTTCCGAGAACAGCAACGCACCCCTCCAATCCCTTTACATGGCGATTACGACGGCGATACGCGAAGTCGATACCCACCACATGATCATCCTCGAAGGGAACTGTTGGGGGAACAACTACAACGGTATGTTCCCGCTTTGGGATTCCAACATGGCCCTTAGCTTCCACAAATACTGGAACAGCAATACCGTGGGGGCCATACAGGGCCTGCTGAACCTTAGGACACAACATAACGTGCCGCTATGGCTGGGCGAAAGTGGTGAAAACTCCAATGTGTGGTTTACGGATGCGATCTCATTGGTTGAGTCACTAAACATCGGATGGGCGTTTTGGCCGATGAAGAAAATTGAAAGCATCGCAGGCATCACCGATGTGACTAAAACCGACGATTACCAGGTGTTGCTCAATTACTGGCAAAACGGGGGTACACAACCGTCCCAGGCGTTTGCCACTGCAACCATGATGCAGATGGCCGAAAACTATAAAATGCAGAACGTCACGATAAAAGACGATGTGAAAGATGCGATGTTCCGTCAGGTGCAAAGTGCCGAAACCCTTCCTTACAAAAACCATCCGCTACCCGGAAAGGTATATGCCTCGGAATACGACCTAGGTCGCTACCTGTCAGCTTATTACGATACCGACATTGCGAACTACCGTGTTGATACCGGCACGTTTTCCGACTGGAACAAAGGCTGGGCAATGCGAAACGACGGTGTCGACGTACAAAAAACGAACGATACCCCTTCGAACGGCTTCCACGTAAGCCATACCGCCGGCGGCGAATGGATGCTCTATACCCTAAATGCGAATGCCGATACGGCCTATGACATCGACATCCGGTATTCGGGAACCTCTCCTGGCAAAATCCACTTTGAAAATGCGTTAGGCATCATCTCCGAATCGATCAGTCTTCCCGCCACAGGTTCCTTTACTACCTGGGCGACCGTGACCCTTCCGGGTGTCATCCTG
Source organism: Flavobacterium sp. HJ-32-4 (assembly GCF_022532105.1). Classification (NCBI taxonomy): domain Bacteria; kingdom Pseudomonadati; phylum Bacteroidota; class Flavobacteriia; order Flavobacteriales; family Flavobacteriaceae; genus Flavobacterium; species Flavobacterium sp. HJ-32-4. The sequence goes on along the minus strand of NZ_CP092832.1, from coordinate 1,619,180 downwards.
AAACAGGGAACCAACAAGATAAAAATGTGGTTCGATGTGGGGAACGTCAATGTCAACTATTTCGAACTCAAGAACCCGACTGCTCCCTCCGCGATCGCATTCAAAGCGGTGATGGGGCAAACGAATGTGCTGGGTGATAAGATCAGCCTTTGGTTCAACAAAGACATCCAAACCGGACTCAACCTTACCACAAACAACCTGCAACTGAAGGTCAACGGAAATGTAGTGGCCCTGACAGCTGTTTCGTATGTGAGTGGAAGTCCCAACCAACTGCTCCTCAAACCGGCTACTCCTGTCAACACCACCGATACCCTTACATTGACGTACACCGGCACGCTGTTGACCGCTACTGACTCTTCTGTGTTGGGCACCTTCTCTAACATGGCGGTGCTGAACAAAACGGGTAATATCGTAGGGATATCGGGCCAGATCGAAGCCGAAAACTATTTTTTCAACTCGGGCCTCACCGTTGAAACTACAACCGACACGGGCGGAGGTTCCAATATCGGCTATACCGATGCGGGCGACTACCTCGACTACCTCGTGAACGTCGGTGAGGCCGGAAATTATAAAATCGAATACCGTCATTCCGGTGAAAGCGCACAGGGGCAAATCAAGATGCAACTGATTAACGAAACGACCCAGGACATTCAGACCGTCACACTTCCGGCAACGGGCGGATGGCAAACCTGGTCGACGCAAACGGCCTTTGCCAACCTGCCACAAGGCCGCTACTACCTGCGCCTGATGATCGTGAGCAGCGGTTTCAACCTCAACTGGGTAAAGCTCACCCTCGTGCCGGCCGATGACGACGGAGATAATGTGGCCAATGCTAACGACCTTTGTCCGAACACGCCCTCTGGCGATGTAGTGGATTTTAACGGATGTACGATCTTCAGCCTTCCGTCCGACAATTTTGGTATTGTCGCCGCATCCGAAACCTGTCGCAATGCCGATAACGGAAGCATCGCCATCACTTCTGCCGCCAGCCATCCGTTTTTGGCGACACTGACGGGTCCGGAAAACAGCAACGCGAACTTTACGACGTCTACTTCGTTCACCGGCTTACCGGCGGGCGACTACACGGTGTGCATTACCCTGCCCGCAACCCCATCCTTCCAGCGGTGCTTCTCCACCTCGATCGGGCAACCGCAGGATCTGGCCGTATTGTCGCGCCTTTCTGCCGGCGGCACTACCGTGACGCTCGACCTCAACGGCGGTCGACTGTACCGTATCGAACATAATGGAACGGTTTTCAGGACCGACCAGTCATCCTTCGAGCTCCCCTTACGCCCCGGCGCGAATGACGTCGTCGTGACCACCGATGCCCCTTGTCAGGGCACCTTCCGCCAGCGATTTGACGTTTTAGCGAAAGCGACCCTTTACCCCGACCCGGCCGATAGCGAGTTACACTTGCTTCTTCCAGGCAAAGCCGACCAGACTTTGGAGTGCTTTGTGTATTCGTTGATCGGGAAGGAAATGTCGCATACGTATGGAACGGGGCAATCGCACGACCTTGACGTTTCCACGCTGCAAAGCGGTACCTACCTTGTAAAAACCGTCACACCCGACGGCACGTATCACGCCAAATTCATAAAACGATGAAACTACCTACCATCCTTTTTCTGTCAATGCTCTCGTTCATGGCATCCTGCGGAAGCGGGGGCGGTGACGGAGACGGAGGCGGTACGGAACCAAATGCCGTGGCGCTCGTCTATCCGCTCAACAACTCAGAGTGCGAAACCGGGGAACCTGTTTCGGCCACCCGAAGCCGCATCACGTTTGAATGGAATGCCGCCGAAAATGCCGATAGCTATTCGGTGTATGTGAAAAACCTCCAAACCCAAACTGTATTGCAATATCCGGCCGGTGCGGCCACTACACTCGACATCGAACTGAACCGCGCCACACCGTATTCATGGTATGTCGTATCGAAAAAAGAAGGGGTATCGCAGACGGGCACCAGCGAGAAATGGAAGTTCTACAACGCCGGCGAGCCTGTCAACAGCTACGTGCCCTTCCCAGCGGATGCCGTGACGCCACCAATGAGTGCGACCGTCTCCGGACCCTCTGTGACCTTGGCGTGGGACTCAGGCGACGTAGACGATAACATCAGCGGATACGACGTGTATTTCGGAACCGCAGCATCGCCTACTACCCTGCTTACGAATACCACAGCGACACAAGTCGCAAACGTAGCCGTGACCGCCGCTACGACCTATTATTGGAAAGTGGTGACCCACGACGCCGACGGCAATAGTTCGACGTCACCCGTTTTCCAGTTCAGAACGAATTGAGATTGATTAGTTATTTTTAGTTTGAGAGCCCCGTTCCCCGACGGGGTTTTTTCATTTATTTTTGGAATATGACCGAATATGATGACATACTCAGGTGGATGTTCGCCCAATTGCCTATGTACCAGCTACAAGGCGCGTCAGCCTATCGGAAAGACCTGGGCAATACGCACGCGCTGGCAGACCATTTGGGGCATCCGGAAGACGGATTGGTGTGTATCCATGTAGCAGGAACCAATGGCAAAGGGTCGACTTCACATTTGCTGGCTTCGGTGCTACAGGAAGCGGGCTACAAGACCGGACTTTACACTTCTCCCCATTTAAAGGATTTCCGGGAACGTATCCGTATAGACGGCAAAATGATTCCGGAAACGGAGGTCGTCGGTTTCATCCAAACCCACCGGACGTTTTTCGAAGCACACGACATGAGTTTTTTTGAGATGTCGGTCGGATTGGCTTTTTCGTATTTCCGTAAGGAAAAGACCGATATCGCCATTATCGAAACCGGTATGGGCGGAAGGCTTGATTCGACAAACATCGTCACCCCACTGGTGGCCGTCATTACGAATATTGGGAAAGACCACACGCAGTTCCTGGGAGACACACTCGAAAAGATTGCGTCGGAAAAAGCGGGTATCATCAAACCCGGGATTCCGGTTGTGATCGGTGAATATACTGCGGAAACGAAACCCGTCTTCGAAACCACAGCAGGCGAACGGAAGGCACCTATTTTCTATGCCACGGATGCCGTGTATCCCTCCTATCCATCGGCTTTGGAAGGGTATTACCAGGAAGCCAACAAGCGCACCGTACTCAAAACGCTGGAGGTGTTAACTGCCACGACCGATTTTCGGGTGACGGAAACCGACATCCGCGAGGGATTTCTTCGGGTAAAGGAAAACACGGGCCTTCGCGGCCGTTGGGAGGTGTTAGGACACCAGCCATTGGTGGTCGCGGATACCGGACACAACCGACACGGACTCGAGCTGGTCGTACGGCAACTACAGGATGGACTGGAAGGCCGTTTGCACGTGGTCATTGGTGTGGTAAACGACAAAGATCTCGGGGAAATCCTACCGTTATTCCCTAAAGAGGCCCATTATTACTTCGCGAAGCCGGATATTCCCCGCGGACTCGACGCAACGGTGTTACAGAAGGAAGCCAGCCGATTTGGACTGCACGGAAACGTATATCCTTCTGTAAAAGACGCTTACGAGAACGCCATTTCAGAAGCCGCGCCAAACGACCGCGTATTCGTGGGAGGCAGTACCTTTGTTGTCGCAGAAATTTTATAAAAAAGACATCTTTTGTTTGCAAATACCGAAAACGGCGCTATATTTGCACTCGCAATACGGGCGATTAGCTCAGCTGGTTCAGAGCACCTCGTTTACACCGAGGGGGTCGGGGGTTCGAATCCCTCATCGCCCACCACCTACAGCCGCAAGGAAATTCCTTGCGGCTGTTTTCGTTTGGACCGAACGCCGGCTTTCCTTTACCAATATTCCCTTCTCCAATTTTCCTGTCACTATTTTTTTTATTAAGCATTTATCGTAATATTGCAATATATTTATTAAGCCGTGGGAGCGACGAAAACAGATCATTTTACGCAAGCTCAAAACGAGCTGGCGGTATTGGCAAAGGCGCTGGGGCATCCGGCGCGCATCGCCATCATAGAATACCTATTGAAAGTAGATAGCTGTATCTGCGGTGACATCGTCGACGAATTGCCGCTGGCACAGCCGACCGTTTCGCAGCACCTCAAAGAACTGAAATCGGCTGGCTTGATCAAAGGGAATGTCGAGGGTACGGCCATCTGCTACTGCATCCATGAAGAAGGCTTCGAAAAAATCAAGTCGTTTTTCAGCCATGTCATCGAAAAGACAAAAAACAAATGCTGCTAACATAAAAGAGAAAACCCATGAAGTTATCTGAAATCAAGAAACATCTCGCGACAGCCGAATTCGTCAACTTTATGCTGCCGGACGGCACATTCGTGCCGGAGCATTTCCACATAACGGAAGTAGGCGCCGTTACGAAACACTTTATCGATTGCGGCGGAACGGTCCGCAAGGAAAACGTCGTCAATTTCCAGCTATGGAATGCCGACGATTATGACCACCGCCTCAAGCCTCAAAAACTGCTCAACATCATTGCACTGTCAGAGAAAGTGCTCGGAATAGAAGACGGTGAAATCGAAGTTGAATACCAGAACACCACTATCGGTAAATACGATCTGGACTACAACGGCCAGGATTTTCTGCTGGTCAACAAGTCCACGGCCTGTCTTGCACAAGACCAATGCGGTGTTCCGTCTGAAAAAAATAAGGCCACGTCATACGCCACGTCTAACACCTGCTGCACGCCCGAAAGCGGTTGCTGCTAATCGTCCTGCCATGACACAAACAGCGCTTTTGCCTGACATCCACAAGACGATTGCAGGGTTCGATATAACCACCGTTAGCAGCGAGCGAAAAGCCGTTTTGCAGCCATTGGTCGACTTCATTCAGGCCAAATCGGACGAAGGCGAAGCGATCCGCCTGAATTTCATTTGCACACATAATTCGCGCCGCAGCCACCTCGCGCAGGTCTGGGCGCAGGTAGCGGCGGCCTATTACGGCGTAATCAACGTTACCTGTTATTCCGGCGGTACGGAAACGACGGCGATGTTTCCAATGGTGGCGCAGGTACTGCGGAAATCCGGCCTACAGGTCAAGGCCATCAGCAGCGGTGACAACCCGGTGTATATAATCAAATATGCCGAAAACGAACTGCCCATCATCGGGTTTTCCAAAAGTTATTTCGACGACTTCAATCCGGAAAGCGGATTTGCGGCGATCATGACCTGTTCTCAGGCGGATGGCGGCTGCCCGTTCATATCGGGCGCGGAAAAGCGTATCCCGATCACCTTTGATGACCCGAAAGCGTTCGACGGCACGCCGCAACAGGAAGAGAAATACCTCGAACGGAGCACGCAGATCGCAACGGAAATGTTTTATGTATTTTCAATGATAGCGAAATAATGTCGGCACAGAATTGCGCACCAACAGTAAACCGGAAGAAACTCGGTTTCCTCGACCGTTACCTGACCCTTTGGATTTTCCTTGCGATGATCATAGGGGTATCGATTGGCTACGTTCTGCCCTCCAGTAGCTCGTTCCTCAATTCGTTTTCGACGGGCACGACGAATATTCCCCTTGCGATAGGGCTGATCCTGATGATGTATCCGCCGCTGGCGAAGGTCAAATACGAAAATCTGGGCGAAGTGTTCCGGAACGTTAAGGTGCTCAGCGCGTCGCTGTTCCTCAACTGGATCGTGGGGCCGTTTCTCATGTTCTTTCTGGCCTTGCTTTTCCTGCATGGCCATCCTGAATACATGGTGGGATTGATTCTGATCGGGCTCGCGCGGTGCATTGCGATGGTCGTCGTCTGGAACGATCTGGCGGACGGCAGCAGAGAATACGCAGCCGGACTGATCGCACTGAACAGTATCTTCCAGGTGCTGCTATATAGCGTCTATGCCTATATCTTCATCACATTGCTTCCGCCCTATTTCGGGTATGACGGCATTGAAGTCAATATAAGTATCGGCCAGATCGCCGAAAGCGTCGGTATCTATCTTGGCATCCCGTTCGCGCTTGGCGTTGTAAGCCGTTACGGGCTGATTGCGCTGAAAGGCGAAGAATGGTTCCAGAACCGCTTTATTCCACTGATTTCGCCTGTAACCCTTATCGCGCTTTTGGGTACCATTGTTATTATGTTCAGCCTTAAAGGTGAGTTGATTGTAAGCATTCCAATGGATGTGGTCCGTATCGCACTACCCCTGGTCGTGTACTTTGCCGTAATGTTCGTGGCGAGTTTCTTTATCGGCAAATTCCTTGGGGCGGATTATTCAAAAACAACCTCCATTGCCTTTACCGCAACCGGAAACAATTTCGAGTTGGCTATTGCCGTAGCGATCGGTGTGTTCGGCATCAACAGCGGGCAGGCATTTGCCGGCGTCATCGGCCCCCTAGTGGAAGTTCCCGCTTTGATAGCATTGGTCAATTTGGCCTTTTGGTTTAGGAAAAAGTACTTCTCGTCATAGGTCCCTCGTTTTCCGGCCCTTTTTTTATGGGTGGACGGATCAGCAAGAAAAAGTAGCCTCATGTAGATGAGGCATTTTTTTTGGAAGACTGCCCTTGGAACTAAACTGCGCGTAATCTGTCCATAAAGCAGGATTATCTGCCGAAGTCCGCGATATTTGCAAAAGCAAAGTACCCGTTATGGAATACGCCGGCTACCTCGCCTCCCTTCTGATTGGCATTGCCCTGGGCCTTATCGGCGGTGGCGGCAGTATCCTGACTATTCCGATATTGGTGTATCTGTTTGGCATCTCCCCCAAATCAGCCACCTCCTATTCGCTCTTTATTGTAGGATTTACGGCTGCCATTGGGGCAGTGCGGCATTACTTGTTGGGTAACATCCGCATACGATCGGCGATGGTGTTCGCCCTTCCTTCTTTGGCTACCCTCCTTTTGGTGCGCAAGATGGTACTTCCGGCCCTACCCGAAACGCTTTTCGACAGCCCGGGTTTCGTCTTGTCGAAAGACACGTTCATTATGGCATTGTTCGCACTTTTGATGGTCGCGGCATCCTATTCGATGATTCGCACCAAGACGCCCGCACAGCCCGGCACGCTCCAACCCGTTCGGATTGCGATAATAGGGGCTATTGTCGGCGTCGTCACCGGATTTTTGGGTGCCGGAGGTGGATTCCTCATTATACCGGCGCTCGTTTTCTTTACGGGTATCGACATGAAACAGGCCGTGGGCACGTCCTTGCTGATTATCGCGTTCAATTCACTGTTGGGCTTTGCGGGTGATGTGATCGGTGGTGCGGACGTCGACTACCAACTTCTCTTCAGCGTGTCGGCATTTGCTACGGCAGGTATTTTCATCGGCACCCAACTTTCACGGAAAATCGACGGCAGCAAGCTGAAACCTACCTTCGGATGGTTTGTTTTGGTGATGGGACTTTATATCATCGGTAAGGAGTTATTTCGTTAAAGACGAGTAATCGACCAGATGGCTTGCGCCTCTTTTCCGCATCCAGTTTACGAAATCAGGTTTGTATGACACTTATCAGGGGCCAGGCGGTGGGCTTCCCGTACTTTTGATCGGTTACGTAACGATCACGGGCGACGCTGTAGCAAGCTGCCCTTCGACAAAAACCCCTAAACACCTGCCACGATGAAAGTAGCACAAATTTACACAGGCTGTCTCGCCCATGCCGCATACTACCTAGAAAGCAAGGGTGAAGCGGCCATTTTCGACCCTTTGCGGGAAGTACAACCGTATCTTGACCGCGCCTCGAAAGACCATGCCAAGATCAAGTATGTGTTTCTAACGCATTTCCATGCCGATTTTGTTTCAGGACACCTTGACCTGGCACACAAAACTGGCGCCCAGATCGTGTATGGACCCAACGCCAAGCCCGCCTACGAAATCATTTCTGCCGAAGATGGCCAACTATTCGAAGTCGGGGGCTGTAAGGTTAAGGTACTGCACACACCCGGACACACCATGGAAAGTACTACCTTTCTCTTAATCGACGAAAACGGAAAGGAGCATGGCATCATTACCGGTGACACCCTTTTTATCGGAGATGTGGGCCGACCGGACTTAGCACAACACGTCATAGCCGAACTCACACAGGACAAACTGGCCCGACTGTTGTACCATTCGCTTCGTGAGAAAATCATGCCGTTGTCCGACGACCTCATCGTGTATCCGAACCACGGGGCCGGATCGGCCTGCGGAAAAATGATGAGCAAGGAAACGACGGATACACTCGGGCACCAAAAGGCGACCAACTACGCCCTGGCACCGGATATGACGGAAGATGAATTCGTAACCGCGCTTCTTACCGGTTTGACAACCCCACCCGGTTACTTCCCTTCCAACGTGCTGATGAACATCCGTGGATACGACAGCCTCGATTCGGTGCTCGAAAAAGCGAAACGTCCCCTCTCGCCTACGGAATTCGAAGCCGCGGCGAACGAAACCCGCGCAGTAGTGCTTGACACCCGAAATGCGTCTGATTTCGCACGAGGTTTCATCCCCAATAGCATCAATATCGGCCTCGACGGCAGTTTTGCCATGTGGGTAGGGGAAATGATCATCGACATCCAACAGGAAATCCTCCTGGTGACCGACGAAGGCAAGGAGGAAGAAACGATGATACGCCTCTCGCGGATTGGCTTCGACCACACCCTCGGCTATCTTAAAGGTGGTATCGATGCCTGGAGAGCCGAAGGCGGCGAGTTGGATTCGGTAGGACGGATCACGGCTGGGGAACTCGAGGAAATGGCCGACGGCACCTTCCCGATATTCGATGTGCGCAAAAGAAGTGAATTTGCATCGGAGCATTTAGTCGACGCGATCAATGTGCCGTTGAACGAACTCAACCAACACCTGGCCGAATTTCCGAAAGACAAACGTTTCGTACTGCACTGCGCCGGTGGCTACCGCAGTATGATTGCCGCCTCCATACTGAAACAAAGAGGCTGGGATAATTTCGTGGATGTAGTGGGCGGTTTCGCTGAAATCAAAAAAACCGGGCTGAAACGAACGGACTACGTGTGCCCCGTCACGTTACTGTGACCGGCGTGCCATTCTGAAAAGGCCTTACACATCGGCGTGACGAAATTTGTAACCGTCCAAAAATTTAGGCTTTTGTTTAGAAAGAATAATAGTAATTTAGGGGCAAATCTTTGAGTCTATAATTCAAAAACGTAAAGAAATGAAAAAAGCGATGCTGATGCTGGCGCTGGTAGCCTTCGGATTCTCGACAGTTGCTACTGCCCAGGAAACACCTAAGAAAAAAGAAAAAGCAAAAACTGAGAAGTCTTGCAGCACTGAAAAGAAAGGCTGCGACAAAGAAAAGAAAGCGGGTTGCTGCGCAGCCAAGAAAGCGAAATCGTAAGTTCTTGCCTTATAAACAAAAGGGGCTGACAGTGAGTCAGCCCCTTTTTTTATGGGTAGTGGGCATCTATTGCCCTCCTAAGCTAAAGTTAATCGTCACCGTCCCGATCTGCTTTTCAGGCGCATCGGGGTTGGCGTTCCATTTGTAACTACGCGCCGTTTGGTAGGCCGGTTCTATCAGGCATGGTGCCGTGTTGGTCGTTCCTTTTATATATTGCGTGCCTACGACGTCGCCGTTGCGGTTGACCGTTACCTGTACGACCACCGTACCCGACTCGTTGCAGTTTTGCTGCACCTTGCTGCTTTTTGCCAATTTGCGTCCGGCAAGCGACCAATTGCCGTTGCCGCTTCCTCTTCCGCCGCCATTGCCACTGCCGTAGCCCGAACCCGTGCCAATACCCTGCCCACTGCCGTTCCCACCACCTGAGCCGGTTCCGCTTCCACCGCCGCCATTATATCCACCTGCGGTTGACAAGCCATTTGACTTGCCTTTGTTGCCTGCCTGTCCGTCGTTGCCATCGCCACTGGTCGATTTGCTGTTGGTAGCAGCGTTGAGTGCAGCCAGTGCGGCGGCAGATGGTTTGGGTTTAGCGGGCTCGACCGGTTTTTCAACCGGTTTCTTCGGCTCGTCTTTGGGTTTCTTGGTATCGGTTACGGCGACCGCTTCTTCGTCGTCGTTGTCATTGGTAAGCAGTGCTTCCTGTTCCTGAGGTTTGGAGGGTTGCGCTTTCGCCGCCTCTTCGACATGCTCTTTGTTTTGCAGGTTGACGCCCTGCCCTACTTCGCTGTCGCCGAAATTCACTTCGATATCACCGCCACCTCCCCCGCCTTCCAGTGGTACGATGGTCGTCTCTTTGAAAAGCGGAAAGTTGAGGAACAGCAACAACAGCATCAGGGCCACGAACAAGACTGTCGTGATACCCAGGGACTGCTTCCGATAATCGGCCGAAACGTAATACATAGCGCGGAATACTTATCTGATAACGAAAATAGCGAAAATAAATTGTCGGACGACCAAAAAATCAAACGCCGGGAGAAGTCCCGGCGCCTGTGATTATACCAACTGTTTCAACGCGATTTCAAAGGCCGTGGCACTGATGCCGGTTCGCGACGGATTGGCGCGATGGGCCGCTTCAATGGCGCGACGGATGGTGTCAGAGGTATCGTTGAAGATGGCCTCGTCGGTCATCTGTACTTTCTTCTCCATAAAATAGGCGAATACACGGGCCATACCGCAGTTCGAGATGAAGTCGGGAATGAGGCTGACCTGACGGTCGACGTTCTCCATCGTGGTGCCGAAGAAAATCTCTTTGTCGGCGAAAGGCACGTTGGCCCCACAAGACACGACTTCGAGTCCGGCGGCAATCATTTTGTCAATCTGCTCTTGTTTTACGAGGCGCGAGGCGGCGCAGGGCGCGAAGATCTCCGCTCCGATACTCCATACTTTCTCGTCCATTTCGGCGAACGGCACCATGTTATCGGCTACGAGCTTATTGCCGTCTTTGTGAAGGAACAACGAACGGATTTCCTCGAAGGAGAAACCGTCGGCGTTCAGGAGTCCACCGTCACGGTCGATGATGCCGACGACTTTAGCGCCCATCTGCGACAGGTAGAAGGCGGCGGCTGAGCCGACGTTACCGAATCCCTGCACGATGGCACGCTTGCCGGTGACCGATCCTCCGTAGATGTCATAATAGTGTTTCACGGCCTGTGCCACGCCATAGCCGGTGATCATATCAGCCACGGTGTATTTACGCGAGACGTCGGGACTGAAACCCGGGTTTTCGATCACCTTTACGACGCCCTGGCGCAACTGGCCGATGCGGTTGATCTTGTCGGCATCGGTAGGACGGAAATGGCCGTTGAAGACCCCTTCCTGTGGGTGCCACACGCCGCACTCTTCCGTCATCGGAATTACTTCATGGATTTCATCTACGTTCAGGTCACCACCTGTGCCGTAGTAACTTTTAAGCAGCGGGGATACCGCTTTATACCAACGTTGCAGCACGCCTTCCTTGCGCGGGTCAGCCGGATCGAAATTGATACCCGATTTGGCGCCTCCGATAGCCGGACCCGATACGGTGAATTTCACCTCCATGGTCTTGGCCAGCGAAAGGACTTCGTTCATGTCGAGGCCTTTCCGCATGCGGGTACCGCCGCCGGCCGCACCACCGCGAAGCGAGTTGATGACCGTCCAGCCTTCGGCATCCGTTTCGGGATCCTTCCAGTTGAAGACGATCTCGGGTTCTTTATTTTCGAATTGCTGCAATAAATTTTTCATTTTGTTGTGGAGTTTGTAAGCGGGGCAAAGATAGCAATATTGAAATTATGGAATCGGCATTTTGACGCGAGTAGACACGTCGTTTTGGAACACCGTGCGTGAGGGATAGCAGCGGCAGCCCCTGAGGCACGAAGGGCTATAGCGGATAGCCCGACGGCGCCCTGATGAGTAGGCAGTGGGCAGTAGGCAGTACGCAGTGGGCGCCGGCACGCCATTCAAACCTTGTAAACAACTCCTGAACAATGGTCGTGCGAAGCGCCGGTTACACTTGCCAGTACGTTGGTTTCGCCGCGAAGTTTGAGTACGCCGAGCAGTGCGAATATGAGCGCCTCTTTAAATTCGAGCGTTTTGCGGTCGGGGATGATGATTTCGAGTTGCGGAAGATGTGCCTGCATCCGGCCGATAAGGAAGTCGTTGTACGCGCCGCCGCCCGTGACCAGCATACGCCCTTCTTTTACGGGCAACGCCAACGCCACCTGCCGTGCGATGTGCTCAATGAAGGTCGCCATGAGGTCGTTGGTGTCGACAGGAAACTGGTCGAGAAGCGGCAGTATGGTGTCTTTGACGAATTCGAAGCCGAGCGATTTGGGATATGGTTTTGTGTAAAAATCGAGGGCATCGAGGGCGGCCAAAAGTGCTGGCATCACCTGACCGGTGGCGGCGAATCGGCCGCGGTCGTCATAATCCCAACCCATCATACGGGCATAGTGGTTCAGGACGGTATTGACGGGGGAGATGTCAAAGGCGATGCGTCTTCCCTCCTCTTCAAATGAAACGTTGGAGAAACCGCCGAGGTTGAGGCAATAGGTGTAATCGGCAAACAGTAAGCGGTCGCCTATGGGAACGAGTGGTGCACCTTGTCCGCCCAGTGCCACATCCTGCACGCGGAAGTCGCACACTACCGTTTGGCCTGTGCGTGCGGCAATTTCGGGCCGGTTGCCGATTTGCAGCGTATACCCCTCCGCTGGATTGTGAAGGATGGTGTGCCCGTGTGAACAAACCGCATCAAGCTTCGACACTTCGTTGCGTTCGATGAAGTCGCGGATGAGGGAACCCAGTAAATCGGTGTAGTCGATATTGAGTTGGTGGAGTTGCGGGCGGCTCCACGATACGGCTTCTTTCAAGCGGATGACCCAGTCGGACGTGTACGGAACCGTCTCACAGGCACCGATTTCAAACTGCCAGTTGCCGTCGTGCCATTCGAAGCGGATATGGGCCAGATCGACGCCGTCGAGCGAGGTACCCGACATGACTCCGATAACGTTGTAGAAAACCCTTTGCATGGGCTCAAAATTAGCCATTCCGATTGAAAATTTTCCAGTAAATGACTACATTTGACCTCCAAAAAAAAGCTAAAAGCAACCAAACGAAAAAAAAATTATGGATTTCAAACTTACCGAAGAACATTTGATGATCCAGCAAGCGGCGCGTGACTTTGCGCAGAACGAATTGCTGCCAGGCGTAATTGAGCGTGATGAAAAGCAGGAGTTTCCGCGCGAGCAGATCAAAAAGATGGGCGAACTGGGCTTCATGGGCATGATGGTCGACCCGAAATACGGCGGCAGCGGACTTGATACCGTGTCGTATGTTTTGGCGATGGAGGAAATCTCCAAAATCGACGCGTCGGCCTCTGTAGTGATGTCGGTAAACAACTCGTTGGTTTGCTGGGGACTGGAACAGTTTGGTACGGAAGAGCAAAAACAAAAATACCTCACGCGTCTTGCGAGCGGAGAGATCATCGGCGCCTTCTGTCTGTCAGAACCGGAAGCCGGAAGTGACGCAACGTCTCAAAAAACTACCGCCATTGACAAAGGTGACCACTACCTGTTGAACGGCACGAAAAACTGGATTACGAACGGCAGCACGGCGGATGTGTATCTGGTGATTGCCCAAACGGATGTGGAAAAACGCCACCGCGGCATCAATGCCCTGATTGTCGAGAAAGGCATGCCGGGCTTTGAGATCGGACCGAAAGAATCGAAACTCGGCATCCGCGGATCCGACACGCACTCGCTGATGTTCAGCGATGTGAAAGTGCCGAAGGAAAACCGCATCGGCGAAGACGGCTTCGGCTTCAAATTCGCGATGAAAACACTGGCGGGTGGTCGTATCGGTATCGCGGCCCAGGCATTGGGTATCGCGGCCGGCGCCTATGAAATGGCCCTGAAATATTCGAAAGAACGCAAAGCCTTCGGAACAGAGATCTGCAACCACCAGGCCATCGCCTTCAAACTGGCCGATATGGCGGTCAGTATCGAAGCGGCCCGCATGCTCTGCCTGAAAGCGGCCCGCGACAAAGACAACCACGAAAATTATGACCTAAGCGGGGCCATGGCCAAACTTTTCGCCTCACAAACCGCTATGGACGTGACCGTTGAAGCGGTGCAGGTGCACGGTGGCAATGGCTACGTAAAAGAGTACCACGTAGAGCGACTGATGCGCGATGCGAAGATCACGCAGATCTACGAAGGCACGTCGGAAATACAGAAGATCGTGATTTCGAGAGCGATTCTTACTCAATAAAGCAAAGCCCTTCCCGACGGAAGGGTTTCTTTTTTATCTTTAGTTCGGTTTTATCCATACTCTGCGCCTATGTCTGAGGAATTGAAATACTGGTACCTCCGCGATCATAAGTTGTTTCGCGTACTGAGTTTTGGGCAGATACGGGAATTGTGTATCATCACGGGTTTCCGGAAGGCGAAACGCGGGGATACCATCGAGCTGTCGGATGTGGAAGCGCCGCGTATCTTCCTGTTGAAGAAAGGGGCGATCAAAATCGTATCACTGGATGAAGATGGCACGGAAACGGTAAAGGATATCATTCGCAAAGGCGACCTCTTCGGCGAATTGACGCTGGAAGGCACCGGCGACGGACATGAATACGCGAAAGTGTTGTCGGAGGATGTCATCATCTGCAGTTTCCTCCAAGCCGATTTTGAGAACCTGATGCGACGCCACCCCGACCTGGCGGTTTCGTATACTAAATTCGTGGGGTTGAAGATGAAGCGCATCCGGAACAACTACACCAACCTGATTTCGAAGGATGCCCGCAGCCGTCTGTTGCATTTCCTGGACGATTGGGCCGAACGCGACGGCGAAATCCGGGAAGACGGTATCCGGATTCCGAACTACCTCACCCAAAACGATATTGCGCAATTGATCTGCACGTCGCGGCAGACAGCGGTGCAGTTGCTGCACGACCTCGAAAACGAAGGTATTTTGCGTTACAGTCGCAGTGAAATCAGGCTCTCCCGTAAAAGTTTGCCGTAAATGTAAACCAGCCGACATTTGGTTTTTTACGGTCGGGATACCTTTGACCCAAAACCAAACAAGATGAAAACACGTATGTTATTGGGGTTGGCGATGTCGGTACTGGCCGTCAGCCTTTCGATGGGACAATCTGTCGAAAAACGGAAAAGGGATTTGAATCTCGAAAACGGACTCGCGATACAGGGGTATGATCCTGTGGCGTATTTTTCCAAGAAAGCAGTGAAAGGAAAAAAAGAACTGGCCGCTTCCTACAAGGGTGCTACCTATTGGTTTGCCAACGCAGCCGACCGCGATGCGTTCCTGAAAGATCCGGAGCGTTATGAACCGCAATATGGCGGATGGTGTGCGTATGCTATGGGCGCAAACGGTGAGAAAGTAGAAGTCGATCCGGAGACGTATAAAATCCTTGACGGAAAACTGTACCTGTTCTACAACGCTTATTTCAACAATACGCTGAAGAGCTGGAACAAAGACGAGGGCAACCTGAAGAAAAAGGCAGATAGTAACTGGAAAAAATTCCTCGACAAATGAAAAACGCCTATATCTGGATACTTCGGCTGATAGCAGCCGGGATCCTCCTGCAGACCCTTTTCTTCAAATTCACCGGCGCTCCCGAAAGCGTGTATATTTTCTCAACATTGGGAGTAGAGCCTTTTGGACGGATCGGATCGGGCATTGCCGAACTGATCGCCGCGATCTTAATCCTGTATCCGCGGACCACCGCCTGGGGTGCCCTTTTGGCGGTCGGCGTTATGGCGGGAGCCATCCTGTCGCACCTAACGGTACTGGGACTTGAGGTTATGAATGACGGCGGTGAACTATTTATCCTGGCAGTTGTAACGTTTGTGTGCGCAATTTTACTGATATTTGAAGGTAGGGCCCAACTGCCGTTTTTTAGAAAGTCCTGACTATGCTGATAGCCGCTATCCAACACCGCTTTGCCGAAATGGCGTCGTTACTGCAACAACTGACGCCGGAGCGGTATATCCAGCCCTGCGATGCCTTGTCGGGCGCGAGTATCGGTGAGCACACCCGTCATATCATAGAATTGTTCGATTGCCTGGATTCACAATACCCAAGCGGCATCGTCAACTACGATGCACGGGAACGGGACCGTAGGTTACAGACCGACCCCCAGGCGGCCCTTGAACGACTTGACAGGCTGGAACAGCGACTTGACCGCGCAGATAAGCCCTTGTTTTTGCAGGTAGCCACGGATGGTGACATCCAGCATATCGCAACGAACTACTACCGCGAATTATTATTTAACCTTGACCACTGCGTACACCACCAGGCGCTGATTCGGGTAGCATTGCCCGGAGAGGAAGGCGTGACCCTGACCCCGTCGTTTGGCGTGGCCCGCGCAACCCTTGAATACCGAAAACAATGTGCACCGTAACTTTCGTATTGCGCCACGGCACCGCCGTCATCACCTCTAACCGCGACGAGCAACCGCGCCGGCGGGCGTTTGCCATCCGGACGGAGGAGCGGAACGGGAAAACCATTCGGTTCCCGCAAGACCCACAGGCCGGAGGTACGTGGTTTGCAGTGGATGACGAAGGAAATGCAGCGGTATTGCTCAACGGGGCAGCCGAAAAACACCGACATGCCCCACCCTACCGCAGAAGTCGCGGTTTGATACTACTTGATTTTTTTGCCACTGAGAATGCCCTGGCGTCGTGGGACGGAATTGACCTGACGGATGTCGAGTCCTTTACCGTGGTACTCTATCTGTCCTCGTTACTGTATCAACTTCGCTGGGATGGAAACGGCAAGGAGACCCTCGGTTTATCGGTTACGGATGATCATATCTGGTCATCTTCTACCCTGTATCCGCTGGAGGTACGTCGGCAGCGCGAAAAGTGGTTCCGTGAGTTTTTGCAGGACCAACCTACACCTACACCCCATGATTTATTCGAATTCCATCGGCATTCGCATGAAGACGACCGGCACGACGGCTTGGTGATCGAACGCGGCAGCCATTTACAAACCGTCAGTATCACGCAAACCGTACTGGAAGGTCGTGCGGTGCAGTTGACGCATCACGACCTGGCAACGGAACCCGTCATACAACCCGTACCGGCTGCAAAATGAGGCTCTTTTTACATAAAGTGCTGCATTGGGAATACTGGCCTTTCCAGATCGTATATATTCCGATTTACTTCCAGTGGGCGTGGTATGCGCTGCGCTGCCGCACGATTTTCTTCTTTAATGCGGCCAATCCGGGATTTCGGAATGGAGGTTTTATCAACGAATCGAAAAAAGATATTTACGACTTACTGCCGGAGGGATCCTATCCAAAGACGCTTTGGTTTCCGGAACGAACGGCGGTGGACTTCATACAGGAATCGCTTTTCGAAAATGGCCTGCATTTCCCGCTGATTGCCAAACCCGATATGGGATTGCGCGGGTCGGCGGTTCGGAAAATCGAGGATGAGGCAGCGCTGGCGGCGTATGCCGAAACGGCCTGTTTTGATTACCTGTTGCAGGAATTGATTCCGTATGAAAACGAAGTGGGCATCTTCTATATCCGCTATCCCCATGAAACCAAGGGGCGCATTACGGGTATTGTAGCCAAGGAATTCCTGTCGGTGACGGGTGACGGCGTGGCTACTCTGCGAACGCTTCTTGCACGGGACCCGCGTCATGAAATGCAACTACCGGTATTGGAAAAGGAATATGGAGTTGCACTCGACGAAGTACTACCCGCTGGAGAGAAGAAAGTAGTCGTGCCCTATGGCAACCACTGCCGGGGTGCGAAGTTTACGGACGTATCGCATTGGAAAACGCCGGAACTGGAGGCAGCCATTGATGCGGTTTGTTCGAAAGTCGACGGTTTTTATTTTGGGCGGATGGATCTCATGTACCATTCGCTTGAAGCGCTTCAAAAAGGCCGGCAATTCCAACTGGTAGAACTCAATGGTGCCGGAAGTGAGCCTACACACATCTATGATCCTCGCCATTCCCTTTTCTTTGCGTGGAAGGAATTGTCACGACACATTCATCACATGTATCGCATCAGTGTGGAAAATCACCGAAAAGGCGTACCTTACCTCACGCATCGCGAGGGCATGGTCGAATACCGGGAGCACAACCACCGGAACCGGCTGCTCGGGGAATTCACTGTATGAGGCAACTGCAAAATCTACTGGTCGGTTTTATCGTGAGTTTTATTGGTTCGGTTCCGCTGGGATACCTGAACGTTATTGGGTACCACCTCTACCACAGAGGCGGCATGGAGGTGCTGCTTCCCTATCTCGTGGGCGTTATGATTGTGGAAGGACTGGTCATCTATACGACCCTGATTTTCGCGCAACGCCTGTCGCGTAATGTGCGCCTGATGCGTTGGATCAAGATTTTTTCGATCTTGTTTATGCTCGGACTGGCGTGCTATTTCCACCTGTCATCCGGCACAACCGCCTTACCGGCTGACACCTCTCATCAGTATGATGGTTTCAACCCCTTTCTAAAAGGCCTCATCTTCAGTTCGATCAACGTGATGCAATTGCCGTTTTGGACCGCTTGGAACTTATATGTACTGAACGAAGGCTACATTACGACCACACGAAAAGCGGCTTATGTGACCGGCAGTTTAGGCGGTACTTTTTCCGGTATGTTGGTGTTCATCCTCGCGCTGGCCGTGCTGGCGTCTAAAAGTACTTTTCTGGCACACTACCTGATGCCCGTGATTGTTCCGCTGGTGTTTGTAGGATTGGCCATATTCCAGACTTTCAAGCTGGTGCGGGGCGTGCGATCAACGACCTAACGCTTTAAGGCAAAATGCCCCCGGTGTATTTTTCCATTGGGTAATTCTACGAGGAACCAATAGTCGTCGGATGGCATTGGGCGGCCATTGTAATTGCCATCCCATCCGCTTGAATTTGCGCCAAAACTAGTGAGTAGTTTGGCGTACCTGTCAAAGATATAAACAATCATACCCGGTTGGGTGTAGGCCAGTTTGATTTGCCAGAATTCGTTTTGCCCATCGCCGTTAGGGGTGAAGAACTTCGGATAGCCCAAAACCGGCACTTCCATCGTGATGGTACCACAATTATTCTTTTGATCCATCACGCTAACGGTATAAAGTCCCGGTAGTAGATTTCCGAAAAAGTTTGAACTCTGATACGGGCCGTCCTCAAGGGCATACAGATAATCGCCGGATCCGGTAACATTTACGGTGATACTGTTGTTGTCATCCCGCCAATCGACTACATCGACACTCGTTATGGTAGCAATAGACGATCCCTCGACGGTGATGGATTGGGGGTCGCTGCTGCATCGGGAAGAGCCGTATATGTTAGCGACCGACACAGAATAGGTACCGGGTTCCGTCACGTCGAGGTACGGCGCGTTCGATCCGTCTGACCACAGATAGGCATCATAGCCCATCCCTGCCTCCAAACGAACCGAACTCCCCTCGCATACGAAATATTGGGTCTGTGACAGGGTAAAGTCGGGTGCTTCGCCGATAATCAGGCGGAAAGACGTCGTGGCATAACACACATCAATCCGTTTATGCACGACCCGAACGTAAATCGTCTCAATCACCTGTGTGTTGACGTAGGCCTGTGGTGTATCAATTTTATTATCCCCCGACTGCGCATCCTGAAGGGAATGATGGTAGGTAACCTCGTAATCTGCAGGGTCTTGCGTGCCCAGAATGGACGATTCCAATTCCGTAATATCGAAAATGTTGGAAGTGGTACCCGGAGGTGCACACAACAGCAACTCCCGCGGGGAAGGTTCATTGGCCACCACCAATGATTCGAGAGTACTAAGGTTGACGGTACGCGCCGGAATCGTAGCCTGGCAGGCATCCACCACGGTAAGTGTGTAAGTGCCAGGTAGCAGCCCTGTAAAAATGTTATTGCTGCCGTTCATGATGTTCACAGGGCCGGTAATGCTGAAGGTATAAGGTGGTACGCCCACCGCTTCGACATAGATGGAACCAGCGGCACCTCCGTTGCAATCCATGTTGTAGATGCCCAGGATGTCCAGTCCATTCGTAAACGAGAACGTATCCCAAATATCCAGGCAGTCAGTCGACGAAGCGCTGTAGGTTTGATAAACCTTGACAATCCGGAAGGTACCTGTGATAGTCAAGTTGTTCAACGTGCCCAAGTTGGCCATCAAGACAGAATTGGTACTGTCGGGCGTAGTGCCTTCGGTATAGGGGGTGCCATTAAAAGGATGTCCCCACGTTCCGGAAACCGGATCTTGTCGTTGGAACCAGTAGCTGACACCGGGGATATTTCCATTATCAGTGATCGTGAAGTTAAACGATCCACAGTTCCGCTGGACCAACACGTTATTCGTCCCAGAATCGTATCCTATTACGGCGACATTGGTGGCGGTAAGGGCAACATTACAACTATCCATCCCTGAGAACGAGTAGGGGCCTGGAGGAAGTTGCTCCAGAAACACATCGCCTGAAACAATGAGCGATGTCGCATCGAACGGAATGGGGTTGGGATAGTTTGGCGGCGCAGCGGTTATGGTCAGGGACGTCAGGTTGCCGTTAGGAGAACCGATTCTCATAGAGCCAAACGTTTCGGCACAACTAGGTCGTACGTCGGTCTGCAAATTCGGATCGGGAACGAAAGGATTTACGATTACGTCCACGTTCGAATACGTGATGCCACATTCATCTATAATATTGAATACATATGGCACTGTCGGATTCGGAGGGAAACCGGACACGGTAACGCTGGATTGAGGGGTGGCCGGGCTAATGTCATTGGGAAGCGCTGGTGTATACTCAGGCGGAGCCGCCACTACGATAATGGAGACGATATCCCGATCGGCTGCTACCTGGAACCGGATATTGGCGAGGTTGGTGAGGCAATTCGGAGTGCCCGCGCGAACGTTTGGATCCAAATCATCCAATACGACTTCCCACTGGGCGGTTCCGGTACGTCCGCAATTATCGGTAACGAGCACCTCATACATCCCTTCCGGAACTGGATGATCTTCATCCCCGAACTGTAACACCGTTTGGTCGGTCGGGCCCGGATACAATCCGTTCAATGCTGCTGGGTTGAAACCCGCCGGTGCATTGGTAAAATTGACCGTATACTGGCCTACAAAATTATTGACAATCAGGCTCAGGTATTCGTGTCCGCAATTATTCGGCGTGCCCGAGAGCCCAACCTGTGGATTTGGATCGACGGTAAAATTCCCTGTAAAGGAATTGCCACAGCCATCCACAACTGTCAGGTCATAGGTATATGTCTGGGCTCCAAAAAGCGGCAGCGTAAGCGACAGTTGCAGCGAATCGGGATTTCCATTTCCGTAGACCTGTTGCAGTGTCTGGTTGGTACCGCCAGGATAATGCACTTCGTATGTGACATTGAGCGGATAAACGATGACACCTGATGGGGTAACCGTGTTGTTGACGTCGATAGAAAGACAGTTAGGCGCGAGCACATCTCCGGACGTACTCAATGCCAGCGTATTTACCTGGGGGATGAGTGTAAAGGTAAACGGCTCGCCTTTACAGGCATCGGATATCCGGAACAGATATTGTCCGGGCGGAAGGTTGGAAAACAGACCGCTGGTTTGCAACGGACGAATCTCCGGACCCGACAGTATCTCAAACGTAAAAGGCGGAGTGCCGGAACTGACATTAAATAGGATGTTGCCCGAGTTCGCGCAATTGCCCGCGGGCGGTTCTGAAAACGACCATATGAGGGGAATGATCTCATCCTGTACGTTAAAATCGGCGGTTTGGGAACCACTATCGCTACCCTGGGTTTGCGTTGCCACGATGCGATAGCTACCAGCACTCAAACCGGAATAAACAGTTGAGGTAAAATTCTCAATGGGAATCTGCCCGGGCATCGATTGTATCTGAAACGACATCGTAGCGCCAGGGGTGGTATTAGATGTGGTGATCGTCACACCTCCGTTACCGGTGCAAGTTTCGTCTTTCGGGATAAGTGTCAAGGTAAAATTCGATAGCTGCGCCACTGCCGGAAGGGCCACAAAAACGAGTAGCAGGGATAGGAACAGCCGGAATTTCATAGCAATTGGGGGTAGACCGAGCATGCAAATACGCACTTTCGCACGTGTAAATATACATTAATTTGCTACATGCTCGTGAAATACAACTTAATAACACCCATTCCTACAAAAACCCTACGGATTCCGTTTCTCCTTTTCCTCAATCCAGCGGGAAAGGTATTTGTAAGACGACATCGTATGATGTGTAAGCATTCTGCCGATGAAATTTCGTATGCGTAAGGTGGGAAGGTGAATCCGAAGATCCGCGAGTCGTTTCCAAAATGCCTCCTTCGCCGCATCTGGATCCAGCGAACGAAAAACGTCGGTGCCTTCCTGCTGTTTTTGTTGCCATAATTCCTGGTTATGGTAAAGATCAACCGCGTATTTCGCGAATAGATCAGGTTCATCGGTTATATAACCACCCCAACGCCCATCAGCTGTCATTCCTTCTGCTCCGATTGATGTC
Organism: Flavobacterium sp. HJ-32-4; assembly: GCF_022532105.1. NCBI lineage: Bacteria > Pseudomonadati > Bacteroidota > Flavobacteriia > Flavobacteriales > Flavobacteriaceae > Flavobacterium > Flavobacterium sp. HJ-32-4. The sequence continues at coordinate 1,596,905 of NZ_CP092832.1, read as the reverse complement.
GTGACACTAGGCAGGCCGAACTGCATGGCTTCCGCCAATTTGCCTTTATGCCCGGCGCCGATACGAAGTGGCGCGAGCAAAACGCGTGCCTCCCGCATAACCGTATTGACACTCTCTGCCCGGCCCATGATATAGAAGCCCGAACCCGGATGGTGTAGTTGCTGAACGGCCGGAGATACGTAGGCGCCATATACATATAGGATGGCTTCCGTATCAAGGGCGCGAATGCGGGGCCAGATGACCGTCTTTAGATAACGTAGGGCATCATGATTCGGATAATGGCGGAAGTTGCCGATAAAAAAGTAGTTTTTCCGTGTTTGGAACGATGGCCATTCTGCTATCGATGCGTCACTTAAAGGCTCATACAGGAACGGTAAATACCAAAGCAGATCATGAGGTACCCCGAATACATCGACCAGAAAGCGGATCTCAGCTTGTGAAATCATAATGGAGAGATCACTGCGGTAAATGGCGGCTATTTCCCGAAGGGCTATGGGTGAAAGCAGCAAATGCCCGGGTTCAAAATCAATCTCGTTTTTGACGGCTGCTTCCCTCGCCGCCCGAAGGCAATGTAGGTCTTCTGTATCGAGAATACGAAGTGCGTTCGGAACCGCTTCCGCGACGCGCCATCCGAATTGTTCTTCGGTTATATAGCGATCGAACAGCACTAAATCGGGGTTTTGCTTACGTAGGAAGTCATCAAAACCTGAATCGTTTAACTTGATTTCGTGTGTTTCTACTCCAATCGACTCGAGTGGGAAAGTGAATTCCGTCTGCTGCGCGGCACTGGCAAATCGCACGGACGCACCTTGGTTGAGGAAAAACTGTAGTAACTGCAACATACGGGTTCCCGCTGCCGACGATGATGGTTCTGGCCACACGAGTCCGATTACGAGCACTTTTTGAATCATGGTGCAAGATACCGTTTTACTTGAAGATAGTAGTCAGTGGTCAGTGGTCGGTAGTCAGTGGTTGGTTCTGACTTCGTGTCTTTGCGCCTTGGTAGCTATAAAGGTTGCATGCCCGGACGACACTACACTCTTTAATAGTAGTCAGTAGCCAGTGGTCAGTGGTCAGTGGTTGGTTCTGGCTTCGCGTCTTTGCGCCTTCGTGGCTATAAAGGTTGCATACCGGGACGAAGCTACACTTTTAAAGTAATCAGTAGTCAGTGGTCGGTAGTAAGTGGTTAGTTCTGGCTTCGCGTCTTTGCGACTTCGTGGCTTTTGTTCTTGGTGGCCATAAATAAAAAAGCCTGTCCAAATCGGACAGGCTTTCAAAAAAAAGGCAGCGACATACTCTCCCACAAATTGCAGTACCATCTGCGCTGGCGGGCTTAACTACTCTGTTCGGGATGGGAAGAGGTGAGCCCCGCCGCAATAACCACCTTAAGGGGTTAGTTGGCAGTGTGCAGTCGTAAGTAGGCAGAACCTACATCGATGCAACCATCAACTGCTCGCAATGAGCCAATATTATTAACATACTGGGACAAGTATTTACTTCTCGAAAGTTGTCTCCGGCCCTTGCGGGCCGGATGACGGCGTACATAAGCTTACGGGTTATTAGTACTACTCGGCTATGACATTACTGCCTTTACACCTATAGCCTATCAACGTGGTCATCTCCCACGACCCTTAAAAGAAATCTCATCTTGTGGTGGGTTTCGCGCTTATATGCTTTCAGCGCTTATCCCTTCCCGACATAGCTACTCTGCGGTGCCCCTGGCGGGACAACAGATACACCAGCGGTCAGTCCGATTCGGTCCTCTCGTACTAGAATCAGATCCACTCAAATTTCTAACGCCCGCAGTAGATAGAGACCGAACTGTCTCACGACGTTCTGAACCCAGCTCGCGTGCCACTTTAATGGGCGAACAGCCCAACCCTTGGGACCTTCTCCAGCCCCAGGATGTGACGAGCCGACATCGAGGTGCCAAACCCCCCCGTCGATGTGAGCTCTTGGGGGAGATCAGCCTGTTATCCCCGGCGTACCTTTTATCCTTTGAGCGATGGCCCTTCCATGCGGAACCACCGGATCACTATGCTCTACTTTCGTACCTGATCGACCTGTGTGTCTCTCAGTCAAGCTCCCTTATGCCATTGCACTCTACGCACGGTTACCAAGCGTGCTGAGGGAACCTTTAGAAGCCTCCGTTACTCTTTTGGAGGCGACCACCCCAGTCAAACTACCCACCACGCAATGTCCCCCCTAATGGGGGTTAGGCCTCAGATAAGCAAAGGGTGGTATTTCAACAATGACTCCTCGAATCCTGGCGAACCCGATTCACAGTCTCCCACCTATCCTACACATCACTTATCCAAGGTCAATACGAAGCTATAGTAAAGGTGCACAGGGTCTTTTCGTCCCACTGCGGGTAAACGGCATCTTCACCGTTACTACAATTTCACCGAGCTCATGGCTGAGACAGTGTCCAGATCGTTACACCATTCGTGCAGGTCGGAACTTACCCGACAAGGAATTTCGCTACCTTAGGACCGTTATAGTTACGGCCGCCGTTTACTGGGGCTTCAATTCAATGCTTCTCCGAAGATAACATCTCCTCTTAACCTTCCAGCACCGGGCAGGTGTCAGGCCCTATACCTCATCTTACGATTTTGCAGAGCCCTGTGTTTTTGATAAACAGTCGCCTGGACCTTTTCACTGCGGCCAGCATTACTGCTGGCGACCTTTCTCCCGAAGTTACAGGTCTATTTTGCCTAATTCCTTAGCCATGAATCTCTCGAGCACCTGAGGATACTCTCCTCGACCACCTGTGTCGGTTTACGGTACGGGTACTTGCAATCTAAGTTTAGAAGGTTTTCTTGGCAGCCCTTAGGTACACTATCACTTTGTCCGAAGACTCCGTGTACTATCGCGTCTCCCCAGGTTTGACGCATTTAACTATCAAACCTATAGGTAACCGCTTCAACGCACTATTCCGTCAGTGCGCGGTACTTTCATCACTGCGTCGCTCCATCACAATTGCAACTAGTACGGGAATATTAACCCGTTGTCCATCGACTGTTCCTTTCGGATTCGCCTTAGGCCCCGACTAACCCTCAGCTGATTAGCATAGCTGAGGAAACCTTGGTCTTACGGTGTGCGGGTTTCTCGCCCGCATTATCGTTACTTATGCCTACATTTTCTTTTCCAGAAGGTCCAGCATGGCTCACGCCACACCTTCAGCCCCGCTGGAATGCTCCCCTACCACTGATATTACTATCAATCCATAGCTTCGGTACTATACTTATGCCCGATTATTATCCATGCTCGTCCGCTCGACTAGTGAGCTGTTACGCACTCTTTAAATGAATGGCTGCTTCCAAGCCAACATCCTAGCTGTCTGGGCAGACAAACCTCGTTCTTTCAACTTAGTATAGATTTGGGGACCTTAGCTGATGGTCTGGGTTCTTTCCCTCTCGGACTTGGACCTTAGCACCCAAGCCCTCACTGCTGTGAAACATTTACTAGCATTCGGAGTTTGTCAGGAATTGGTAGGCGGTGAAGCCCCCGCATCCAATCAGTAGCTCTACCTCTAGTAAACTTTATGCACAGCGCTGCACCTAAATGCATTTCGGGGAGTACGAGCTATTTCCGAGTTTGATTGGCCTTTCACCCCTACCCACAGGTCATCCGAAGTCTTTTCAACGACAACCGGTTCGGACCTCCACTGTGTGTTACCACAGCTTCATCCTGCCCATGGGTAGATCACACGGTTTCGCGTCTAACACTACCGACTAAAACGCCCTATTCAGACTCGCTTTCGCTACGGATCCACATCTTAAATGCTTATCCTTGCCGGCAACGTTAACTCGTAGGCTCATTATGCAAAAGGCACGCCGTCACTCTTTCGAGCTCCGACCGCTTGTAGGCGTATGGTTTCAGGATCTTTTTCACTCCGTTATTCACGGTTCTTTTCACCTTTCCCTCACGGTACTGGTTCACTATCGGTCTTCTGCGAGTATTTAGCCTTACCGGATGGTCCCGGCAGATTCAGACAGGGTTTCACGTGCCCCGCCCTACTCAGGATACCACTATGCATTACACTCATTACCCATACGGGACTATCACCCTCTATGGTTACTCTTTCCAGAGCATTCCGGTTCTTTGTGCATACAATATCGTGGTCCTACAACCCCACAATTGCCGTAACAACTATGGTTTGGGCTAATCCGCGTTCGCTCGCCACTACTTACGGAATCACTTTTGTTTTCTTCTCCTGCGCCTACTTAGATGTTTCAGTTCAGCGCGTTCGCTCACCTATCGGTGTGATGCATCTTCAATGCAACGGGTTGCCCCATTCGGAAATCTTCGGATCAACACTTGTGTGCAGCTCCCCGAAGCTTATCGCAGCTTATCACGTCCTTCCTCGCCTGCAGAAGCCTAGGCATCCCCCATACGCCCTTATTTTGCTTATTGTACTTTTTAGATAGTCGAAAGTCTGTAATCGAAAGTCTAAAGTCCGAAAACTTCAAACCTCAATACAAACCAACAACTTCTGTGCTTTCTACTTTGTTTGTATCAACTTATCCCAATATGTCAATGAACGTTTTTCAATTTGAAAATTTGAAGATTTGGAAATTTGAAAATGTTATACGCCCCGAAGAGCCATTTCCAAATTTTCAAATTGTCTAATTTCCAAATTAAACAGTGGAGAATATCGGAGTCGAACCGATGACCTCCTGCGTGCAAGGCAGGCGCTCTAGCCAGCTGAGCTAATTCCCCGTCTTTGAAGTAAGCAGTTTGCAGTCGCAGTTTGCAGTCTGTAAACGTGCACACCTTAACGTGTAAATCACTCAACCTCCAGAATTTCCTATATAAGCTTCGCCTTTCTCAACGCTCCGAAGAGCATTATCTAATTATCTAATTTTCCAATTATCTAATTAGCAGTAGTCCCGGGCAGACTCGAACTGCCGACCCCTACATTATCAGTGTAGTACTCTAACCAGCTGAGCTACGAGACTTTGTGTAGTCTGCAGTTGGCAGTCGCAGTCAGCAGTATTTACTGCCTACTGGCCACTGGCCTCTGCCTACTTCCTTGGCTTGCTTACATTGTATTTTGAATCGACAGCGAGAGTAAAATAAACCTTGGCAGTTTATTCATTGGTTGCTAGACCTTGTTTTCAGTCTCTAGAAAGGAGGTGTTCCAGCCGCACCTTCCGGTACGGCTACCTTGTTACGACTTAGCCCTAGTTACCGGTTTTACCCTAGGCAGCTCCTTGCGGTCACCGACTTCAGGCACCCCCAGCTTCCATGGCTTGACGGGCGGTGTGTACAAGGCCCGGGAACGTATTCACCGGATCATGGCTGATATCCGATTACTAGCGATTCCAGCTTCACGGAGTCGAGTTGCAGACTCCGATCCGAACTGTGACCGGTTTTATAGATTCGCTCCTGGTCGCCCAGTGGCTGCTCTCTGTACCGGCCATTGTAGCACGTGTGTAGCCCAAGGCGTAAGGGCCGTGATGATTTGACGTCATCCCCACCTTCCTCACGGTTTGCACCGGCAGTCTTGCTAGAGTTCCCGACATTACTCGCTGGCAACTAACAACAGGGGTTGCGCTCGTTATAGGACTTAACCTGACACCTCACGGCACGAGCTGACGACAACCATGCAGCACCTTGAAAGACGTCCGAAGAAATATCTGTTTCCAAATACGTCGTCTCCCATTTAAGCCTTGGTAAGGTTCCTCGCGTATCATCGAATTAAACCACATGCTCCACCGCTTGTGCGGGCCCCCGTCAATTCCTTTGAGTTTCAGGCTTGCGCCCGTACTCCCCAGGTGGGATACTTATCACTTTCGCTTAGCCACTCAGGATTGCTCCCGAACAGCTAGTATCCATCGTTTACAGCGTGGACTACCAGGGTATCTAATCCTGTTCGCTCCCCACGCTTTCGTCCATCAGCGTCAATCAATTGTTAGTAACCTGCCTTCGCAATTGGTATTCCATGTAATCTCTAAGCATTTCACCGCTACACTACATATTCTAGTTACTTCACAATAATTCAAGTCCTGCAGTATCAATGGCAGTTCGACAGTTAAGCTGCCGGATTTCACCACTGACTTACAAAACCGCCTACGGACCCTTTAAACCCAATGATTCCGGATAACGCTTGGATCCTCCGTATTACCGCGGCTGCTGGCACGGAGTTAGCCGATCCTTATTCTTACGGTACCGTCAAGCTCCTACACGTAGGAGTGTTTCTTCCCGTACAAAAGCAGTTTACACACCATAGATGCTTCATCCTGCACGCGGCATGGCTGGTTCAGGCTTGCGCCCATTGACCAATATTCCTCACTGCTGCCTCCCGTAGGAGTCTGGTCCGTGTCTCAGTACCAGTGTGGGGGATCTCCCTCTCAGGACCCCTACCCATCGTTGCCATGGTAAGCCGTTACCTTACCATCTAGCTAATGGGACGCATGCCCATCTTGAACCGTTGGAACTTTAGTAATCAAATGATGCCATCCAATTACACCATGGGGTATTAATCCAAATTTCTCTGGGCTATCCCCCTGTTCAAGGTAGGTTGCATACGCGTTACGCACCCGTGCGCCGGTCTCAAAGGAGCAAGCTCCTTCTACCCCTCGACTTGCATGTGTTAAGCCTGCCGCTAGCGTTCATCCTGAGCCAGGATCAAACTCTTCATCGTAGTTTTTAAATATTTTCGACTCAAGGCTAGCATAAAATAAACCGATTCCCGATCTACCTTACTCTCTTAATGTTTGTCTTACCCTAAAGTAAGACGTGCTGTCAATCCAATATGTCTATGAACGTGTCTTCTTGTTTTCACTTTGAAATTGAAACGGTTTTTATCTCGTTTCGCTCTCAAAGCGGGTGCAAAAGTACAACTGTTTTTCGCTTTTCCAAGACTTCAAGAGAAAAAAAAGTATTAATTTTTCTATCCGCCTGTCTATCAGTACCCAAAATCCAATCCCAAGTACCGCATCAATAAAACCAAAGAACTTTTGCGCTGTTGCGGGTGCAAAAGTAGACACCTTTTCCGGCTTTCCAAACTTTTCAAGGAAGGTTTTTTCAAGTTTTCACCAAAAACACGGGTTATGAGAACATTAGACGTATGTTAAAATTCGGGGAAATCCGCGTGAGGGGGCGAAGCGGCAGCCTTTTGCACCGCCGAACGTGGTTTTGCCCGATGCCCCGGCGACCAGCGGAAGCCGAAAGGGCGAGGCCGCAAAACCCGGTCGGAGGGCAAAAGCTAGAGCAAAGCACCCGACGGCGCACTTATATATAATAAGAGAAGGAGGATGATGCGCCGGCACGCTATAGAAGGAGTTAGGGATTGGGAGTTAGGAGTTGGGGAGTAGGCAGTGGGCAGTGGGCAGCGCTGGTTGTTGGTAGTTGGACGAACTTCTTTCTTCTTCCTTCTTTCTTCTTTCCCCTCACCTCTCTCTTCTCTCCCCTCACCTTTTTCTCAGTTACGCCCTATTTACTATCTTTCCCCAAAAATCCACTATGTCGTCTACCGTTATCCTGTCGATTATTGTTGTGTATTTCGGACTGCTGTTCTTCGTTTCATGGTTCACCAGTCGTAAGGGCGGCGACAATGACACTTTTTTCAAGGCCAATAAGAACTCGAAGTGGTACCTGGTGGCGTTCGGCATGATCGGCACGGCGCTATCGGGTGTGACCTTTATTTCGGTGCCGGGCAAGGTGGGCAACCCGGAGGTGCAGTTCAAGTATTTCCAGTTCGTGCTGGGCAACGCGATTGGGTTTATACTGATCGCCAAGGTGTTGCTGCCGTTGTATTACCGTATGAACCTCACCTCTATATATGAGTATATCGAAAAACGGCTGGGGATTGTTTCGTATAAAACGGCTTCGACGATTTTCCTGGTGAGCCGTACGCTCGGTTCGGCGGCGCGGCTGTATCTGGTGGTATTGGTGCTGCAGCACTATGTGTTCGACGACCTCGGCGTGCCGTTTTGGGTGACGGTACTGGGCTCTCTTGGACTGATTTTCGCGTATACCTATCGAAGCGGACTGAAGACGATTATCCTTACCGATACCCTGCAGACCGTCTTTCTGGTGGCATCGGTGATCTTTACGATTTACTTCGTGTGTGACCAACTGAACCTGACACTCCCACAGGCATTTGAGGCGGTCAAGGAAAGTAATTACTCGCGTGTCTTTTTCCTTGACGACGCAATGAAGGGCACTTTCTTCCCGAAACAATTGTTGGGTGGCATCTTCGTGACACTGGCGATGGTGGGCCTCGACCAGGACCTGATGCAAAAGAACCTCAGCTGTAAAACGATTGGCGAAGCGCAAAAGAATATGCTGGTCTTCACGGGTATCTTTGTGTTTGTGGTGCTTTTCTTCCTGTGCGTGGGGGCCATGTTATATATGTATGCCGAACAGAACGGCGTGGCCGTGCCCGAAAATACCGATTTCCTATTCCCTGAAATCGCGTTCAACCATTTCAAGGGTGCCGCGGCCGTCGTCTTTCTTCTGGGCCTGACGGCGGCTACGTTCGCCACGACTGATTCTGCGCTTACCGCCCTGACGACATCTTTCTGCGTGGATTTCCTCCAGATGGACAAAAAACCGAACACTGGCAAAACAGTACGCACGCGCCACTTCGTCCATATCGCTTTTTCGTTTTGTATGTTCCTGGCTATTATGGTGTTTTTCGCTGTCAACAACAAGGCGGTGGTGGATATGATTTTCCTGATTGCGGGGTATACCTACGGTCCGCTGCTCGGACTTTACGCGTTCGGATTGTTGATGAAAACCAAAACCGTGCGTGACCGATGGGTGCCGGTGGTTTGTTTGGTGGCGCCTGTCTTAACGTATTTCATCCAAACGGCGCCGTGGCCGAACGGATACGTGTTTGCAGAGGAAATTATTATCGTAAATGGGTTGTTGACGTTTTTGGGGCTTTGGGTGATTTCAAAGAAGACGGCGAACCAGACCGTTTTCTAGGGAGCTACTGCAGCTTCGGAAATGGAGCAACAACTGGGGACGTTCCTCCCCTATTTCCCATTCCTTTTATAAAAAACGTACATCACCCGCTTGTCCCACCGTCGAAAAACTATTTTTACGTCATCCGACAAAAAACATCGAAACATGATTTTCTTCTATGGCGTGAGGCACAAACGACTGCTGTCACGAAACGTGTCCGACGCTTGCCCCAATTGCGGCATCGCCGGGTCACTTACACTGACCGTCCGGATGCGTTACACACACTTTTTATTGATCCCTTTCTTTCCAGCCGGGAAACGAACCGAAGGCATGTGCAGCGGCTGTGGCCAACCTATCGCGCATTGGGCCATGAATGGCGCGCTTCTAAAACGATCCCATGAATTACAACGTGAAGCAAAGACGCCCTTTTGGATGTATACCTTCTCCGGCATGTTGGTTGCCGTTCTCCTATTAGCCTTTATCGAAGCGAAGGCCAGCGGCGAGCAGGATGCTATTTACGTAAAGAACCCGAAGGTAGGCGATATCTATGAGTTTGAAATGGAGAGTGGAAAATACACCTTGTTGAGAGTCGCCTCCGTTTCGAAAGACACAGTGGGTGTTTACTATAACAGCTATATGAGCGACGAGATATCGGGGCTATATGACATTCGCGACTCTATGTTTATCCCCGGATCCGATAAAATCGCGAAATCCGAGTTGCGGCGACTACTTGACGAGAACAAGATTCTGTCTGTCGAGCGTCCCTAATCAAGGCATTAACTATACCGAGGGCCTCAAAACAACCGCAACTGCCCGTCTTTATACGAGGGGAACAACGCATGGTTAAGTTCCGGAAACGTACGCCCTTCAAAGAACTTCTTGCGCGCGAGTTGCACCTGCGACCGCATCATCTGGGCAAAATTCCCTTCGCCGCGCATCCGTTCGCCCCAGCGGCTGTCGTTTAGGTTGCCACCGTGGCATTCCTTTATCTGGCTGAGCACTTTCTCCGCGCGGTCGGGCATGGCTTTTCGTATCCAGTCGCTGAAGATCTCGCCGATGGCACCGTTTAGCCGCACCACCGTATAGGCGACGGAAACCGCGCCTGCATCGGCGGCGGCTTTCGCCAACGGTAGTACCTCGTGGCTGTTGATGCCCGGAATCAACGGTGCCATCATGACATTGACCGGCACGCCGGCCTCCGACAACATCCGGACGGTGTCAAGTCGCTTTTGGATGGTCGCCGTCCGCGGTTCGAGAATCTGCCGTGTTTTCTCCGACAGCGAGGTAATGGAGAGGTTGACCCCGATCAGGCGGTGCGCCGCCAACTCGGTTACCAGGTCCATGTCGCGGGCAATGAGGGCGTTTTTGGTGATGATGCCAACAGGATGCCGGTATTTCAGAAACACCTCGAGGCATTGGCGCGTGAGCCTGAATTTCTTCTCCGCGGGCTGATAGCAATCGGTATTACCCGACAGTACGATGGTGTGGGCGGTCCAGTTGCGGCTCTTCAACTTTTCTTCCAACAATTGCGGGGCATTCTTTTTGACCAGGATACGGCGCTCGAAGTCGAGTCCGGCGCTGTAGCCCCAATACTCATGACTGTTTCGGGCGTAGCAGTAGATACAGCCGTGTTCGCACCCCTGGTAGGGGTTGAGGGAATATTCGAGACCGACATCCGGACTGTCGACGCGGTTGACGACCGTTTTCGGGAATACTTCAAGGTATTGCGTGCGGTTGTCGTCGGCCTTGTCACCTTCCAGGCGGCAATGTTCAAGGAAGTCGTCGCGGAGTTCATACGACTGCGCGAAGAAGCGGTTGTGGGTGTTCATCTGCGCACCCCGCCCTTTGATATAGCCGTTCTCCTCCTCCATTTCTTTTTTCGGAAAGGTAAAAAGGCGACGCCGGACGCGCAAGGCGGAAGGTGTTAAATGATATAAAATATATCAACAATTGATTTTACAATCGATACATATTATATCAATATTGCCCCGTCGCCAGCAGCACTAAGGTACAGGCGACCTCCGGAACGATGCCGTTTTCGCGCAGGATCGACATTAGTGCGGGGTTCTCGGTGCCCGGATTGAACACCACCCGCTTCGGATGCAGCGACAGGATGTAGTCGTAATACGGTTCCTGGTTTTTCGGATTGAGGTAAAGCGTAACGGTATCAATGTCGGTGAACGGTGCCGGCGCGCGAAGGATGTCGACACCTGCCACACGTCCTTCCCTCAGACCGACGGCCACCACCGGATGTCCGTGCCGCACCAGGCTGTTCAACGCACGATACGAATAGCGATCCGGGTTCTCTGAGGCTCCTAATATGAGGGTTTTCTTGGCTGTCATATAGTAAAGGTAGGGAATTAGGGGTTAGGAGTCAGTGGTCGGTAGTCAGTGGTTGGTGGTTGGTCATTGGTGTGTGGACTTCTAATCTTCCGGACTTCCGGACTTTCCGACTTTCGACTTTCGACTTTCGACTTTTGACTTTTGACTTTCGACTTTTGACTTTTGACTTCCCAATCCAACTAAAACCTACAAGGTTAAAAAAACCTTGCAGGTTGGAGCAAGTCTTCCTCGTTCTCCCGATCTCCCGAACTTCCGGACTTTCCGACTTTCGACGTTCGACTTTCGACTTTTGACTTCCCAATCCAACTAAAACCTACAAGGTTGAAAAAAACCTTGCAGGTTGGAGCAAGTCTTCCCTTTTCTTCCCATCTTCCGATCTTCCGAACTTCCCATCTTCCGATCTTCCCATCTTCCGAACTCCTGACTTCCCGACTTTCGACTTCCCGACTTTCCACTTAATTACCTATCTTTAATATATCCCTAACGATATCCGGCGACACGCCGAACTACCTTTGCAAAAAAAATGGACGTTTTTATCTACCTCTTCGCCGCGCTTTTCTCTGTTTTGAACCCTATTGGGACGGTGCCTATTTTCGTTGGGCTCACGCAGAACGACAGCAAGGCCGAGCGCTCGCGGATTTCGTTATGGACGGCGATCGACGTCGCCATCATCCTTATCATCGCCTTTTTTGCCGGTAAATATGTGCTCACGTTTTTCGGGATCAGTATTGAGGCGCTGCGCATTGCGGGCGGACTCATGATCCTAAGTTCCGGATTTTCGCTTTTGTCGGGGAAGTTCAGCCGCAGGCGTGGTATCAATAAAGAGGTGGAAGAAGACGTACAGCGTCGCAATGATATTGCGCTTACACCACTGGCGATGCCGATGCTCGCCGGCCCGGGGTCGATCTCGCTTTTGATTGCCTACTACCAGGAACACCATGATACCCGCGACGCCCTGTGGTCAATCGGCGCTATTTTGGCCGTGGCACTCGTCATTTTCGTGATGCTGCGCAGCGCGCATTATTTGTCGCGGATACTGGGTGCCTCGGGTATCGTCGCCATCTCCCGCATCGTGGGCTTCATTGTGGTCGCCATCGGCATACAATACATCACCAGCGCCATCGTCAGCATTATCAAAGATAACTTCCCCGGCTGATCCACTCCCATCCGAAAAATAAAAGCCGGCACTACGCCGGCTTCCTTATTTTATCGCTAGGGTAAACGTCCAACCACCCTCAACCCTCAACCATGAACTATGAACCATGAACCCTCAACCCTCAACCATTCTTCGGCAAAAACACCTCCGCCATCATGCACCGGGCACTGCCGCCGCCACAGGCTTCAATGGTATCAAGACTTGAACTCAGGATCGTCGCGTGCTTCTCAAGCTGTGCGATCTGCGAAGCGGTCAGGCTTTTGTGGGCGGCTGCGCTCATGACCACGAACCGCTTACCTCCCATTCCGGCTACTACCAGCATATTGCCCGCAAAGCTGTTGACCTGGTCTTCGGTGATCAGGATAATGTCTTTTCCATCTTCCTTCAGGCTCTCGAGCACCTGTTTGCGTTCTTGTTTGTCGTCGATGCAGTCGGCACACAGCACGGCGAAGTCTTCGCCCAGGCACATCATCACATTGGTATGGTAAATCAGCTTGCGCTCTTCATCTACGGTTTGGTAGGCTTCGAAGATAATCGGGCGCAGGTCGAAATCCTCACAGAATTCGATCACAAGTTCCTCATCGGCGCGGGGTGACAGGGCGCAATAGGCCTTTCCGTTGGCGCGGTCGAGCAGCAGGCTGCCGGTACCTTCAAGGAAGAAGCCATCGTCTTCCGCTTCCGTATAATCCATGATGTTATCGATGCGGAAACCGCGTTCCTCGAGCACATCGAGGATGTCCTCACGACGTTCCGAGCGGCGGTTCTCCGCAAACATCGGATACAACGCTACGTCGCCGTTCTCATGAAAGGAAATCCAGTTGTTCGGAAAAATCGAGTCGGGCGTATCCGGCACTTTCGTATCGTGCACCACCACGACGTTCACACCCGCTGACCGCAGTTTGGCCACAAAGGCGTCAAACTCTTCCTGGGCACGGCCGTTCACCGTTTCGGGCGACAGTCCATCGAGCACTTTTTGGTAATAATTGTTTACAGCGGTCTGTTCGTTCATCCGGAAAGCGACCGGTCGAATCATCAGAATGGTATCCGTGATTTGTTTCATGGGTACGTAGGCAATTATACCTGCAAGGTAAAAATTTTCCGTTTCGGTTGCGTGTTTTTTTTGAGTAGGCGGTCTTAGTGGCAGTCGCAGTAGGCAGTGGGCAGTCGCAGTGGACAATCGGCAGTCCCAGTTGGTAGTGGAATGCCGTTACTTGAATATCCTTCGTTATAAGTTACATACTTAGGCAGCCATCGCCCTTCCGAGCGCAGCGAAGGAATCCCGTTTATTGACAATACCCCCTATTTGAACCTCCCGTGGTTACACAAAAAGTACCTCTCCGGCTATCGTTCTTCCGAGCGGAGTAAAGGGAGGGGCGTGCCGGCGCCTACTGCCTACTGCCACTGCCCACTGCTTACTGCTTACTGAACAAGGCGCCGTCGGGCTATCCGCTTTAGTCCTCGCCGATTTCGTACCTCATCGGCTGTGGGCTGCCGCTCCTATCCCTCACGCAACTACTAAACGGAGGGTATGTGTTCATAGGTTAATCGCGTATCAACGGGAGGGTTGAGCAACGCAACAGACCTTCCTGCTTGGCAATCTCGGCATACGGAATTTCCTCTACCGTGATGCCCTTTGACCGTAGCCAGGTGTTGAGTCGGGTGAAATTTCGTTCTGATACGACCACGTCCGGTGCGATCGAGAATATATTCGAGTTCATGTGGTACATCTCGTCGCGGGTAATGTGGAAGAGGTTGTCAACACCAAAGAAATCACGAAGGAACTCATAGTCTTTCACGTCGCGGAAACCGTCTTTGTAGATAATCGCCTTGTCGGTGCCCACCGGTTGGAAACAGCAATCGAGGTGCAGGGCATTGTCGCGGGCCTCGACGGTCGATTTGACGAGGTCGAAAGCCATTACCTTTTTGTGCGGGAAAAGGTTTTTTATAAACTCGACGCCCTTCAGGTTGGTGCGGGCCGTCTTGATATCCGGGTAATCGGCGCCTTTATACGTCCCGATGAAGATATAGTCGTTCCACACGATCACGTCGCCCCCCTCGATGTGGATATCCTGGTCGGCGATATGCACGAACTTAGCGGGATCGACCTGGTCGACCACATGCCGGATTGCGGGGAACTCCTTGATACGGTCGGGTAGTATATTCGACTCGATAAACACATCGTCGATGACAAACGCGATATCGCGGGTGAAGATCTGGTTTTCGTTTTCCACCACTTCCGGGCGGTACACCGTCACGTCATATTTCTCGAAAACTGCCCGGAACGCCTCCATTTCCGCCACCATATCGGCCTCAACGGGATAGGTGCCGGCCTTGATGTGCTCAAGCGATTTTGGGTCATAGGCCTCTTCGGCTTTGGGTGTCGGGCCGTTGCTCACGGCGGTTCCGAGCACGACGGCGCGCAATCGGGAGGTCTCGTTTTTGACGTTCAGGGAAAGCATGGGGTTATTTGGTTGGTATTGGCAAAGATAGGAAAAGGGCGTTGAAATTGAAGAATTGTTTGATTATGGGAGGATAAATTGAGGATTAAGTAATTGAGTCGAAAGTGAGAAGTCGAAAGTTCGGGAGTTCGGGAGAACGGAAGATCGGGAGTTCGGAAGCGATACGCACGAAGGTCTGGGGTGGCGTTGTGGTTGGTGGTTTTTGGTTCTTGGTTCTTGGTTCTTGACTAACCCCTCCTAAAATAGCTATACAGATTCGTTAATAATCCTACTTGTTGATACGTTATAACCAGCCTAAATCCGAAAATAGACGAAGGAAAAACGATGTCTATCCGTGTTATAAACATCACTCTCCGTATTTTTACACTCGCCCGATAACCCTTTACCCCACTACCCCATTCCCTAATTATCTCATTTTCTCATTATCTAATTCAGCCATTCGCTAATTCGCTCATTACCTCATTCGATCATTACCATGCTCATCGCCGTTCTCGAAAACCCCAAATACATTGATAACATCGGAAACGTCATCCGGAATGTAAATGCGTTGGGCGTCGACCGACTGTATGTGGTAGACGGCCTTAAGCGGCTCGAAGACGATCCCGAGGCACTGAAAAACCGAAGAAGCCTGTTGAAAATGTCGAAGGGCGCGGTGAAATGGACGGAGATCCGTCGGTTTGATACAACGGCCGCCTGTTTCGACGCATTACGGCAGGACAGCGCTGTGTCGGTGGGCACATCCCCACACGCCATCGGACGCCAATCGATTGCCCTGCCTGTCTCGAACCTGACCGCACCACAACTCGCTATCTGGTTTGGGGATGAGGCCAACGGCCTATCACCCGAGGCGTTGGGGCATTGCGATTTCTGTGTGCGCATCGAGATGAACGGTGCGGTTGAAAGCCTGAACCTGGCTACCACTACGGGTATTGTGTTGTATGAGGCGGTGCGACAGCGGAGGAAAAGTTGAGGGTTAGTGGAAAGTCGAAAGTCGAAAGTTGAAAGTCGGGAGTTCGGAAGATTAGTCGGTTGACCAGAAAACGCAGACGTCCATCCGGCACGTTCGTTTGCTAAACCCGACAGTCCGCTTCTGGACTTAACCTGAGCCAAACGCTACGAGTAACAGCAACGCATCCTGTGACAGTGCCTCAAATTCAATCGCGGAAACGCCCGGCAGCCAAAGGGCATCCCGTACTTCCAAAAGTCGGTCTTCCACTTCAAAGGCTCCGCCAATGGCGAAAGCCAGAACCGCGGATTGAGGTGTATCGAAGACGTGTTCGGCAGCGTGACGCAGGTCGTAACTCCCGATGTATACCTTACAGGCTTCTTTTTCATACAGGTTGTGGAGCTGATTGCGTTCGGTAAACGAGAGCGCGCCACATGCAGAATCTGTCAACTCGGGCGCTTCGAGCAATAGCAACTGCGAAGCATAATCGTCAAGCGGATTGCGCAGGATGAGGGTCTCCGTCGCCGGATCTACTAAACGAAAAGACGGAACGCCCACAAAATCGTCGCGGTCGTCTACGTCAACCCCACCGAAAAGAGGCAGTAACAGGAAGCCACAACGGCGGTCGTTGCGAAAGACCAGACGGGCGCCGGGCTGCAGAGTGGCATCATGCAGTGCACCCACCGGTTGCATCCGGAACGGTGTGGTTCGAATGTGTACGCCCACTCCTTCCGTTTGCGCGCAGTGGGCCGCCGTGATGAGTCGCACCGTGTCTGTCATCGCTGATTGCATTTTATTTCACGAGCATCTTCCCGCTTCGGGTAAACGCCCCACTACCTGAATCGACATTTACGGTGTAGATGTAATAACCAGGGGAGAATCCGTATTCGCTTCGGTTGATGGCCATCACGCTGGCGCCTGCACCAAACGAAAAGCGTTTGACGGCCCCGACCTGCCGTCCGGCGAGGTCAAAAATGCGAAGTTCAAGATCGCCGCCATTGGGCAGGCTCACCGGAATCAGGGTATACTCGTCCATCGGGTTCGGGTAGTTTTGGCCTATGGTGCCTGCCGTCGACACGACTTCCTCGACGCCAAGGGTCGGTCCGTTTACGTAAATCGTATGGTCAAGTGTATAGCCTGTAGCAAGGGCGCCGGATACCGAAGCCAATTCGGTGGTGACGCCGTCGGAAAAGACATTATCGCTGGCGTTGTAGGTATAGCCCGTCATCCCCTTTGTATAGCCATAGGCGGTTGCGGCGTTGACCGTAGCGACAGCACTGGCCGTTCCTTCCGGAAACGCGATTTGTGTGACCAACAGCGAGGTTCCGGCGGCATTGTATATGTGGACGTGAATGTGCGTCGCCCGACCCGTATACCATCCAGGGAAAATGGAGGTGAAACTCACGAGTCCGTTTGCGTCGCTCACCTGTCTTCCCCTTAAAAAATTATACGCTGTATAATTGGTCGGTTGCATGCCGGTGCCTCCGTACTGCGAATAATTCCCGTCTTTGTCGCAATGCCAGATGTCGACCAGGGCGCCCTGATAGGCTCCGCAATTGGCGTTTTTGTTCTTAATATAAATGTTGACGGTAAAGTTGACGCCTGTGCGGTCGCCTACGATGTTCGACTGGTTGTAATTAGCCGGGTTGATAGTAGGGAACGGCCCTGCGGTTTCCGATGCCGCTATGGTGCAATCCAAAGGAGATTGCGGTGCTTCGGCGGCGGGTTTACCGGTGCGGAAAAGTTCGGGTGCGGATAGGGCCAGTCCCAGAAATCCGATACTGTTGCGAAGAAAAACCTTTCGTTCCATGGCGCTGTATTTTTTGGTTACAGAACGAAGGAAGGACTTCAGTCGGTTTCGGACAAAAAAATGAGGTAAACACCACGCATTGAGCGGCTATCAAAAAAAAACACCCCCGAAGAGGTGTTTCACTGTGTCATATCCGTATTACCGTTTGTCCATTTCCACAAACGGACGCAAAGGGTGTCCGGTGTAAATCTGGCGCGGACGGCCAATTGGTTCTTTGTTGAGGCGCATTTCTTTCCACTGTGCGATCCAGCCCGGGAGCCGGCCGATGGCAAACATCACCGTAAACATGTCGGTTGGGATACCGAGTGCGCGGTAGATGATACCGGAATAGAAGTCGACGTTTGGATAAAGGTTACGCGATTTGAAGTAGTCGTCATTCAACGCGGCGACTTCCAGTTTTTTGGCGATGTCCAATACCGGATCATCCACACCCAGGTTCTCCAATACCTCATCGGCTGCCTTCTTGATGATTTTGGCGCGTGGGTCGAAGTTTTTATAGACGCGGTGACCGAAGCCCATCAGGCGGAACGGATCGTTTTTGTCTTTGGCTTTCGCGAGGAATTTCTCGGTATCGCCGCCGTCTTTGTTGATTTCCTCGAGCATTTCGAGAACCGCCTGGTTGGCACCACCATGAAGTGGACCCCAAAGTGCGGAAACACCCGCCGAGATCGAAGCAAAAAGACCGGCGTGGGACGAGCCTACCATGCGAACCGTTGATGTCGAGCAGTTTTGCTCGTGATCGGCATGGAGGATGAAGAGTTTATCGAGTGCATCGATCACCACCGGATTTGCCTTATAGGGTCCGGTTGGCAATTCAAACATCAGGCGCATGAAATTCTCGACATACCCTTTGGTGTTGTCGTAGTAATTGAGCGGATAGCCCATCGCCTTGCGGAACGTCCAGGTTGCCAGCACGAGGAATTTCCCCATGGTTTTGACGATGGCTTCATACATTTCCTTATCGTTCTCGACGTTTACGACTTTAGGGTTGAAGGCCGTGAGGGCGCTTGTGAGCGACGACAACACGCCCATTGGGTGTGCGGTTTTCGGGAACCCGTCGATGATATTTTTCATTTCCTCGTTGACGAGGGAGTATTTACGGATGTCGTTCTCGAACTGTTCGAGTTGGGCTTTGGTAGGCAGCTCGCCAAAGATGACCAAATACGAAACCTCTAGAAAATTGGCTTTTTCCGCTAGGTCTTCGATAGCATAACCGCGGTAGCGAAGGATGCCTTCTTCTCCGTCGAGGAACGTGATATCGCTTTTGCAGGATCCGGAGTTTTTGTAACCCGGATCGAGCGTGATAGCGCCTGTCAGGTCGCGGAGTTTGTTGATGTCGATGGCCACTTCGTTTTCGCTTCCGACCAAAACCGGAAACTCATACTTGGTGCCATCAAGTTCCAATATAGCTGTTTTTGACATGATGTAAAATGGGTACTAAAATCGTTTGTAAAGAACCTTACAAACGTAGCGCTTTTTGCCCTAAAATAAAATCGGCAAATGCAAGAAAAACGTTAATTCTTCCTTTTTTCAAACGATTTCGCAAGAAGTGAGTCAAATCCCCCGTCTGAATCGCTCAAAGGCCCACTTTAGGGCGTTGCCCCTATTTCTTCACCAATTTCAGCAACTGCTCCCCTTCTGCTGCTTTCACCCGCACAAGGTAATTACCTGAAGGAAGTGACGAGATGTTCACTTGCGTGCCCCGCCCGTTACCATCCTGTTTGTAGACCTCCTGCCCTAACAGGTTGAGGATGGAAATCGCTTCGATGTTGACAGCCCCTGAGATCGTAATAACGTCCGAGGCCGGGTTAGGCCATAGCATGAAGGCTTCCGCCGGTGGCGTAACGGTGCTAAGTTGTTGGAAAGTCGTCGTAGCGGTATTAGTCGCCACCGGCGCATTGAAGTCGAAGTAGATATCGGCTTTCTGGCTGACGGAGTTACCGGTTACCAATGTATTCTTCGTTTTGATCTTGAACAGGACATTCCCCTTCGCTTCCGGTTGGAGTTGGATACCTTCGAAAATAAACTCGACCAAATCGCCATTGCGTTGCACGCGGGGCTGGTGGGAGGAGTTGATGAACTGGAGTGTATTCATATCAAATTTCGACGCATCCATCTTCATACGCACCACTACATTTTCAGCTGGGTAATTGCCGGTGTTCTCGAAGTTCACATTATAGTGCAGGAACTGGCCTATCAGCGAGGGGTCGACCACCTCTCCTTCCAGACAGGTGATGTCATTTGGATCATAGGCTCCCACCACCGTGTGATGAAAAGCAAAAGCGTTGTCCGCGGGATTCTCATCAGTTTGCAAAAGGGAAACATAGCTGTTGTAAGTCATGACATCCCCAATATTCACCGCCGGCGTTTCAACGGGGCTGTTCGCGTGGACCGTTACGAGGATGGAACGGCTCTCATAGGGCCCCAAACCTGAGAAGTTCCAGCTTCGGCTTCCGCTTGCAATAGCGTTGGGAGTAATTGAGGCGTAAACGAAATCGAGTTTATCATCGTCGAACTGGAAATTGACCTGACCACTCTCTACCTGGTTGCCTTTGTTGCGATAGGTTATAGCGTATGACGCGTCATAACCCGGGCGTATGACGCCGAAGGGTGCGATGGTGACTTCCACATCATGATAGACACCAATAGGGGCAATGCAGAAGTCGAGATCTGGGATAGTGTCAGTACCGTTGAGCGTTATCGGAATTAATGGCGGGGAAATCGAAAAGTAAGATGGGTTATCCACCAATATCGGTTGTACCGTATAATTTCCGGTGGCGTGTAAATAAGCCACATAGTCGCCTTCCTGAGAAAATGTCTCGTAGTACTGATCGTCGATATTAATCCCTATTGCTGTGAGAAAGGTGGGAGCCATATCATTGGGATCGCATCCATCACCTTCATCATCAAAAGCCAAAGAGCCTGACATGGTATTATATCCTCCTCCGGGAACAAATGAACAATACGAATCCACGACGGTTACAGGCAACGTAGTCAGCGCATTTGTGATGGTGTCAATCTGGTCTTCATCGATACAGAAAAATGACAGATTTGGAAAGCGCTCGTTAAGGGTAGTGGTTTCAGGCGAAATCCACTCTAAACCCGGATACTCAAAAATAAATTGTTCTGCTACGCCATTCTTTGCGAGAATTGAAGTCGCGAGCGTAAGTCCTATTTTAACCGTTTCGAGTGAAGTACAGTCCGTAAGGTCGATCACAGGTGCTTCGATGGAAATAAGATCCAGATTTTTCAAGTGGCTGCAACCGGACAAATTAAGATCTGCAACTGCGGTATACGATCCTGTGACGGAAAGGTCTTCCAAACCTGTCGTTTGCGAGCAGTCCACATAAAGGTAAGCTCCTTCAACCCAAATATGCTTTACGGCCGACCCGGCAACGGACAGATAGCCAATGCTACCTAGAAGAAATTCATTATAATTGGATGAAATAATAATCTGTTCAAGATTTGGGGTGGCGTCAGCGTTCAACCAAAAAGCAGCACACCACTCTAATGATATGTTTTCTACACTAGTCCCGTGTACATCAATACCAAGAACCTCGACATTAAAAAAATCCACGGTTTTTAGATTGTGCATCGCCGAAAGATCAAAAGGCGCATTCCCCAACCAACAGTGGTTAGCTTCCACTGTTTCAACATTAGGACAATCCGTTATAAAGATCGAGTGAACAAACATATCTGTATTCGAAAAACCTATTTTCTTAAGCGATGGCAGATTGTTGAGGGTAATGTCAACATACACCTCGTATCCTATACCTATTCCCACCTGTTCGAGATTGGGTAAGCCCTGTAGGGTTATAGGACATCCGACTGAATAACCACTATTAATTATCGCTACTTTCTGGAGGTTCTGGAATGATCCTATTCCCTCCATGCTTGTCATTCCGTTCACATCTATTGTCAATGATGCGACCTGACCAGCTTCCGTCTGCTGTATTTCACCGTCGTTATTGGCGTCAATTGCGATATAGCTACCTGCTGCATTCTGTGCTTGGTTTTCACCTGATAGGAGAAACGTCTTAAAAACGGGATCCGGTATGTTGACAATCTGCGCCTGTACACCGGCTGACACCAAAAACAAAAGGAGTAATAGTTTTTTCATATACCTGGAATTCAGATTCAAAGATAAAAAACGCTTCGGAGCTGGGCGAAGCGTTAGTAAGAAAAATACGTATTTCTGTTCCGACTATTTCTTCACCAATTTCAGCAACTGCTCGCCTCCTGCCGCTTTGACCCGCACGAGGTAGTTACCGGCGGGAAGCATGGAAATGTCGACCTGCGCGCCGCGGCCATTGCCTTTCTGGCGGGCGACTTCCTGTCCGAGGAGGTTAAAGAGGGAAATGGTTTCTATGTCGTTCGCACCTGAGATCGTAACGAGATTCGACGCAGGGTTCGGCCATAAAGCGAACGATTCCTCCGCCAAGGTTTGCGTCCCGAGTTGTTGGAAAGTGGTAGTGGCGGTGTTGGTGGCGACCGGCGCGTTGAAATCGAAGTAGATGTCGGCTTTTTGGGTGACGGAATTGCCGGTTACCAGTGTGTTTTTTGTTTTGATTTTGAAAAGCACATTTCCCTTCCCTTCCGGTTGGAGCTGGATACCTTCAAAAATAAACTCCACCAAATCACCATTGCGTTGCACGCGGGGCTGGTGGGAGGAGTCGATGAACTGAAGTGTATTCATATCAAATTTCGAAGCATCCATCTTCATGCGAACGACAACATTCTCTGCCGGGTAATTGCCTGTGTTTTCGAAGTTGACATTATAATGCAGGAACTGGCCTATCAGCGACGGGTCAACCACATCACCTTCCAGGCACGTAATATCATTGGGATCATACGCACCTACTACTGTCTGGTGGAAAGCAAAAGCGTTATCCGCGGGATTCTCGTCAGTTTGCGAAAGGGAAGCATTGCCATTGTAGGTCATAATATCCCCGATATTCACGGCCGGCGTTTCTATAGGACTATTCGCGTTTAGCGTAACGGTGACGGTACGGCTTTCATAGGGCCCCAGACCTGAGAAATCCCAGCTTATACTGCCGGTTGCAATGGTATTGGGAGTGATAGATGCGGAAAGGAAATCGAGTTTGTCATCGTCAAATTGGAAGTTTACCTGTCCACTTTCTGCCTGGTTGCCTTTGTTGCGATAGGTAACGGCGTACGATGCATCGAAACCCGGGCGGATAACGCTAAGCGGTGCGATGGTAACCTCTACATCGTGATGGATGCCGTTGGGGGTGATGCAAAAATTGACATCAGCTACTGAGGTTGTTCCAGTGATAGAAATGGGAACAGAGGAAGGGGCAACCGTAAAATATGATGGGTTATCGACGATTAAAGGTTGGATGACATAGTCACCGTTAAATGGTAAAAACATCTCGTAATTGCCTTCCCGTGCTAGAGTTCCGTAATACCCCTGATCAATAGTTATTCCCACCTGAAAGGCCGGAACGGGGTCATCGGTATCGCACCCGTCGCCATCGCCATCGAGCGTAATAGAACCCGACAATGTGTTATAGTCACCTCCGGGAACAAACGAACAATAGGGACTTACCACTACATCCGACAACTCCGCCATTTCACCGGTGATGGCATCGAATTGCGATTCATCAATACAAAACAATTGCAGACTCCAAAGACGTTGATCCAGGTCGCCCAGCCACCAGCTATACTCCCAAACAAAATCTTCCGCTGCACCATTCTTGGCTAAAATAGCGGTCGCGCTATCGAGCCAGCCCAACCGAACCGTCTCCAAAGACGTACATTCCGTCAGGTCTAAAACCGGTGCGTTTAATGCAAAGAGGTCAAGAAACTTTAAGTGGCTGCAACCAGACAAATTGAGGTCGGTTAGATAGAACGCCCACTCCTCGCCTAAAAATTTAAGTTCTTCTAATTGGTTGGCCTGGGAAAAATCCAATGATTCAATCTCAAGTTCCGACAGTTCGACAAATTTAACTCCAGATCCATTCACCGAAAGTGAGCTAAGGCCTGGGCCGACATAGTTACCTACATCCGTAGACGCCGAACATACTTTTAGGCTTTCAAGGTCAGGGGTGGCGTCTGCATTCAGCCAATCCAAATTGCAATACTCTAGCACAACGTCTTCGACCGAGGTACCATGAACATCCAGTCCCGCTAACCTAGAAAAGGCAAATGAAATATCTTTCAGACCCACACAACCAGAGAAATCAAGCACAAGGTCTTCTGCTAATAATTGTGACGCTGTTACAGACTCCAAATTAGGGCAGCTTTCAATCGTGATAGAGGTTGGACTTGCCGCATAGAATGACAACGTATCCAGGGAAGGGAGATTACTGAGAGAAACCTGCCCAGTGCCATTAATCCAAACACCAGACAAATGTTGTAAGCCCTGTAAATCGAGCATGTACGGCGGTGCGATCCCGCCGTAAGGAGAAAGCGAAATGTATACCTTTTCTAGATTGAAAAAAGAATTGATCCCTTCAAAAGTCGTCACCAAACTTATATTAAGTTGTATGGAAACAACTTGATTGGCTTCGCTCTGTTGAATCTCGCCGTCACCGTTGGCATCAATTGCAATATATTCGCCCGCGGCATTCTGGGCGTTTGTTCCGTCTGACAAAAGAAACGTCTTAAATGCGGGATTGGGTATGTTGACAATCTGCGCCTGGACACCTGCAGCCAATAAAACGCAAAGAAGTAGTAGTTTTTTCATGGTACAACTTTCTGACATCCAAATATAAACAAAACGCTCCGCCAAATGACGGAGCGTTATTATGAAAATGTAAAATTGTAGGATTATTTTACCTTAAATGCTTTCTTACCGGGGAAGTACGCCGTGCTGCCCAACTCCTCTTCAATACGCAGCAATTGGTTGTATTTCGCCATACGGTCCGAGCGTGAAGCGGAACCAGTCTTGATTTGCCCGCAGTTCAACGCCACGGCAAGGTCTGCAATCGTATTGTCCTCCGTTTCACCCGAACGGTGCGACATCACCGAGGTATAACCCGCGTTGTGCGCCATGTTCACCGCGGCGATCGTTTCGGTAAGGGTACCGATCTGGTTTACTTTCACCAGGATGGAATTGGCAATGCCTTTCTCGATGCCGGTAGCCAGACGTTGCACGTTGGTCACGAAGAGGTCGTCTCCCACCAATTGTACTTTATCGCCAATGAGATCGGTGAGGTATTTCCATCCGTCCCAATCATCCTCATACATACCATCTTCAATGGAAATAATCGGGTATTTCGAAGCGAGTTCGGCCAGGTATTCAGCCTGCTCCTTAGACGAACGTACTTTACCGGTGGCGCCTTCGAACTTGGTGTAGTCGTAATTTCCGTTTACATAGAATTCCGAAGCGGCGCAGTCAAGGGCGATCATGATGTCATCCCCGAATTTGTATCCGGCGTTCTCTACCGCTGTCTTGATCGAGTCAAGCGCATCTTCGGTGCCGCCTGCAAGGTTGGGCGCGAAACCACCTTCATCGCCTACCGCTGTTGACAAGTGGCGGTCGTGGAGTACTTTTTTTAGGTTATGGAAGATCTCCGTACCCATCTGCATCGCGTGGGTGAAAGAGGTCGCCTTAACGGGCATGATCATGAATTCCTGGAAGGCGATTGGCGCATCGGAGTGTGAACCGCCGTTGATGATGTTCATCATCGGAACGGGAAGCGTATTTCCGGATACACCGCCTACGTAGCGGTAAAGCGGCAATCCGAGTTCATTGGCCGCTGCTTTTGCCACGGCAAGTGACACCCCCAGGATGGCATTGGCGCCGAGGTTGCCTTTATTGTGCGTACCGTCGAGTTCGATCATCTTTTGGTCGATGTAGTTTTGCTCGAAAACAGAAATACCTACGATTTCTTCGGCTATGGCACCGTTGACGTTTTCGACTGCTTTCCTGACACCTTTGCCCATGTAGGCTTTTCCTCCATCGCGGAGTTCCACTGCTTCGTGTTCGCCGGTAGAGGCGCCTGACGGTACGGCAGCACGTCCGAGCACACCGTTTTCGGTGACAACGTCTACTTCAATGGTGGGATTTCCGCGCGAATCGAGGATTTGCCTTGCATGTACTTTGATGATGATACTCATTGTGTTTGCTTATTTGTTAGTATTTGGCTCAATTTTTCCCGAAAGTAAGAAATTTGGGCCTGTCGGAAAAGCGCTAATTGACTAATCCCAAAAAAGTTATAAACTCAAACGATTTAGTGCAGGATACGCCACAAAACCGACCGAATTCACCCAAAGTCGGTTTTGGATGATGTGTAACCGTCTTTTTTGTAGTACTCTTGTCGTACGACAACCAATACTAAACCCCATGAGTTCACTGTCTGACTTACTACGCACGGTCCGCGCAGACCGACATGTTACAGAGAACCAACTCGCAGAAGCGTTGGGTATTTCTGTAAATGATTATACTGGAATCGAAGAGGGAATCAAACCCCTTTCGATTGAACTTTTCGACCGGATCGTAGAAGTACTCAAGGTCGACCCCTCCAATGTACTGGGAATGTACCTGCAATTGGAACGGGACCGCCGTAAGCAAACTGCCTAAACACTATATCCATCTTGAGAAAAAGCCGCTTATACAGCGGCTTTTTCGTTTTTGTTGATATTCTCGATGAACTGGTCAAAAAGATAGGTGGCATCGTGTGGACCCGGACTTGCCTCTGGGTGATACTGCACCGAAAAACAGTTCTTCGACTTCATCCGCATCCCCGCAACCGTTTCATCGTTGATGTGCAGGTGCGTGATTTCGAAATCGGGATGTTCAAGCAGTTCTTTCTTGCTGACCGCGAATCCGTGGTTTTGTGACGTAATCTCGCCTTCTCCCGTCAGCAGGTTCTTAACCGGATGGTTAATGCCGCGATGCCCGTTGAACATTTTATACGTTGGGATGCCATTGGCCAGGGCGATGACCTGGTGACCGAGGCAAATGCCGAACAGCGGGTCGTTGTGTTTGAGGATTTCGCGGGCCACTTCCTGGGCGGCGATAAGCGGATCCGGATCACCGGGGCCGTTCGACAGGAAATAACCGTGCGGGTTAAAGGCCTTCATCTCTTCATACGTGGCATTGTAAGGGAACACTTTGATGTAGCACCCTCTTTTGGCGAGGTTGCGCAGAATGTTCTTTTTGATCCCGAGATCCAGAGCGGATATGCGGTACGGGGCGTTCTCCTCGCCTACAAAATAGGGCTCGGTTGTAGATACCTTCGAGGCGAGTTCAAGTCCCTCCATATCCGGCACCGCCGCCAGTTGTTTCTTCAGTTCCTCAAGCGGTGTCCCATCGGTGGAGATGGCGGCGTTTTGGGCGCCGTGGTCGCGGATGTAGCTTACAAGTGCGCGGGTATCCACATCGGAAATACAGACGAGCTGTTGTTTTTCGAAGTACTCCTCCAGGCTACCATACGCTTTGTCGCGCGAATAGTTGAAACTAAAGTTCTTGCAGACGAGTCCGGAGATCATCACGCGGTCGGCCTCCACTTCGTCAGTATTGACACCATAGTTGCCGATGTGGGCATTGGTGGCGACCATAATCTGGCCGAAATACGATGGATCGGTGAAAATCTCCTGATAGCCGGTCATGCCGGTGTTGAAGCAAACTTCGCCGAAAGTGGTGCCGGAAATCCCGATGGATTTTCCGTAAAAGACCGTCCCGTCGGCGAGCAGCAGGAGGGCGGTTGGACGTGTGTGGTATTTCATGGTAGTTGTGTGTAGTTAGTAGTCGGTAATTAGTGGTCAGTAGTCAGTGGTTAGTGGTTGGTAGTTAGTAAAATCATACTTGAAATGCTTAACCTTTTACGCTTCTGGCACTAGCTGCTTCGTATACCCTCTCTGGTAAACGCTGCAAAGGTAATCGATTTAGTGCTCTTCAAAAAAAGTGCCGATGAGACTAATTGCATGATTGTTCAAAAAGAGTCGCGCTTCCGTCCGCGTCATACGTTAAACCATACTCCACATAAGAAGGTCCACCGAAAATCTCCTGCCCGTCTAGAACATACGAGGAACGTTCTTCCCAGCGTCTGTAGTTGTTATTGGAAAAAGCAGCAAAAAAGGCGCCTTCGATATAAAACTTTCCCTTTAGAAGATTAGGAGAGGTGTCATAATCCGTAAAAAGCCATTCGCGTTTTCCGGCATACTGCCCCTGTGCGTCATAAAAATTCTGCGTTACTTTCGTCAGGTTTCCATTCTGCATTTCGAACACGCGCCACAGGTTTCCGTTACGCTTCTCCAAAATGGTATCCCCATTGTATTCGTATGTCAAATTGGGGAAGTAAACGAGCCCCGAAACCGATACCTCCGCTTTCTTCCAATATGTCAGTTGATTGTTTGTTATGCGATAGGTATGTACCCGCTGTAAAAAGGGATCAATATTGTGGGCGACATACACTCGAACACTGTCGCCATTGTATACAAGGCTATCTTCTACCGAGCCCGTCATAAAAAAAGTATGGGGGTCACTCCTTCTCATCATCCCTCCTTTCACCTTTGCAATTTTCCCATTTACATAACTAAAATGTAATTTTCCGTCGAATGTGGGATCGGAGGACGGAACACCCGTCAGGTAATCCTCGAACCATAAGGGTAAGGTAGACACACTTATCAAACGGCAAGACGGTTCCGATTCATCATTACTGCAGCCAAAAACAATAGCTGCCAAGGCAAACACAAAAAATAACTTTCTCATATCTAAAAACAAAAAAGGGATAGACGAAACGTCTACCCCTCTATTTTCAGCGTTCACCGACATTTACTCAGCTTCGCCTTCTTTCTTTTCTTCGTCTTCAGCAGCCGCTTCAGGAGCGTCTTCCGTTGCGATTTCAGCAGCCGGGGCCTCTTCAACCGCTGTCTCTTCAGCAACAGGAGCCTCCGCAACCGGCGTCTCTTCAACAGCTACGGTTTCTTCGACTACTACCGCTTCTTCTACTACGGGAGCAGCAACTACTTCTGGAGCTTCTTCTACAGCAGGTGCAGCAGCAGGAGCGGCGGCGGCTGGAGCAGCAGCAGAAGTTGCCTTCTTACCACCACGACGGCTACGTCCTTTTTTCTCCTCTTTCTTGCCTCCGTTGTAGAGTTCGTTGAAGTCGACCAGTTCGATCATCGCCATATCGGCGTTGTCACCCAAACGATTTCCGAGTTTAATAATACGTGTGTATCCTCCCGGACGGTCGCCTACTTTGGCCGCTACGTCGCGGAACAATTCGGTTACGGCGTATTTGTTACGAAGGTAGGCAAACACGATACGACGGTTGTGTGTCGTGTCTTCCTTTGATTTGGTGATCAGCGGCTCTACGAATTGCTTCAGCGCTTTTGCTTTTGCTACTGTAGTATTGATGCGCTTGTGCTCGATAAGTGAGCATGCCATGTTGGCGAGCATCAACTTGCGGTGACCCGCCTGCCTGCTAAGGTGATTTACTTTTTTTCCGTGTCTCATGACATTCTGTTTAAATCTTCATCTTGCTGCGATCCGCCCTGGAGAGCAAAATATGAAGAAGTTAGTTATTCTTTATCGAGCTTATATTTTGACAAATCCATTCCGAACGTAAGGTTCTTGTTGGCCACCAGTTCGTCGAGTTCGGTGAGTGATTTCTTACCGAAATTGCGGAATTTCATTAAGTCATTTTTGTTGAAGGAAACCAGGTCACCCAATGTCTCCACTTCGGCTGCCTTGAGGCAGTTGAGCGCGCGCACTGACAGATCCATATCGACCAACTTGGTCTTCAGGAGCTGGCGCATGTGCAGCGACTCTTCATCATACGACTCGGTTTGCGCGATTTCATCGGCTTCGAGTGTGATGCGCTCATCAGAGAAGAGCATGAAGTGGTGGATGAGTACTTTAGCGGCCTCTGTCAACGCATCTTTCGGTGCGATAGAACCGTCGGTCTTGATCTCGAATACGAGTTTTTCGTAGTCGGTCTTTTGCTCGACACGGAAGTTCTCAATCGCATACTTCACATTCTTCACAGGGGTGAAGATCGAGTCGGTAGCGATGGTTCCGATGGCAGCGTTCTGCTTTTTGTTCTCTTCGGCAGAGACATACCCGCGACCTTTCTCAATGGTGAGTTCAAGGTTCAGGTTGACTTTGCTGTCGAGATTGCAGATGACGAGGTCTGGGTTAAGTACCTGGAAGCCGGAGATGAATTTTTGGAAATCACCTGCCGTTATCTGGTCCTTTCCTGAAAGCGAGATCGTAACTGATTCGTTATCGACGTCTTCGATCTGGCGCTTGAAACGAACTTGCTTCAGGTTCAGGATGATCTCGGTGACATCCTCAACAACGCCGGAGATCGTGGAAAACTCGTGGTCGACACCTTCAATCCTCACAGAGGTGATTGCGTACCCCTCAAGTGCAGAGAGCAGTACTCTCCGGAGGGCATTACCAACGGTCAATCCGTAACCGGGTTCGAGGGGGCGGAATTCGAATTTCCCCTCAAAATCGGTTGAATCGATCATGATAACTTTATCGGGCTTTTGAAAATTAAATATTGCCATTACGACTCAGTCAGTTTTTATTTGTTATACAATTCGACGATCAGCTGCTCCTTGATGTTCTCAGGGATCTGGAGACGGGCCGGTACACTTACGAAGGTACCTTCCATTTGGTCGTTGTTCCAGGTGATCCACTCGTAAACGTGAGCAGAGGCTGCCAACGAATTCACGATCACTTCAACTGACTTCGATTTTTCGCGGACGGCTACTTTGTCGCCCGGCTTCAGGTGGTAAGACGGGATGTTTACCAACTCACCGTTTACCGTAATATGGCGGTGCGAAACGATTTGACGGGCAGCACGACGTGACGGTGCGATGCCCATGCGGAATACTACGTTATCAAGACGCGCTTCGCAAAGTTGCAACAGTACTTCGCCTGTTACACCTTTCTTGGCAGCGGCTTTCTCGAAGAGACCGCGGAATTGTTTTTCCAGGATACCGTATGTGTACTTCGCTTTCTGCTTTTCCATCAACTGTACGGCATATTCGGATTTCTTACCTCTTTTTTTCGCGAGACCGTGTTGTCCCGGTGGGTAATTTCTTTTTTCGAACGACTTATCGTCTCCGAAGATCGCCTCGCCGAATTTACGGGCGATTCTTGTTTGTGGACCAGTATATCTTGCCATTTTAAATTTGATTAAGGGCGGCGATCATGAATTCAGGTCTAATCCTCCGATGACCGGGCTCCGCCAGATAGTACTATTAATTAAACGCGACGTCTTTTCGGTGGACGACAACCGTTGTGAGGCATTGGAGTCACGTCGATGATCTCTGTCACCTCGATACCGCCGTTGTGGATAGAACGGATGGCAGACTCACGTCCGTTGCCCGGTCCTTTCACAAACACCTTCACTTTTTTGAGTCCAGCCTCAAGAGCTACCTTGCTGCAATCTTCAGCCGCCATCTGGGCAGCGTACGGCGTGTTCTTTTTAGAACCGCGGAAGCCCATCTTACCTGCTGACGACCATGCGATCACTTCCCCTTTTTTGTTGGTCAGGGAGATGATGATGTTGTTGAAGGTAGCGCTGATGTGTGCTTCACCTGTCGACTCGATTACAACCTTGCGTTTTTTGGTATTCGCTTTAGCCATTACTACTTATTATTTAGTTGCTTTCTTCTTGTTCGCAACAGTTTTTCTCTTACCTTTTCTCGTACGGGAGTTGTTTTTCGTACGTTGTCCACGAAGCGGAAGTCCGGAACGGTGACGGATGCCACGGTAGCAACCGATGTCCATCAGACGCTTGATGTTCAGCGACGTCTCGGAGCGAAGTTCTCCTTCGATTTTGTAATAAGACACGGCATCACGGATCGCACTGATCTGGTCGTCGTTCCAATCTTGCACTTTGGTGTCTTCACTAACATTGGCTTTGGCCAGGATCTCGGACGCACGGCTTTTTCCGATACCGAAGATATAGGTCAAAGCAATAACGCCTCTCTTGTTTTTGGGGATGTCTACCCCTGCTATTCTTGCCATAATTACCCTTGTCTTTGTTTAAATCTAGGATTCTTCTTGTTGATTACGTATAATCTGCCTTTGCGGCGTACGATGACGCACTCGGCACTTCTCTTCTTTACGGATGCTCTTACTTTCATCTCTGTCTTTTTTTAATATCTGTACGTGATTCTCGCTTTTGACAGATCGTATGGGCTCATTTCCAGTTTCACCTTGTCACCCGGGAGCAACTTGATGTAGTGCATACGCATTTTACCGGAGATGTGCGCGATGACGATATGTCCGTTTTCCAACTCAACACGGAACATCGCATTCGAGAGTGCCTCGATGATGGAACCGTCTTGTTCTATTGCTGACTGTTTTGCCATGCTTACGCGACCGCTTTTCTATTCTTACCGCTCTTCATCAGGCCATCATAATGCCTGTTCAGGATGTAGGCGTTGATTTGTTGGATGGTATCGATTGCGACACCTACCATGATAATCAACGACGTTCCGCCGTAAAACATCGCCCATGGCTGTTGCACTCCGAGGTTGTGAACGATCGCAGGAAGGATCGCAATCAACACCAAGTACAGGGAACCAGGGAACGTCACCAATGACATGATTCTGTCAAGATAGTTCGCCGTTTCTTCTCCGGGCTTAATGCCAGGGATGAAACCACCGCTGCGTTTCAGGTCGTCGGCCATTTTGTTGGTCGGAACCGTAATCGCCGTATAGAAATACGTGAAGATTACGATGAGTAGCCCGAAAACGAAGCAATACCAGAATCCGAAGATATTTTGGAAAGTTGTGTGAATCGACTGCGCCAGCTCCGACTGTTTGTTAATCCCGGCAACAGCGGCAGGGATAAACATGATTGCCTGAGCGAAGATGATCGGCATTACACCAGACGCGTTCAGCTTAAGTGGAATAAACTGTCGGTTTGCACCGGTAGCATCCGTCTCGAACTCACCGGCAACGGTACGACGGGCGTACTGTACGGGGATTTTGCGAACGGCCATTACCAAGAGCACGCAGGCAATAATGACCACAAGCCAACCGATAATCTCCAATACGATAAGCATCGGTCCACCACCGTTGTTGGTCACAACAGAAGCGAATTCCTGCACGAACGCCTGCGGCATACGGGCCAGGATACCAATCATAATGAGGAGGGAGATACCGTTTCCGATACCTTTATCGGTGATTTTCTCACCCAGCCACATCGCGAAGATGGTACCGGTTACAAGAATGGTCACGGATACGAACAGGAAGGATACATCGAAGAAACCGTCTGCAAACGCTGACTTAGGCAGCGTCTGGTTCAGGTTGAAGATATAGCCCGGAGCCTGTACGAGACAAACAAGAATGGTCAACCAACGTGTAATCTGGTTGATTTTCTTACGTCCGCTTTCGCCGTCCTTCTGGAGTTTTTGCAGGTAAGGGATGGCGATACCCATCAACTGCACCACGATGGATGCAGAGATATAAGGCATGATCCCGAGTGCGAATACGGAAGCCTTAGAGAAGGCACCACCCGTAAACATATCGAGAATCGATCCGATACCACTTTCCGTTTGTCCTGTTAAGCCGCTTAATTGAGTCGTATCGATGCCCGGAAGCGGAACGTGAGCGCCGAAGCGATACACGAGCAGAAGGCCGAGCGTGAGCACGATACGGTTCTTCAGCTCCTCGATCTTCCAGACATTGCGTATTGATTCAAAAAAATTCTTCATCTTAACAGAAGGGTTATAGTTCTACAGCTTCTCCACCTGCAGCCTCGATAGCCGCCTTTGCAGTTGCTGTGAATTTGTGTGCGGATACTTTCAGTTTCGCTTTCAGCTCACCACGGCCAAGGATCTTTACGACCTCATTCTTGGTAGCCAGGCGGTTCTCGATCAACGTGTTGAAATCCACGGTATCGGTCACCACACCATTGTCAACCAGTTTCTGGAGGGTATCAAGGTTCACACCTTGGTATTCCACACGGTTGATGTTTTTGAAACCGAATTTAGGCACACGGCGCTGAAGGGGCATCTGACCACCCTCGAAGCCAATCTTCTTAGAGTAGCCCGAACGTGACTTCGCTCCTTTGTGTCCGCGTGCAGCAGTACCACCTTTTCCGGAGCCTTCACCACGGCCTACTCGTTTGTTCTGATTGTGCGTAGAACCTGCAGCAGGTTGTAAATTACTCAAATTCATCTCTATACCGTATTATTTGGACTCCTCTACGGAAACCAGGTGTTTTACTTTTTTGATCATCCCAAGGATAGCAGGATTTGACTCATGCTCTACGACCTGACCCACACGGCGCAAACCGAGGGCTTCAAGGCCTCGCTTCTGCGTAAGCGGGCAGTTGATCTGACTCCTTACTTGTTTTACTTTAAGCTTTGCCATTTTTTCTGCTATTAACCTTTAAACACTTTTTCCAGGGAAACGCCACGGTGCTTGGCAACGGTAGCAGCGCTACGCATTTGCAACAGCGCGTCGAACGTCGCTTTTACCACGTTGTGTGGGTTAGAAGATCCCTGTGATTTTGACAATACGTCGTGGATACCTACTGACTCGAGTACGGCACGAACCGCACCACCGGCGATAACACCGGTACCGTGTGAAGCAGGCATCAGGAAAACACGGGCACCGCCGAACTTGCCTTTCTGTTCGTGTGGAACAGACTGTCCGCTCAACGGAATCTTGACCAGGTTTTTCTTGGCATCTTCCACTGCTTTCGCAATGGCTTCGGATACGTCTTTCGACTTTCCGAGACCGTGGCCTACCACACCGTTTTCGTCACCAACGACTACGATGGCCGAGAAACCGAAAGCACGTCCACCTTTCGTTACTTTGGTAACGCGGTTGACAGCTACAAGGCGGTCTTTCAGTTCGAGTCCGCTCGGTTTTACTAATTCGATACTTTTATTCTTCATTTGAGCTTAGAATTTAAGGCCGGCTTCGCGTGCGCCTTCCGCCAATGATTTAACACGTCCGTGGTAGAGGTTACCGCCCCTGTCAAAGGTAACGGCCTCGATTCCGGCTTTCAACGCTTTCTCCGCTACGGCTTTGCCGACAGCGTTTGCAATCTCGATTTTGGTTCCTTTGGTGTCGAAGCCTTTGTCGCGTGATGAAACGGCGAGAAGGGTCGTACCATTAAGGTCATCGATCAGCTGAGCATAGATCTCTTTATTACTCCTGAAAACGGCAAGACGCGGTTTTGCGGCAGTACCGCTCACGATCTTCCGGATACGGAATTGGATTCTCTGTTTTCTTTCAGTTTTTGTCAGTGCCATACTCTTACTTATTAAGCTGATTTACCTGCTTTTCTTCTCAATACCTCACCAACGAACTTGACACCTTTTCCTTTGTACGGCTCCGGCTTACGGAAGCCACGGATTTTCGCCGCAACGGCTCCGAGAAGCTGTTTGTCGTGGGAAGTCAGTTTTACGATTGGATTCTTACCTTTCTCAGATACCGTCTCCAATTTCACTTCAGGAGCGATTTCGAGTACGATATTGTGTGAGAAACCGAGCGCCAAATCAAGCTTGTTACCTGTATTCGATGCACGGTAACCGACACCGACCAGTTCGAGTTCTTTTGTGAACCCTTCAGAGACACCCACGATCATGTTATTGATCAGCGCCCTGTAAAGACCGTGTTTCGATCTTTGTTCTTTATCATCAGCCGAACGTGTTACGATCACCTGATTGTCCTCGATCTTCACTTCTACGTCCGCGAACGGCTGTGTCAGTTGACCAAGTTTACCTTTTACTGTTACCACACCATTAGCAACGTCTACTGTTACACCGGCTGGAATCGCGACTGGATTTTTACCTATTCTTGACATTGTGTGTGGTTTTAGTATACGTAACAAATTACTTCACCGCCTACATTGAGTTGTTTCGCCTGCTTATTGGTCATAAGACCTTTTGAGGTAGAAACGATGGCGATGCCAAGACCGTTAAGGATACGTGGCAACTTAGTAGCGCCTGCATACTTACGAAGACCTGGTTTTGAAATTCTCTGGATGTCCTTGATGACAGGCTCTTTCGTCTCCTTGTCATACTTAAGGGCAATCTTGATGGTGCCTTGAACGGTGTCTTGCTCGAATTTGTAGCTAAGGATGTAGCCTTGGTCGAACAAGATCTTGGTAATTTCCTTCTTCATGTTCGAAGCAGGGATCTCTACCACTTTGTGGTTGGCAGCCACAGCGTTCCTGATTCGAGTCAGGAAATCCGCGATTGGATCTGTGTACATAAAATTACAATTGCGGCTTTGGTATTCAAAACCGGACCATCCGGCTGAACCTGAAGCCATTAAACTTCAAAAAAATTTTCAACAGATAGTCGTACGTTTCCGTCAAAAATCCGGCAAACTTACAACTATCTGTCGAAATATCAAAACTGGATTTTACCAGCTGGCTTTTTTCACGCCAGGGATGAGTCCTTGGTTCGCCATTTCACGGAATGTAACACGCGAAATACCGAACTGACGCATATACCCTCTTGGCCTTCCGGTCAGTTTGCAACGGTTGTGCATACGGACAGGTGAAGCGTTACGTGGCAGTTTCTGCAGGGCTTCGTAGTCGCCTGCTTCGAGCAGCGCCTTACGCTTCTCTGCATACTTAGCTACCGTCTTCGCTCTTTTGACCTCGCGGGCCTTCATTGATTCTTTGGCCATGTCTTAATTCTTTTTAAAAGGTAAACCTAGTTCTGCGAGAAGCGATTGTGCTTCCTTGTCTGTTTTGGCAGTCGTTACGAACGTGATGTCCATACCCGAGATCTTGTTCACTTTATCGATGTCGATTTCAGGGAAGATGATCTGCTCGGTAACACCGAGGTTGTAGTTTCCACGACCGTCAAAGCCTGTAGCTTTGATACCGCCGAAGTCACGTACGCGTGGCAACGCTGCGGTTACCAAACGATCCAGGAATTCGTACATACGCTCGCCACGAAGGGTCACTTTCGCACCGATAGGCATTCCTTTACGGAGTTTGAACGTAGCGACGTCTTTCTTAGAGATGGTCGATACGGCCTTCTGGCCTGTGATTTTCGTCAGCTCTTCTACTGCGTAATCGATCAGTTTCTTATCGGAAACGGCTGCTCCGACGCCACGGCTCAAAACGATTTTCTCCAGTTTTGGAACCTGCATCACGTTTTTGTAACCGAATTCTTCTTTAAGAGCAGCGACCACACGGTCTTTATACTCTTGTTTCAATCTTGGAACGTAAGCCATGACTATAATACCTGATTAGATTTCTTTGATACTCGTACCTTCTTGTCACCTTCCACTTTGAAACCAACGCGGGTTGGTGTCTTGGTTTTAGGATCGATTAGCGCCAGGTTTGAAATGTGGATAGGCGCTTCTTTCTTCACGATACCACCCTGTGGGTTTTTAGCGCTTGGCTTGGTGTGTTTCGACACCATGTTAACGCCTTCCACGATGGCCTTGTTTTTCTCACGGTACACGCGGGTAACTTTACCTTCGGTTCCCTTGTGGTCACCGGCGATTACCTTTACGATATCTCCTGATTTGATTTTAAGCTTTGTCATCTCTGTAAGGGATTAAAGCACTTCAGGTGCCAGTGAAACAATTTTCATGAACTGCTTCTCACGGAGTTCACGGGCAACCGGTCCGAAAACACGGGTTCCGCGCATCTCGCCCTGAGCGTTCAGGAGTACACATGCGTTGTCATCGAAGCGGATGTATGAACCATCGGCGCGGCGTACTTCTTTTTTCGTACGCACTACAACAGCTGTGGATACGGCGCCTTTCTTCACGTTTCCGTTCGGAGTCGCGTCCTTAATGGCCACTACGATCTTGTCGCCTACGGAAGCATACCTTCTTTTGGTGCCTCCCAGAACACGGATGGTAAGGACTTCCTTAGCACCGGTGTTGTCTGCTACTTTTAATCTTGATTCCTGTTGTACCATGGTTATTTCGCTCTTTCAATGATTTCAACTAAACGCCAGCACTTCGTCTTGCTCAACGGACGCGTCTCGTGGATCCTTACGGTGTCACCGATGTTGCAGTCGTTTTTCTCGTCGTGTGCGACGTACTTTTTGGTCTTCAATACGAACTTACCGTATAGCGGGTGCTTTACTTTCGATACTTCTGCTACCACGATAGACTTATCCATCTTGTTGGAAGTAACGACCCCGATTCTTTCTTTTCTTAAGTTTCTTGTTTCCATCTTTTCGGACTACAAATTATTGTAACTCTCTTTTGGCAATCTCAGTTGCCAGACGGGCAACCGTCCTGCGGACCGAACGGATCTGCAGTGGGTTTTGGATCGGGGACAGCGCATGCGCCATCTTTAGGTCGTTGTACGTCTTCTTCGCCTCGGCGAGTTTTTGCTGGAGATCAGCAACAGACAGATTCTTAACTTCTGATTGTTTCATGATGCTTTAGAATTATGCCTCGAAATCGCGGGCGATTACAAACTTGGTTTTCACCGGAAGCTTCTGGGCAGCGAGACGAAGCGCCTCTTTTGCCACAGAAATCGGCACACCACCTACCTCAAACATGATACGACCCGGCTTTACGACTGCTGCCCAATATTCGACAGCACCCTTACCTTTACCCATACGTACCTCAAGTGGTTTCTTGGTGATCGGCTTATCCGGGAAGATCTTGATCCACAACTGCCCTTCCCTTTTCATGTAACGGGTAGCGGCGATACGCGCTGCCTCGATTTGGCGGGAAGTCAGGAAAGAAGAATCCAGGGACTTGATGCCGAACATTCCGTTCGAGAGCTCGTGCCCACGCATGGAATTGCCCTTCATCCTACCCTTCTGTACCTTGCGGTATTTTGTTCTTTTAGGCTGTAACATTTTTCTTTACGTTTTAAATTACTTTCTCTTACGTGGAGCCGGTTTGCCGCTGCGTTCTCCGCGGTCACGACGATCGCCGCGCTCTCCGCGTGGTGAATCGCTCTTGCCGCCTGCAGCTTTCTTGTCCATTCCTACCAGAGGAGAAAGGTCTCTTTTTCCATACACTTCACCTTTCATGATCCATACTTTGATGCCCAGACGACCATACGTCGTGTGTGCTTCTGCCAAAGCATAATCGATGTCAGCACGGAAAGTTGACAGAGGAATACGTCCTTCTTTGAAGCTTTCCGAACGTGCCATTTCAGCACCGTTCAGACGTCCGGAGATCATTACCTTAATACCTTCGGCGTTCATGCGGATTGACGCAGCGATCGCCATTTTGATGGCACGACGGTAAGAAATACGGCTTTCGAGCTGACGCGCGATGCTAGACGCAACCAGAAAAGCATCGAGTTCAGGCCTCTTGATTTCAAAGATGTTGATTTGAACCTCTTTGTCGGTGATCTTCTTAAGTTCCTCTTTCAGCTTGTCTACCTCCTGGCCGCCTTTCCCGATGATGATACCAGGACGTGCAGTGGTGATAGTAACGGTTACAAGCTTAAGGGTTCTCTCGATGATTACCTTTGAAACACTGGCTTTCGACAAGCGAGCGTGGATGTACTTACGGATTTTGTAGTCTTCGGCGATTTTGTCACCGTAGTCATTTCCGCCATACCAGTTTGAATCCCATCCCCTGATAATACCAAGGCGATTTCCAATTGGATTAGTCTTTTGTCCCATGCTGCTTACGAATTGCTTTGTGTGTTATCTGATTGTCCAAGGACCACGGTTACGTGGTTGGAACGCTTCCTGATTCTGTGGGCACGGCCCTGTGGCGCCGGACGGAGCCTTTTGAGCATCATACCTCCGTCTACGCGGATTTCCTTTACGAAAAGGCCAGCCTCTTCGATGGATGCATCCGGGTTTTTAGCTTGCCAGTTGGCAATAACCGACAGCATCAGTTTTTCCAATTTACGAGAAGCATCTTTCGATGAGAACTTTAGGATTGCCAAAGCTCTTTCTACTTTTTGACCTCTCACCAAGTCCGCTACCAGGCGCATTTTTCTAGGCGAAGTAGGGCAGTTATTCAGTTTTGCGAACGCCACCTGCTTGTTAGCCTCTTTGATGGCTTCGGCTCTTTCTCTTTTACGAACTCCCATGGCTTCTTATTTTTTTCCTTTATTTTTTGCACCCGCGTGACCACGGAAAGACCGTGTCGGCGAAAATTCTCCTAACTTATGCCCTACCATGTTCTCGGTAACATATACCGGTACGAACTGGCGTCCGTTGTGGACAGCGATGGTGTGGCCTACGAAATCAGGCGTGATCATGGAAGCCCGTGACCAGGTCTTGATGACCGCCTTGTTTGTATTTTCCTGAACCTTCTTCTCCAGTTTATAGTGAACGTAAGGTCCTTTCTTTAATGAACGTGCCATTTCTTATTATTTCTTTCTGCGTTCTACAATGTACTTATTGCTCGGATTCGCCTTCGCACGTGTACGGTATCCTTTAGCCGGAAGACCTTTACGTGAACGTGGGTGACCGCCCGAAGAACGTCCTTCACCACCACCCATCGGGTGATCGACAGGGTTCATCGCTACGGCACGGGTACGAGGACGACGGCCCAACCAGCGTGAGCGACCGGCTTTACCGGAAACTACCAACTGGTGATCCGAGTTCGAAACGGCACCGATCGTAGCCGAACAGGTCAGCAGGATCAGGCGTGTCTCACCCGAAGGCATCTTGATGGTCGCATACTTACCGTCACGGGCCATCAACTGGGCGAATGTACCGGCAGAGCGGGCAATGACCGCACCCTGTCCAGGACGAAGTTCGATACAGGAAATCACGGTTCCGAGCGGAATTTTGCTCAATGGAAGGGTGTTTCCAATCTCTGGGGCTGCTGTTTCGCCTGACACGACAGTCTGGCCAACTTTCAACCCGTTTTGCGCAATAACATACGTTTTAGCTCCATCTGCATAATACAGAAGCGCGATGAACGCAGTACGGTTCGGATCATACTCGATTGATTTCACCGTGGCAGGAACGCCTGCTTTTGCACGTTGGAAATCGATCATCCGATACCTTTTCTTGTGACCACCGCCTGTGTAACGCATGGTCATCTTTCCTTGACTATTTCTACCTCCTGAGTTTTTTATCGGCGCTAACAAAGAGCGTTCCGGCTTATCAGTCGTGATAG
The DNA here is from genome assembly GCF_022532105.1 of Flavobacterium sp. HJ-32-4. NCBI lineage: Bacteria > Pseudomonadati > Bacteroidota > Flavobacteriia > Flavobacteriales > Flavobacteriaceae > Flavobacterium > Flavobacterium sp. HJ-32-4. The sequence goes on along the minus strand of NZ_CP092832.1, from coordinate 1,556,289 downwards.
TGTCAAAGCTATTCACGACTCTAAATCGCTGACCCGGGGTAATAGGTTTTAATTTTCTAACTGACATTTCGCTGCCTTTTTATTAGATATTGTTATAAAAGTCGATCGTTTCCCCTTCCTTCACCTGGACGATTGCTTTTTTGTAAGCATTCGTTTTGGCGCTGATCAGTCCACTTTTGGTGTACTTCACAGAACGGTCAGGACGGACGTTCATGGTGTTGACGGCTACGACAGTTACGCCATATGCAGCCTCAACAGCCTTCTTGATCTGGATTTTGTTGGCCTTGCGGTCAACTACGAAACCGAAGCGGTTGGAAGCCTCCCCCTCTTTGGTCACTTTCTCCGTTACGATGGGTTTAATGATAGTGCTCATCTGACTTCTTATTTGCTAAGGTTTTCAACAATTCCTTCCAGTGAACCTTCAGTCAGGACGATGTTGTTCGCGTTCAGGATAGCATAAGTACTTAGCTCTGAATTGGTTACAACGCTTGAACGCTCAAGGTTACGGGACGACAAATATACGTTTTTGTTTTCGCCACCCAGTACGAACAGCGACTTTTTGTTCTCCAATCCTAACGCTTTCAATACGTTAGTGAAGTTCTTCGTGCTTGGCGTCTCAAAGGTGAAGTCTTCAAGAACGATCAGGTTCGACTCTTTCGCTTTGATAGAGAACGCCGACTTACGTGCCAAACGCTTCAGGTTTTTATTGAGCTTGAACGAGTAACTACGCGGACGTGGACCGAAGATAGTACCACCGCCTTTGAATACCGGGCTCTTAACCGAACCTGCACGGGCAGTACCGGTACCTTTTTGTTTTTTGATCTTGCGCGTAGAGCCCGTGACTTCAGCACGCTCTTTCGCTTTGTGGGTTCCCTGACGTTGGTTGGCAAGGTATTGCTTCACGTCGAGGTAAACCGCATGGTTATTCGGCTCGATGCCGAACACAGAAGCATCCAGTTGAATGGTGCGTCCGGTCTCTTTTCCGTTGATATCTACTACTTTTGCTTCCATTACTTCTGAATGATTACGTAAGCGTTTTTGTGTCCGGGAACACACCCTTTAACCACAAGAAGGTTCTTGTCGGCCACCACTTTCAACACTTTCAGGTTTTGAACTTTCACATTGACGCCACCCATACGGCCCGCCATACGCATTCCTTTGAATACGCGGGATGGATAGGACGACGCACCTACCGAACCCGGAGCACGGAGACGGTTGTGCTGACCGTGTGTTGTTTGTCCGACACCGCCGAAGCCGTGACGCTTTACAACACCCTGGAAGCCTTTTCCTTTGGACACACCTTGTACGTCCACAAATTCACCTTCTTCGAAAATGGAAACATCGATGACATCTCCTAATTTCTGTTCAGTTGCAAAATCCTGGAATTCGACGACTTTTTTCTTGGCAACAGTTCCCGCTTTTTTGAAGTGACCTACGGCCGCTTTGCTGGAATGTTTGTCAGTCTTGTCATCGAAACCAAGTTGCAACGCTTCATACCCGTCGACCTCATTGGTTCTGACTTGGGTAACCACGCATGGACCTGCCTCGATGACGGTGCACGGAATGTTCTTTCCGTTCTCGTCGAAGATGCTGGTCATGCCGATTTTTCTACCAATTAACCCAGACATAAAAACTAATTAATTATTAAACATTATTTTAAAAGTAGCGGGTAGCCACTTTTTAGAGCGTGCAAATATAGAGACTTATAATCAGTAAACAAAACTAAATCAGCAGGTTTTCTCCATTTTCTTTCAAAAAGACAAAAACCGGCAATGACAGGGGATACAAGACTAGAAAATACGCGGAATTGCACGACCTGGCGCGCATCAGCCACCGTTGTGAACTCGCGTTTTAGCCCGGATCGAAGCGGCAGCCTTTTGACGCCGGCGCCTCTTCTTTGCCGCCGGCGACGGCGACGCGAGGAGCCGGAAGGCGGCGTTGCAAAGAGGGCGCTGGCGGAGAAAGCTAGAGCGGAGAGCCGGATTGGCTTCTGAAAAAGAAAACACCGGACACACGTTCGTAATAAAAATTTAACAAAATGTGCGGTTTTCCCGTACTGAAAATTGCGAGGCATTTTGTAAGGGATGCATCCGCCCCTTCCCTGAAGGTAAAATACAAACTCCGGAAATACGGCACGTACGGGAAAACCGTCTATTTTGTTAAATCTACGGTGTCAACCCAGACATCCCTAAAAAAAAAATGGCCGGAACGCGTCCGGCCATTTCTATACAGCAATGTGTTTTATCACACTTTGATCTCTACCTCAACACCGCTTGGAAGCTCGAGCTTCATAAGCGCGTCGATGGTTTTAGAAGACGATGAATAGATGTCGATCAGTCTTTTGTAAGACATCACTTCAAACTGCTCACGTGACTTCTTATTAACGTGCGGCGAACGCAACACGGTAAAGATCTTTTTGTTGGTCGGCAACGGAATAGGGCCTGTAACCACAGCTCCGGTACTCTTAACCGTTTTTACGATCTTCTCGGACGATTTGTCGACGAGCATGTGATCGTACGATTTCAGTTTTATTCTGATTTTCTGACTCATGTTCTTTTAATTAAGCGTTACCTTTTGCTTTCTTGATTACAGCCTCCGAGATGTTAGCCGGCGTTTCTTCATAATGGTCAAATTCCATTGTAGAAGTAGCGCGTCCGGAAGACAGGGTACGAAGCGTCGTTACGTAACCGAACATTTCGGCAAGCGGAACGAATGCTTTGATGACTTTCGCGCCGTTACGGTCGCTCATGTCGTTCACCTGTCCGCGGCGACGGTTAAGGTCACCTACGATATCACCCATGTTTTCTTCCGGTGTGATCACTTCCAGCTTCATGATTGGCTCGAGGATTACGGCACCGGCCGCGCGGCCTGATTCCTTGTAACCCATTTTCGCTGCCAATTCGAAGGAAAGTGCATCGGAGTCAACCGGGTGGAACGATCCGTCGAGAAGTGTTACTTTCAGGCTGTCTACCTCGTAACCGGCCAAAGGACCTTGTTTCATGGCTGCCTTGAATCCTTTCTCTACGGAAGGAACGTATTCTTTCGGTACGTTACCACCTTTCACCTCGTTGACGAACTGGAGTCCTACGAAACCTTCGTCAGCCGGCTCGATGCGGAATACGATATCCGCAAACTTACCACGACCACCGGTTTGTTTTTTGTAGACCTCACGGTGTTGTGCCGATTTGGTGAAGGCTTCTTTGTATTCTACCTGAGGCTCGCCCTGGTTTACTTCTACCTTGAACTCACGCTTCATACGGTCGATAAGGATGTCGAGGTGAAGCTCGCCCATACCCGAAATGATGGTCTGGCCTGAAGCCTCGTCCGTCTTCACCTGGAAGGTTGGATCCTCTTCTGCGAGTTTGGCGAGTGCCATACCCATCTTATCAACGTCCGCTTTTGTTTTAGGCTCGATTGCAATACCGATTACAGGCGCCGGGAAGTCCATCGATTCGAGTACGATCGGGTGCTTCTCGTCACACATGGTATCACCAGTCTTGATATCCTTGAAACCTACCGCAGCGCCGATGTCACCTGCCTCGATGTATTCGATTGGGTTTTGCTTGTTGGCGTGCATCTGGTAGATACGGGAAATACGCTCTTTGTTTCCGGAACGGGTGTTCAGGATGTAGGAACCTGCGTCGAGACGACCTGAGTACGCACGGAAGAACGCCAGACGACCTACGTAAGGGTCAGTAGCAATCTTGAACGCGAGGGCCGCGAACGGCTCTTTCACGTCAGGCTTACGGAAAGCCGGCTCGTCTGTGTCAGGGTTGGTACCTTCGATAGCTTCTTTGTCAAGTGGCGACGGAAGGTATTTACAAACCGCATCCAGCATGAACTGAACTCCTTTGTTTTTGAAAGAAGAACCACACAGCATCGGGATGATCGACATATCGATGGTCGCTTTGCGAAGTGCTGCGTTGATCTCGTCTTCGGTAATGGAGTTTTCGTCTTCGAAGAATTTCTCCATCAGGTTTTCGTCATACTCGGCAACGGCCTCGATCAGTTGCGCACGAAGTTCGTGTGCTTCTGCTTTCAGGTCCTCAGGGATTTCGATCACGTCGAAAGTAGCCCCTTGGGTGTGCTCATGCCAAACGATTGCCTGGTTTTTCACAAGATCCACCACACCTTTGAAATCTTCCTCATCACCAATCGGAAGAACGATTGGCACGGCGTTCGATTTCAACATGTCGCGTACCTGTTGGCACACAGCCTGGAAGTTCGATCCCTGACGGTCCATCTTGTTGACGAAGCCCATACGAGGCACTTTATAGTTGTCAGCAAGCCTCCAGTTCGTCTCCGACTGTGGCTCAACGCCGTCAACCGCAGAGAAAAGGAATACGAGTCCGTCGAGAACGCGAAGCGAACGGTTCACCTCTACGGTGAAGTCAACGTGACCCGGGGTATCGATGATGTTGAAGTGGTACGATTTTGCGTCTGGAGTTGGTTTGCCCTGTTGGGTTGGGAACGTCCATTCGCAGGTAGTCGCAGCAGAGGTGATCGTGATACCACGCTCCTGCTCCTGCGCCATCCAGTCCATCGTTGCGGCACCATCGTGCACCTCTCCGATTTTATGTGATTTACCGGTGTAAAAAAGGATACGCTCCGTCGTCGTCGTCTTTCCGGCGTCGATGTGGGCGGCGATCCCGATATTCCTGGTGTAATTTAAGTCTCTTGCCATTTTGGGTGATTAGAATCTAAAGTGAGAGAATGCTTTGTTTGCTTCCGCCATTTTGTGCGTATCCATACGCTTCTTAACAGCGGCGCCTTCCTCGCGGGCAGCGGCCAGGATCTCGTTTGCCAATCTCTGGGCCATTGACTTCTCGTTTCTTCTACGTGCGTAGAGGATCAGCCACTTCATGGCTACGGAAATTTTACGGTCCGGACGAATCTGCATCGGGATCTGGAACGTCGCACCACCTACACGGCGGCTACGCACCTCTACGTGAGGCATGACGTTGTTGAGAGCATCTTTCCACAAGTCGAGTGCGGTCTTCTCATCATTGTTCTTCTTGCTTTCCACGATATCAAGTGCATCGTAGAAAACGGTAAAGGCTACGGATTTTTTACCGTCCCACATGAGGTTGTTCACGAACCGGGTGACCAACTGATCATTAAACTTTGGATCTGGTAAAAGAGGTCTTTTTTTGGCCTGTCTTTTTCTCATTTCTTTGCTTTTTTGTCGAAAGTGGAAAGTGGAAAGTGGAAAAGTCGTCTCAGACTTTTGACTTTAGACTTTTGACTTCAGACTAGTTAATTACTTTTTAGCTTCTTTTGGGCGTTTTGCACCATACTTGGAGCGACGTTGCGTACGGCCGGCTACACCTGATGTATCAAGTGCACCACGGACGATGTGATAACGAACTCCCGGCAGGTCTTTTACCCTTCCGCCCCTGACTAATACTATCGAGTGCTCTTGGAGGTTGTGCCCTTCACCAGGGATGTAAGCGTTCACTTCGTTACCATTGGTAAGACGAACCCGCGCTACTTTACGCATAGCGGAATTCGGCTTCTTAGGCGTCGTAGTGTAAACACGCGTACAAACTCCCCTTCTTTGAGGGCAGGCATCCAAAGCAATCGATTTGCTCTTCTTAGTCATCTGAGCCCTTCCGGTTCTTACTAATTGCTGAATTGTTGGCATAATGTACTGCTAATAATTACTATTGGTTATAAAATCCCCATTTTACGGGGTTGCAAATGTAAGGATAATTTTGAATGAAACAAATGGTAAAACATTAATTTTCAAGGTCGTGTTTCGGCATTGTCAACGGTATATGAAAAAGGGGTTAACTTGCGTTCCTATACAAATGTATTACGTGCGACGACTCTTCTTTTTTGCGGCCCTGTTTCTTATGCTGCCCGCGTCGGCGCAACGGATAACGCTCACCCTGGCGACCGATACGCCCGACGAGCAACGCACCCTCGATTCGATTTCCTACCGGAAACAGCACCCTGATCTGCGTTCGGTAAACCGGGAACTCGAGACGGTATCGGAGCAGCTCACCCGCGCCGGTTTTATCGAAAATGAGATCGCAAGCCGGACACGTCCGACTGACTCTGCGGTAAGCGCTGTATTTCGATTGGGGCCACGCACAAAAGCGCTCATTATATATATAGGTGCGGCAGAACGGGAAACGCTTCGTGATATCCTACCCCTCATCGCAAAGGAAACGGTTCCATTTGCTGAATCGGAAAATCGCCTCACACAATGGCTCGCTGCCTTTGAACGCAATGGTTACCCCTTAGCGCGTTTGCAATTGCGCGATTTCCGGCGGGAAGGAAGCGCACTGGCGGCCGATTTGTGGATTGACCGCGGCGATCGGCGAAGCGTCAATGCCATTGTCGTCAACGGCTATGATCAATTTCCGGCCGGACATAAAGCCAGCGTGGAACGAACCTTCCGCGACAGACCCCTGACGCGCGACAACCTCGCTGCGTTGAAAACGGAGTTTGATAAATTCCGTTTCGTGACGCAGACACGCTATCCGGAAATCCTGTTTGCGAAAGACACAACGAAAGTATATGTGTATGTCGAAAAAGCGAAAGCGAACCGATTCGAAGGCTTTCTGGGATTTTCGAACGATGAGGAACGTAACGTACGCTTCAATGGCTATCTCGACCTGCAACTGACCAACCTGTTGAATTCGGGCGAGGAGTTTGCGTTGTATTGGAAAAGCGACGGCAACCAGCAGCGTACGTTCAATGCCTCGCTAGAATTGCCGTACATCTTCCGCTCACGATTGGGATTGCGAATGTCACTGAACATCTTTCGGCAGGACAGCACCTTCCAGACGACGAAAACCTCGCTGGAAGCCGGCTATCTTTTCCGGCACAACCTCCGCGGTTATCTCGGCTACCAATCTGCCGAATCGAGTGACATCCAAAACCAAAATACAAGTACCCTCAGCGATTTCAATAACCGTTTCCTGACAGCCTCCTTCGAGTTCCTGGATTTGCGCACCTCCGATTTCCTGTTCCCCGAGCGGACGCGGGTGCAGTTGAAGGCCGGAACGGGTTCGCGCGCATCCAAAACCGCAACCGAAGGGCAGTATTTCGTAACGCTGGATGCATTTCATTCCTTTTATCTCAATGAGAAAAACAGCCTTTTCATACGAACGCAGGACTACTTCCTTCAAAGCGGCAATTACATCCTAAATGAACTGTACCGGTTCGGCGGCATCAACTCGATACGCGGGTTTAACGAAAACAGTCTTCAGGGACAACTGTTTACAAGCATACTGAGCGAATATCGGTATACGGTAGGGTCGTCGTTATACCTCCATTCTGTTCTTGATTATGGGTATTATCGAGACGAAACGTCCGGAAACAACGGCAAACTGTTAGGAATCGGGCTTGGTGCAGGGATTTTAACACGAAATGGCCTTTTGCGAATCACCTACGCGAACGGCACCGCTAACGGGCAGCAAATCAGGCTATCAAACTCGATCGTGCATATAAGTTTTAAGACGATTTTCTAAAGTTTTTAAGGTTTTCTTATACTTTCGGCCTTAAGCCCTTCTTTTTCTTAACATATTATTTCATATATTTGGTTTTATAACTAAATCATACAATATGAAATCTCGACTAACAAATTACGTAGCATTACTCTTGCTGCTCTTCGTCCAGGTGGCGATAGCGCAGCAAAGGACGGTGACGGGAACTGTTACCGACGGCAATGGATTGCCGATGCCGGGCGTAAGTGTCCTCATCCAGGGCACGCAGACCGGCACGCAAACCGATCTCGACGGTAAGTACTCCATTTCCGCAGCGCCGACCGACACGCTTGTGTTTTCATTTATCGGAATGCAGACACAGACACAGAAGGCGACTTCGACAACCCTTAATGTGAAACTGGCCGATTCGGCAGTAGAGCTGGAGGGTGTGGTCGTCACCTCATTTGGCATCAAGCGTGAAAAAAAGGCGTTGGGGTATGCGACAACAACCGTGACCGCGGCGCAGCTTACCCAGGTTGCCAACGGTAACCCATTAGAAACGCTGTCTGGAAAGGTGGCAGGTGCCGATATCACCTCTCCGGGAATTCCGGGTGCTTCACCGAAGATTTTTGTACGTGGTATAAAATCGATCACCGGTTCAACAAGCCCGCTGATTATCGTCGACGGATCTCCGCTTAACAACTCGTTCACCGGCTTTACTGGTACGACCCGTTCGTTCGACGGGGGCTCTGGACTAAACGATATCGATCCTAACAATATCGAGACAATGACATTCCTCAAGGGTGCCGCGGCTTCGGCACTTTATGGCTCAAGAGCTGGAAACGGGGTAATCATTATCACGACGAAAAAAGGAAAACGTCAGGAGAAAATTAAAATCGACTTCGTGTCTTCCATCGACATGAACGAAGTGGGGCGCCTGACGCACACGCAAAATAGTTTTGGCCAAGGCTGGAATGGCTTAGGATATTCTGCCCTTACAACAGGCTCCGGCCCAAGTAATGAAAATGGCTCATGGGGTCCCGCGTTTAACGGTGAGATTCGTCCGTGGGGTACTGTCTATAACAATTCCCAGCAAATAAAGCCGTACGTGGCACTGGAAGATAACGTGAGGGATTTCTATGACACTGGCATCACCCGCACGAATGCCCTCTCTATCTCCGGCGGAAACGATTTCTCGGATTTCGCACTTAGCTTCACTGACCTGAATAGCGACGGCGTCATTCCTACAACGGCCGACCAGTACCTGCGCCGCACGCTTGCCTTTAATGGCGGCATAAAATCGGGTAAATTTAGTACCCGTATAGCAATCAACTATGTCAATAAAGACCAAAATGCGGTCAATACCGGCCAGGGCGATGACGCGGGCGAAGGTTCTACCCTGCCACAGGACTTGATGCAGATTCCACGAGACATAAGTATCGTGGACCTGCAGGACTACAAAAATAATCCGTTCAATTCCCCAAGCTATTACTTCACACCTTATGCCACGAATCCTTGGTGGGCGATCAACGAGAACTCAACAAAAATTAGGGGTAACAATCTCTATGGCAACGTAAACCTGGAGTATAAAATTACACCTGAACTGACGGCGAGTTGGCAGATTGGTGGTAACTACCGCAATGAGTCTATCAAGAGCTATGGCGCTATCGTTGACTATCTTGACGGATCACCGAATGATCTGGCGGGTGCTAACCCAGTTGTGGGCGGTGTTACCGAGCAGCGGATTGAACGCAGCGAGTTTGATACCTATTTCAACCTTAACTACAACAAAAGTTTTACTGAAAAACTACGACTGGTAGCAACACTTGGCACTCAGTATAATAAACAGGAGATCAATGCTTTTGCTGCAAACGTTACCGGGCTCGATGTACCTAACTACTACGAACTTGGGAATAGTGCCAACCGTCCTACAATCAGCCAGAATGATGAGTTGCGTAAATTTGCGGGGGTCTACCTTCAGGGAGAACTTTCGTATAATGGCAAATACTTCCTCACCGCATCTGTGCGACGCGACATCACGTCTACCCTTCCGGCGTCTGATAACGTATACTACTACCCTTCAGTATCCCTCAGTGGCATTTTCTATGAAAAAGGAAATGACTTTGTCAAACTGCGTGCGGCGATGTCTGGTGTAGCTAACGATACCAGCGCTTATCAGACCTTATCTACACTCAACGTTGGTACTGCCGCCGCTTACTTTGGTAGTTTGGTGGCGCCTCTTGGGGGTGTAAATTTCTATGAACTTTCCTCGAACTTAGGCAACAACCGACTAAAACCCGAGAAAACGACAGAATTTGAATTTGGCGTCGAGTCGGCGTTGTTCAGCAACCGGCTTACTTTGGACCTCTCCGTTTACTACAATAAAACGAAAGGTTTGTTGAGTCGACTTCCGGTTGACCCATCCACAGGATATACCACACAAACAGTAAATCTGGGTGACTTACAAAATAAGGGTGTTGAATTGGCGTTGGGTTTCACACCGCTTAAAACAGCCGATTTTGAGTGGACGGTGAATTATACTTTCACGAAGAACCTTAACGAAGTTACCCGAATCGACGGGGACGCCAAAGTGTTGATTAACAATGCTTATGGCGTTAACATGTATGCTGAAGAAGGTCAACCGATCGGAACTTTCTACGTAAGAACCCCGGTTAAAAACGATGCCGGTCAATATGTTGTGAATCCGGATACCGGCTACTACACTGTATCTGAGGAAGAAAATCGGGTTGGAAATATTCAGCGCGACTTCGTAATGGGCTTACAGACCACTCTTCGATACAAAGCGTTTGCACTCGCAATGGCGTTTGACTGGAAACAGGGTGGAGAGATGTATTCGTATACAAGAAGATTGAACGATTTTGTGGGTAATGGGATTATGACAACCTATAATGATCGGAATCCGTTTATTATCCCGAACTCTGTGGTTGACAACGGAGACGGCACCTATTCAGAAAATACGACGCCTATTTCGTTCGAAAATATCACGAATTACTGGGGTAATACTACCAATAACCCGGGTATCGAACAAGGACATATCATTGATCGTACGTTCGTTCGTATGCGCGATGTTAGTCTGTATTACACATTCCCCGCCAAGATTACTGATAAATTGGGAATCACGCGCCTGCAATTGGGTATATACGGTAAAAACCTGTTCCTATGGACACCGGACGGAAACTCGTATGTCGATCCGGAAGTCAGCACTTTCGGTAATGGTGTTACAAGTGAATTCGGTGAGTTTGGATCGTTGCCTTCGCAGAGGGCGTATGGAGCTACCCTCAAATTATCATTCTAAAAAAATTGAATCATGAAAAAAATAGTTTTATCAATAACAGCGGCCGCTTTACTACTTTCATGTAGTAAAGACGACTTTGATGTGAACAGCGATCCAGATTTGCTGTCGCCGTCGGATATAGCACTTAAAACAGAATTTCCGGCGGGAATTGCCGGTGTAGCAGGTGCACAAGGATCCTATTATGCCCTTATTGGTGGATTTTGGTCACAGCATTTCACACAAGGTAATTCGAGCAACCAGTATAAGGAAATCGATGATTATTCCATCGGCACCAACGACTACGTGTTAGGATGGACGGCGATGTACGACGCATTAGGCGACCTTCGAAACGTAAAAAGACTGGCAAATGAGCAAGGTAACTGGAAGTACTATCTGATGGCTACTACCCTTGAGGTGCATGCCTCACAGATAATGGCTGACTTTTATGACCAAATACCGTATGACGAAGCCAATAATGTAAATATCCTCCAGCCTGCTTTCCAAACCCAGGAAGCAGTTTACGACCGAATGGTAGCGGATCTCAAAGACGCCCTGTCTAAAGATCTCTCAGCGTCTACCGGTGAAACCCCTGGCAATGATGACTTTGTTTTTGCTGGCAACATGGACAACTGGACGGCCTACGCCAACACATTGCTCCTCAAGTTATATCTCCGCCAAACCGAAGTACGACCTTCTGTGGCATCGGCTGGTGTAACTGAGCTATTGAATTCAGGTGTCGCATTTCTGGATACAGATGCTGCAATGACACAATTTGAAGACGCACCTGACCGAAGCAATCCATTATACGAAACCGATCGTCGCCAATTGAACACCGGGTTGAATATCCGTGCAAGCCGCACGCTGTACTCCTACCTTGATGAGAACAATGACCCGCGTATGGAAGATTACTACAACGCAGGTGGACCACTCAACCAAGGTGACTTCAACAACACCGGACCGCAAACGTCATTTGCCGTCGTGAAACTCAGTGCCACCACACCTGTTTATTTCATGAGCCATGAAGAAAGCCTTTTCCTTCAGGCGGAAGCACGTGAGCGCTATGCGGCGGGAGCAGGTGCGAAAGCGAACTATGACGCTGCCGTCACTGAAATGTTCTCCAAATATGGACACAGCGCGGCTGCCTATATTGCACCAGGCGGAGCCTATGAATATCCGACCGGAGGTTCGCTTCAGGATAAAATCAAAGCGATCATTGTGCAAAAATGGACCAGCTTCTTCCCGGGTAACGGATTCGAAGCCTTCTTCGAGCAGAACCGAACCGGATATCCTGAAGTATCGCCAGTACCACAAACCAGCGAAAGCTACGTTCCTGGCGAGTTTTCTTACTCTGTCAACGGGACTACCGGAGGTCAATTCCCTAAACGACTGGTTTTCCCAAGTAACGTGACCACCACTAATCAAAATGCACCTGCGCTTATACCTGTGACAACACCGGTATGGTGGGATGCCAACTAAAAAAATTGAAAATGAAAAAGCTTTTTGTAATCCCAATCCTCGCGCTCCTATTCGTGTCGTGCTCTGATGAGTCGACAGGAGGCGTCTCGAATGTGACCTATTACCCAAACTTCACTGTATTGGGTGATGATGTGATCTTTGTGCCTAAGGGAAGTACGTATACTGACCCGGGTGTAACGGTAACTGAAGGCGATAACGAAATCGAATACACTACTTCCGTTACAGGGCTCTACCAGCACGGCAGTTCGGTTGACACAAACAAACCAGATGTATACCAAGTGACGTATTCTGCCACCAACCAGGACGGATTCTCTGGTTCCGCCGGACGTACGGTTATCGTGTACGAAAACAGCGATCTCATCAGCAGCATCGCCGGCCTATATCGTTCAACGGTGACGCGTAACGGTGTGCTTACAGCACAGTATACGGATTTGGAATATGTATTGATCTGGAAAAACGCCAATGGTACTTATGGCATGTCAGACGGAATCGGAGGCTACTATGACCTCGGACGCTCGTATGGTGCTGGATATGCAGCCCAACCTGTGGTAATCACCGCCAACAGCATTCCGGCAAACAATTTTTCCATAACGCCTTTCTCTGTAGGTGCATTTGGTGGAAGTGCTGAAATGAGCGATCTCATGGCCTATCCAGAACAAAACCAGGTAACCTTCACCACCGTGTGGGATGCTGGTTTTACCTTCAACGTCGTACTCGATAAAATTGAACCTTAATCAAACCTAAGATGAAAAGATTTAAATTCACTATATTAACGATGGCACTCGCGACCTTTGGTCTCACTGTTGCAGTGTCATGCGACGAAGGCGGAAACCCAGATGCCGGTGGTACAAAAACCAAGAACTTCGCGGGCGACTGGCACATAGTAGGCTATGAACCAGATGGCGTAACACCTGCGTTTGGAGGGGGATACGTATTGTATTCGACTTATAACGCATCGTCAAACGACGAAAACTTTTGGATTGACGACCATGACGAGTTTTTCGAAATCAAAACGAAAGTTCAGGCGACGGACTTTACCAACCTTACCTTTTCCGGACAACCGGGTGCCGATGAACTTTATGCGGGTGGTACGGTTCACGTAACGAATGGTAAGATATTCAAGAATGGTGGTACCTCGTTCGGCGGACACGTAGTAGACAGTATCTACTTCGAAGCTGAATTCGACTGGGATCCAGGAACAGTCTACAAATTCGGTGGCCACAAACGCACCGGATTCCTAGAAGACGAGTTGTAAAAACTTGTTTTACCCAACCTAAAACCACCGGCATCCCGGTGGTTTTTTTATAGTACTTTTGCCAAATGGAAAACCAACACCAGATTTTCGGTATCCGCGCCATCATGGAAGCCGTTCGCGCAGGAAAGCCAGTAGATAAAGTCTTCATCCAAAAGGAGGCGTCGGGCGACCTTATGCGGGAACTACTCAAGACGCTCAAGCAACACCATATCAATTTCAGCTATGTTCCAGCTGAGAAATTGAATCGCCTTACATCGTTGAACCATCAGGGTGCTGTCGCGCAAATTGCGCCCGTGGCGTTCCATAATCTCGAAACGCTAATCGAAAACGTGTTGGAAAGCGGAGCCACACCCCTCTTCCTGTTGCTCGACCAATTATCAGACGCCCGGAATTTCGGTGCCATCATCCGAACGGCCGAATGCACAGGGGTAAACGGTATCATCATTTCGTCTTCCGGAGCCGCTCCTGTTAACGGCGATACCGTCAAAACGTCAGCCGGTGCTGTTTTTAACGTCCCTATTTCAAAGGTCGACCATATCAAAGACGCCGTTTTCATGCTCCAGGCCTCCGGAATACGCACCGTTGCCGCTACAGAGAAAACGGATCAGGACGTATACGATGTCAATCTCACCGGCCCACTAGCCATCATAATGGGATCGGAGGATAGAGGAATCAATCCATCGGTCCTGAAAATAGTGGATGAGAAAGCGAAACTGCCGTTGTTCGGCACGATCGGCTCGCTTAATGTGTCGGTAGCCTGCGGTGCTATTTTATATGAAGCCGTGCGGCAACGCCGTTAATCCTCCCCTCGCTCTTTATCAATGGGGATGAAGTGGTAGCGAATACCCGGTTGAAGCTCCTCCTCGACTGGCTCGGGCTCCGGCGGAGGTGGATTGACAAAATTACCCTGCTCATCAAAGCGCTGCATGAATTTGTCGTTCGACGGATCGTAATCCGGCCGTTGCCATTCAAAGAGCAGGTCGTCGTGATAGTTCGGCGTCCGGAAGAGCACGGCAAAGGCAAACCCACTGATCATACCGCCTAAATGGGCCTCCCACGACACAGCCTCGTCGATGCCAGGGAACATATACCATATCAGTCCGCCATACATCAACACTACGGCAAACGATAAGGCCACAAGCCGGTAATACTGTGTCATCAGGCCTTTAAAAAAGATGAAGCCCACGAGCACATATACCAAACCGCTGGCCCCGATATGATAGGAATCCCGGCCGATAACCCAGGTAATGAAGCCGGATAACAGGATACCAAAAAGCAATACCTTAAGCGAGAGCCTTCTGTAAAAATAGACCAACGCGGCAATAAGAATAAGTAAAGGAGGCGTATTACTCGCGATGTGCCCTAGGTTGCCGTGCAGAAACGGACTGAAGACAATTCCGGGAAGACCGCTCCAATGGCGTGGCAAGATGCCCAGGAAATCAAATGAGTGATGGAACGTCGATTGTAACCCAAAAACGAACCACATCGGCACTACTACCAACAGCGGCATCAGGTAAACCGACGGGGAAAATTGGAAGTGACGACCGTCGTCCATATCGATTATTTTTCTCAGCGCCTGTCAAATATCCCACCAAATTACGAAAACGGTAAAAATGGCAGCTATCCTATTTTTGGTTACCAGCAATTCCGTCAAAGTAGCTCACCAAATACGAAACCGTGTACCTTTGTAGCTATGGAAGCGCCTTTAGCAGAACGTATACGACCCAAGCGACTCGAAGACTACATCAGTCAGTTACACCTGGTAGGACCAGAAGGATCCCTCACCCAACAGATTGCCCGTGGCTTCATCCCCTCGCTTATTTTCTGGGGACCTCCTGGAACGGGTAAAACCACCCTTGCCCAGATCATCGCCGAAGAATCGAAACGTCCCTTCTACATCCTAAGCGCAATCAACTCTGGGGTAAAAGACGTCCGGGAAGTCATTGACAAAGCCAAGCAGGCTGGCGGACTTTTTACCGCCAAGAACCCTATCCTGTTCATCGACGAGATCCACCGGTTCAGCAAATCGCAACAGGATTCCCTTTTGGCCGCTGTCGAAAAAGGATGGGTAACCCTTATCGGGGCTACTACCGAAAATCCGAGCTTTGAAGTGATTCCCGCTTTGCTGTCGCGTTGTCAGGTATACATCCTAAATCCGTTTTCTAAAGACGACCTGAATGCCCTCTTGAAACGTGCCATCGCGAACGATACCATCCTGGCTTCCCGTAACATCGAATTAAAGGAAACGGAAGCGTTATTGCGCCTTTCGGGTGGAGACGGACGCAAACTGCTCAACATCTTCGAATTGGTGGTCAACGCTACACCCGGTGACGCGATTATCGTTACCAATGAGGCGGTCATGCAACTCGCGCAACAGACTACGGTTTTGTATGATAAGACAGGGGAACAACACTATGACATTATATCCGCTTTTATTAAATCGATGCGCGGCAGTGACCCAAATGGGGCGGTATATTGGCTTGCACGGATGATCGAAGGCGGGGAAGATGTAAAATTTATCGCCCGCCGGATGTTGATTTTAGCGAGTGAGGATATCGGAAATGCCAATCCGACGGCTTTGGTCATCGCGAACAACACCTTCCAGGCTGTTACGACTATCGGGTATCCAGAAAGCCGCATCCTGCTAAGTCAGTGTGCCGTCTATCTGGCCACTTCACCAAAGAGCAACGCCACCTACATGGCTATAGGAGCTGCCCAGCAAGCCGTTCGACAACAAGGTGACCTCCCGGTGCCTTTACATCTGCGAAACGCTCCTACCAAGCTTATGAAAGAGTTGGGATATGGGGACGATTATAAATATGCACATGATTTTGCGCATAACTTCGCTGAACAGGAGTTCCTGCCCGAAGCATTATCGGGGACGGTTTTCTATGAACCTGGGGATAACGCAAGAGAGAAGCAGACCCGGGAGTTCCTACGCAACCGCTGGAAAGACAAATACGGGTACTAAAAGGTATAGTCGACAGAAAACTCCTCTGAATACAGCGTGCCGTTACGATAGTATTCGAAAAACCACTTGCCGTTTTTATTCAGGAATACGCCGCTGTCGCCATTTCGCGAAGCTGTATATATTTTAGGATCGGATGTCTTGAGGATTTTTAATGCAATCTTTGAGGTATTGCTGTCAATAATCAAATAACCCGACGCGAGGGCTTCTACAGTATAGGATGGCTTCAACGTAGTATCGGACGGCACTACAGGCGTTGTGGCGATAGGTGTCGCTGCTGCCGGAACGACTGGTTTTGACACGGCGACCGGCTGCGGTTCAGGTGTGACATCCTGTTTTTTGCCGGTATAGGTGTACTGCAGTTCTTTTACCGATTCGAAAGCCTTTGCAAGCGCTTCCTGATAACCCTTCTCGTACGACTTTTCTTTGCTGTTACCTTCCTTACTTTCGAAAATCACCGCATTTCGACAATCCCTAAAGACTACTTTGATTTTAATGGTAAGTAATGACTTGACTTTCACAATGTCGATGAACAGGTTATCGCAACGGCGGTTCACCTGGTCGTCTGTCATCAATGATTCGTGCACTGCCTCAAAACCGGCTTCTGTCAGGTATTTTTTAGAGAGCGTGTTAAGGCGGTACTGATTCGGCTCCGATTGCAATTCAAATCGGGTTGGAATGACTACATAGCGAAACTCGTTCACGGACTGCGCATTTGACCATCCGGTGAGGAATAACAAAATAAAAAGAGCAAACTTCTTCATAATTAAAAAAGGGTTTGTAGTTCGGACAAATGCCGAATCGTTTGAAAGCCAGTTTCCGACACGGCATGTCCGGAAGGAGAAAAATGTATAGGGTATAAGCCGGCTCCCGATGCTCCTTTGATATCCGCCACCAGGCTATCCCCAATCATGACGCTGGAAGATGCGTGGGTGCCTGCCTTTTCAAGAGCATATCGAAATATAATAGGATCCGGTTTTTTCGCGCCCGCCATTTCAGAATCCGTTATCGTAGCAAAAAAAGGCTGTAGCCCGGAATTCGCCATCTTTTTCTTCTGTACGTGGCTAAAACCGTTAGTGATGATGTGCAAACGATATTTGTCCTTCAGATAGTGCAAGGTGTCGATGGCGCCGTCAAACAAATGATTGTGCTCCGGGAGGTGGTCGATATAGGCCTCTGACAGCGTATGCAACACGTCGTGGGCGTGAGACATACCAAAACGCTCAAAAGTGGAACGTAGACGTCCGTATCGGAGTTCCTCGATGGTAATCAGGTTTTGCTCGTAGCGGTTCCAGTAGTCAGAGTTGATGAGCGTATAGTGTCCGAGGAAGGTCTCCAAATCAACGTCAATACCGTGTTTTGAAAATACCTTGTCGAAAGCAAGCGCCGAATTGCGGTCAAAATCCCACAGCGTATGATCGAGGTCAAAGAAAATATCCGTAATAGTGGCTCGGTGCATCTGACAAATGTCGTGAAGTTTTGGCAAAAACAGGTATCCGGATTTCCAATTAACTAAAGCATGCCTTCGTCGGAAAAGCTGAAGTGGCTCACCTCGGTGATAATGACATGATCAAGCAGTTTCACATCCAAATGTTCGCCCGCCGCTTTCAGCTTCCGGGTAATCTGTCGATCCGCATCGCTCGGCGTAAGTCCACCTGACGGATGGTTGTGGCATACGATGATAGAAGTGGCCCCACATTGTACGGCCTGTTTGTAAACCAACCTCACGTCGACAAGCGTACCGGTAATCCCCCCCTTGCTCAACTGCAATTTCGACAACACCTTGTTGGCGTTATTAAGGTAAATAATCCAAAATTCTTCATGGGGCAACTCCCCTATCAGCGGACGCATGAGCTCATATACCGAAAGGCTCGATGTTACTTTGTCGGTATCGGGCGAGGATTCCGCCCTGCGTCTTTGACCTAATTCGAGTGCCGCTATGATGGTAACCGCCTTGGCTTCGCCGATGCCGCGAAACTCCTGTAGTTGCTTTAGTCCCATTTTAGCAAATCGGGCGAGATTATTGCCTGACGCCGCAAGCAGCCGTTTACTTAGATCGACAGCCGTTTCATTCTGGCTGCCCGTGCCAATTAGGATGGCCAGCAGTTCCGCATCCGACAACGCGGCTTTGCCTTTTAATAGGAGTTTCTCGCGTGGGCGGTCGTCTTCTGCCCAGGCTCGTATAGGAAAAAAAGATTGTTCAGACATATCAGCATTTTCCGGCAAGATAGCACGACTGACGCTTCTGAAAGTACGGGAAAACCGTATGAATTCTTAATTCTTTATAAGGTCGCGAACATCCTCGAATTTCAGTCCGCCGTAATTTCCGGAACTCATCAACAACAAGGCAACTGATTGACTTTGCATATCCAAACCGAAGAGAAACGAACGAAAAGCTCCCGGATCGGTATAGACCAACAAATCCTCTCGTTGGAAGGCTTCTGCAATCTGCGAGGCAGAAATCGGTTCCATTCTCTTGATGGCCAATGCATCCGGAGAATAGAATACCAACGCTTCATCAGCGGCGTCGAGCGCACCCTGATACTCTTTTAAGAACTCCGGGTTAAGGCTACTATAGGTATGCAATTCCAGACACGCCACCAATTTACGATCCGGATACTGTTGTTTGACGGCCCGAGTGGTAGCCGTTACCTTACTGGGTGAATGTGCGAAATCTTTATAAGCGATACTTCGGGCGTTCTCCGCGATTTTCTCCAGTCGTTTGGAGGCGCCATGAAAGGTAGCGATTGCCTCATAAAAATCGGCTTCGTCCACTCCCATATTCTGGCAAATCCATTTGGCGCCCGCGAGGTTGCTCAGGTTATGGGCACCGAACACTTCGATGGGCATATCACCTTCTGGCGTGGCCAATAGCGTCTTCCCATCCCGAACCGTATAGGTGGGGGTATGGTAAGCGAGTTTACGGACGGGGTTCGTGGCTGCCTCGGAAATTCGCTTTACAACAGGATCTTCTTCGTTATAAACCAAAATGCCGCCATCCGTAAGATGGGAAATAAATATTTCGAATTGCTCGACGTAGTTGTCGAAGGTGGGAAACACGTTGATGTGATCCCAGGCAATGCCCGAAAGAAGGGCTATATTCGGTTTATAGAGATGGAACTTCGGTCGCCGGTCGATGGGTGACGACAGATATTCGTCTCCTTCGAGTATCATAAAATCGTTTTCTTCGGTCAGATGTACCATATTGTCGAAGCCATCGAGTTGGGCGCCGACCATAAAGTCGACCTCGATGCCATGGAACTTCATGACGTGTAGGATCATCGACGTAATCGTTGTCTTGCCGTGGGACCCGCCAATCACCACCCGCGTCTTGTTCTTCGATTGCTCGTAAAGGAACTCCGGGTAAGAATAAATATGTAATCCCAATTCCTGCGCGCGAAGCAACTCCGGATTATCGGCCTTGGCGTGCATTCCCAGGATTACAGCTTCGATTGTGCCATCGAGCTTTTCAGGAAACCACCCTAGTTCTGCCGGTAGAAGGCCTTTTTTGGCCAGACGCCCAAGCGACGGTTCGAAAATCGCATCGTCTGAACCGGTAACATGATATCCTTTATCGTGAAGAGCAAGGGCTAAGTTATGCATGGCGCTTCCGCCGATTGCAATGAAATGTGCGCGCATCAACTTTTCTTTAGGTTTTGGTACTCCAGAAGCACTTCCCTCGCTTTATCAGGGCGCTTCAGGCGGTTTCTGTATAGATTGGCGAGTCGTTCGTACGTCGTACGCGACTTGCCCACGGTGATGGCAGAACGATAATAACTCTCCGCCTGGCTGTATCTTTTGAAGTACTCTGCTATATGTCCTTTCGCGAGAAAACCGTCAACTGGGGACAACTTGGCCAGTTCATTGGCATAGCGTTGTGCCTTCCGTTCGCTTCCTCCCAATATACCCGGAACCTCAAGGTAATAATCGATCAACGCCCATCTTGCTTCTATATGTTTTGGATTGAGCTCGATAGCGCGCAAAAAAGCATTCCGTATGTCGTCAAGCATTGACAGTGCCGTGAATTTATTACTGTCTTTGGCAATCATACCCATTACACCCCCATACTTGTATTGATAGTCGGCGTTCAGGGGCTGCAAGGTTCGCAACCTGTTGTAATATGATAGTGCTTCGGGCCATTGTTTTTGGTAACCTGCGATGTCGCCTAACATCTCCATGGCGTCGAGGCTTCCAGGTTCCTCACTGAGTACTGCTTTGGCAAGGGTCTCAGCACGTTGATAGTCGCCTGTCTGCACGCAACGCTGCGCTTTCTCCAACCGGGACTGGGAGAAACCGCAGAT
Organism: Flavobacterium sp. HJ-32-4; assembly: GCF_022532105.1. Classification (NCBI taxonomy): domain Bacteria; kingdom Pseudomonadati; phylum Bacteroidota; class Flavobacteriia; order Flavobacteriales; family Flavobacteriaceae; genus Flavobacterium; species Flavobacterium sp. HJ-32-4. Next base: position 1,535,558 of record NZ_CP092832.1, on the reverse strand, counting down.
TGTAACTAGTAAACAAACAACCAGAGTTTTCATAAGCGTGGCGTTGCGCCAAAAATACCAAAAAAAGCAACGGGATAGGCATAAAAAAACCCGGCAATCATGCCGGGTCCTTTTTATCAAACATGCGCAGCTTACTGTGCAGGCGTAATGACATTACTTCCTGTCCAGAACGTACCCAAAATCGGTCCATTTGCTGAGCCACTACGAGCATCAACTGAGTAATCCAGTGTGATGGTCTGAGTGTCCTCGTCGTAAACGCCGATCGCTGAATAGGTCACGAAGTTAGCACCAGACATACGGGTATAAGTTGGCTTAACCTCTACAGTACCCGTAGTGGCACCGTCGAAGTCTGGAGTGAACAACAAATCGAATGTAGTACCCGCGATCATCGCTGGAACGCCACCGAGATTGTTATCTACACGAAGAATGTCGCAGGTTCCTTCCGGTGTGACGGCTCCCGTACCCGGAGTAATTCCGTAACCAACATCCTCTACATCCAGATCACCTACCCAAATAGTATATTTAGACGGACAGTCGTCATTCACTATGCTAACCGTCTTTTGGTAGGTTCCTATATCCCCGGAAAGACCAAGAATAATGTCAGGAGCCGACGTTCCAGAGATAGAAAGCACAAACGTTTTAGCCTCGCCAAAATCAGTGTTATCGACAATGCTGAAACTTGCTACAGCTTCGGTTTCGCCGGCGGGAATGGTCACGGTGGTCGTAACCAGATTAAAGTCTGTTCCGCTCACTGCCTCTCCATTTGTAGTGGAAAGGTTTACTGTCACGTCCTCAGAACGAGGTACGGAAAGGTGTACGGGAACAGTGACCGTTCCAGCATTTTCAAACACGCTGAGACGCTCTTCCCCACCATTTTCAAAGGTAACGAAATCGCCACCAGAATAGATTACGCGATCTTCCTCGCAGCTAACCAGCGACGCTGTGAACAGCGCTACCAGACAGGATTTAATTAGAAACTTTTTCATCTTAATATAGCATTTTATTAATTACCAGTAACCGAGTAACCAGGATTCTGTTGTGAACGAACTGTAGGGTTAGCAGACAATTCGGAGGAAGGAATCGGCATAGTGAATCGATAGTCGCTTGTGCTCAACGTACATGCCCCGTTGATGGCACAGTCAAGCGGATTACGAACGATGTCAACACCTGCGCGTGCACCCAGACGCTTGAGGTCAAGATAGCGGTGTCCTTCGAAACAAAGCTCGATTCTCCGTTGTTTCAAAATCTCGGCATACGCCGCCTGTGCAGTTGCAGGTACAGCGATAACCGGCGCATTGTTACGGAAACGTGCTGCGTTGATGGTCTGTAGTGTGGCTGCAACACCCACCAAATCACCGGTAGCAGCCTGTGCCTCGGCTTTCAGAAACACCATTTCAGATGTGCGGAAAACTTTGAGGTCATTCAGTAACGCAATACCAGCAGAACCTGTGTATTTCCCGATAGCGTACACACCATTGTTCGGAAGGTCAGGACTGTTTGTACTTGTAGGGTGAACAAATGCATTAAAACGAACGTCGCCAGGTACATTCAGCAGATTGAACAAGTCTGTGCTCATCTCATAGAATGGAGAACCGTCGGCAGTAGCGTTTACTGAAGCGAAAATACCACCTACTTCCGAATCGCCCAAAACGCGATCGAGCTTAAAAATGATTTCATCGCTTCCGTTGGTAATATCCAAGTCAGCCCACAATTTCATGTAATTTGAATTCGCCGAAGTTACTGTAGCCGGACCAGCAGGTGATGTACCCGTGCCGCGCTGCGTCAAAGGATAATCAGCTATCAGCTCATTGGTCAAGGTAAGAACGGTAGCGTAATCACCTCTGAAAGCGGCCATACGAGCGCGAAACGCCTTCACGAAATCCGGAGAGATGAACTTATTATCCGCATTGTCTGCATTTGATGTTAAATCTGTGACATAGTCAAGATCAGAGTTGATCAAAGCAAAAACTTCCCCGTTCGTTACACGTGGCAAGTACTCGCCAGTAACCGCAATCGGGTGATCTCCTAAGATAACACCTAGCGCATTGTCGTCAGTCAAATCGGTAGAGAAGTAGCACAACAATTTGAAATGCGCCCATGCTCTAAGAATGTGTAATTGCGCAATAACATCTTTGTACTGAGCCGTCTCATCATCACCACTTGGCACAATGGTTCCGGCAGCTTCAAGCACACGATTCGTAAACATCAACATACGATAATACGAGAACCAAATAGAGGCAGCATCACCTGAATTGGTATTGAGGATAAATCCATACTCACCCTGGATAAGGCCTTGGCCACCATTGGCATAACCGATCCGAACCTCATCCGTAAAAATAGCATTGAAACCTATTTCCGTTTCACCGGGCATCACTCCATAAACACCAACAAGTCCCAGCTGAAGATCATCTACTGTCTGAAAAGCGGTCTCAGGATATAGTTCCCCGCCCTGCACGATATCGACGGCGTCCTGGCACGAAACAAAGGCCAACCCCATCAAAGCCAAAATAGTTACTTTAAACTTTTTCATTTTCTTTCTTTTTAAAATTCAATCTGTGCACCAAGTGAAATAATCTTTGGGGTAGGATATTGATATTGGTCAGATCCACGTGTACTCTCGGCATCCCAACCCCTCCACTTTGACCAGGTCACCAAGTTCTCAGCCTGAGCGAAAACTTTCAAGTTCTTGAGGAAAGTCTTATCAAGAAAACGCTTAGGGAAGTTATATCCAACTGTGAAATAACGGAGACGAACATAAGACGCATCCTTCAAATAACGATCAGAGTCTCCGTCAAGCGACAGGTTTGTAGCAGTAAGCGACGGCATGTCGGTTATGCGATTATCTGGCGTCCAAGCCCGAAGGATGTCTGTCGACTTGTTGAACACACCTATGTCGGTTGGATCCTGAACACCCTGCAAGTCGTAATCATAACGCCAAATGTCGGCTACGTAAGAGAACTGGGCAGAGACGTAGAAATTATGATAATCAATGTCAGCACCGAAGCCTCCCTGGTACACAGGTATCGATGATTTACCTGTTAGCACACGATCAGCGGCACCATCTGGATTTTCAGTCAACTCACCGTCCTTGTTGTAAAACAAAAGGTTACCGGTAGCCGGGTTTACACCTGCGTAACGCACCAGGAACCACTCGTTGAGGACACGCCCTTCCTGAACAACAGAAAGACCATTGTCGATAAGTCCACTAGCCGTTGCGATGTCTCCAATACGGTTGATGTTACGCGAACCATTGAAACGCAACTTAACACTCAAACCTTCAGGGTTTGAATCAGCCGGACGAACCAGATCATAAGACAACGTTACCTCGAGACCGCGGTTCCACATATTACCGAAGTTTCCTGCGTACGTAGACCAACCACTGCTTAGTGGCGGTGTGAGGTCGAGGAACAGATCTGTAGTTTTCTTGTAATACCAATCAACGGTACCCACCAAGCGACTACCAAACATTTCAAAGTCGGTACCGATGTTGGTTTGCGTAACGGTCTCCCACTTGAGGTTCGGGTTAGCAGGGTTAGTCGGTGCTAAACCAGACGCGTTTTGATACAACGGAGCAACAGTATACAAGTTTCGGGTATTGTTCAACGCAAGATAAGTTCCATTCGAGATATCTTGGTTACCATTGGTACCATAAGAAGCTCGTAGTTTCAACTTATTGACGAATGAACCCTGTAGGAACGCTTCTTTGTCAAGATTCCAACGACCGCTTACCGACCAGAAGGTACCCCAACGGTTGGAGTTGGCAAAACGCGATGACGCATCCCGACGAACGGTACCACCTAAACCAAATCGTCCGTCATAATCATAGTCAGCAACTGCGAAATACGAGAAAAGTCCACCCTCCAACTTCGTAGCCCCGACCGTCGGCACATTGAAATCATCATTCTCCGTGTCTGCAACGTAACCCGAGCCACCTCCTGGAAATGACTGCTTTGGATCAAGACCGTTCTGGGTGTAACTAAATGAATTGAAGTGAGTTTTATAATACTCCGTGAATGCCGTAACATCTAGTGTATGTTTACCCCATGATCTGTTATAGTTCAGACTGGTATTCGTGTTAAACGCCGCGTCACGTTGGAACGTTTGCGTCTGGAAACCAATCGCTTCGGCCGCGTTCTGAAAAACGAAGGAGTTAAATGCCTCAGGATCTTGAAATACAGTAGCGGTTTGTTGGGTGTAGTCGAGACCTGAATTCAACCCAAGAGTGAAGTGTTTAGCTATTTTATATGACGCTTCAAAATAAGCCACACCTTTGAGTTCATCAATCTCATTTGAGAATGATTTCAATTTATCCACGAGGAACAACGGAGTGTATGCTAAGGTTCCGGCCAAAGGACCATTGACAGCATCTGTCAAATCTGGATCAAAAATCGTGTCGGTCTGATAGTCAACAAAAGTCTGCTGACCACTTACCCACATATCAGGAGAGATATACGGAAGACCGTTGTTGGCACCGACAAGATAGTTTTGGTTAACCCCACCAGTACCAACCGAAGTCGCTTCATTTCGGCGTGAGAAGTTAATGGTAATATTAGTCGAATAATTGAACTTCTCATTTGCGCTACGACCAGTAAGGTTGTTGCGGAATGTGAACCTATTAAGGTCTGTGTTACGAAGGATACCCTGTTGATCGAAGAAACCAAATGAAGTAAACGAAGCGAGCGTTTTGCTACCGCTTGTCAGGCTCAACGTGTGGTTCTGCGAGTATCCGGTACGAAAGAAATAGTTGTTCCAGTTGGTGCTGCCATACGAGGCTATCTGAGCATCCGTAAGCGGGATGTTCCCAAGTCCACCACTAGCACCCAACCCGTCGCCGCGCTCACGCTCGAGCGTAAGTATCTGACGGGAATTCATCATATTGTAATCGTTACCCTGGAACTTTGAAAAACCAGTCGTCACGTTATACTTGATGGACAAATTAGATTCATAGCTACCTTTTTTGGTAGTTACTACAATAACACCGTTCGAACCGCGGTTACCGTACTTCGCCGTTGCCGCCGCATCCTTCAGTACAGAAACTGATGCGATATCGTCTGGGTTCAAACTACGGAAGTTATCTGCATTAAGCGGAACTCCATCTATTACGTAAAGCGGCTCAATCTTTCCATTTAGCGACGCTACACCACGAAGGATAACCAAACTGTTTCCACCTGGCTGCCCGCTGCCTGTCGCGATGTTCAAACCAGCTACCTGCGATTGCAGCGTCTGGATGAATGAAGCGTTTGGACGTTGCTCGATTGTTGCCGCACTAACGGTAGTAACGGCGACGTTAGATTTAGTTTTTGGACGTGTAATGTTGTAACCTTCCACTACAACCTCAATCAACTGACGAGCCGATGTCTTCAATTGAACCGAGATAGAATTGGACGCTCCGACCGTGACAGTCTGCGGATCCATTCCTAAAAACGAGAAGGTGAGCTTATCACCAACAGCGACTTTCAGAGAGTATTTACCCTCGAAGTCTGTCTGCGTACCTTTTGAAGTACCCTGCACCACCACGCTCACGCCTGGAAGGCCCTCACCGGAATCATCCGTAACGGTACCTGAAACCGTTTTCTCTTGAGCAAAGGCCACTTGAATAAAGAACGCCATGAACAGCGTCATAATCCAATTTAACTTTGATTTCATACAGAATTTATTTGAGTTAGTTAAAGGCGCAAAACTATCAATTATTTTTAATATAACAAATTTTTAACAGCGGAAAACCCCAAGATTTACGGTAGTTTCTGCAAAAACATTAATACTTCATTAATAACTGCTCCTCACCCTAAGAGATAAAAAAATAGGGAAGAGGTTGCTTCCTCTTCCCTATTTTTATGAAATTGTGACGTTAAAGTTATTTTTTAACAAACTTCCGCACGGCTTCCTTAGTACCCTGAAGTACTTTCACAAAGTAAATACCCGATGACAAGCCCGACACATCGATACGCGCTTTCCCCGCCGCGGATTCGAATGTTTGATTAATCAGCCTTTTTCCCTGCATATCAAAAATCGCAACCGAAAGATCTTCTGCAACGTCAGATACCGCCACATTCAGCTCATCCGCAACCGGATTTGGCCATAAGTCAAATGTAGCGAAAACGTCCTGCTCGACGCCCAACGCCAAATCGATCCCCGTAACGATAAGCGAGAATTTCTGGCTTCCCGTTACCAAATTGTCTTTGTGCGTAACGGTTATAGTATACGTTCCAGAAGGATTCTTTACTTCAACTTTTTCGACATTATCCACTGAGTTGTCTTCCTGCACGGATGGATCGTCCACTATATCGTTCAAGCGCCATGGGAAATAGGTATTATTATCTTGTGTGATACGTATGTCAAGATCATTTACCAACGGTGAATTCACCAAATCCACAACCGAATTGTTCACCACTCCCCCTTTATCAGTCCAACAAATGGTCGCGACCAGAGGACCTGTACCATCTACGGTGACCGATCTCGTATACGTTGCGCCTTGGTTGAGGGTAAGTTCCGAAATAATGGCTTTTTGTTGCGTGGTAGCCGTAATTGCTTTTGCAGCATTACGGGCATCGATTACGCCCCAGCCAAATCGCGAATCAGGACCGTCATACTCACCCGCCTCACTCGCCGTGTGTATCATCAATCCGCGAAGTGTAGCCGCACGCATAAAGGTACCGGCATTCAAATTAGAATAATGCTGCTGCAACAGCAATAACGCTCCCGTGACCCCCGGCGACGCCATAGATGTTCCACTGCTCTGTGCATAAGCGGTATCAGAAGTGTTACTGGTAGAGTTGACATTGACTCCTTTTGTGCTGATGTCAGGTTTTACGCGGTTATCGTCTGTGGGACCCCAACTGCTAAAAGACGACATTACCGCTTGGGTCGGACTCGTGTAATTGGTAATATTGTTAATAGCTGCAACTACTATTGCATTTTTTGCAGTAGCCCATTTCGTTATCAAATCATGCCCACCTTTATCAGGGTTGATGGTCTGCGGTTGCGAACGATCGTTGCCCGCAGAAACCACCACTTGATAAAAGGGAGCCGCATACATCAAATCATCTAGCTGTTTGGAAGCGCTTATGTAGGCACCAAAATAGGACTCCGGAAAATTATTGCCACTGCCCGCGTCGAGTCCATACGAGTGGTTTGAAAGCAACATTCCCTGACTGGCCGTGCTGGTCATTTCCGCGACGTCATTTGTCCAATCACACACCCAAGCCGTAGCCTGGTAGGCCACTCCTTTACCGGTAGCGCTGCTTGCACCCGAACTAATGATTGTTCCCGTAACGTGGGTCGCGTGAAATCCGGTAGTAGGATCATTGTCGAATTCAAAAATTCGATCTCCGAAATCGTTGTGGGTAGTACGTGGATGGTCCCCATCCCATACACCAGCGAACATATCAAGTCCGGTGAGACTGAGCCCCAGCGAACCTCCCGGATGAAGGTGGTTGGCCCTACTGGTATTGATAACGCCTAAGTTATCCGTCGTGTAATATAACGGTCGACCGTCCTCCGTTACGCCCTGCAATTCGGAAAATCCTCCGTTCGGTTTTTCAATACGTAGTGGCCATCCGTTGATGCGCGCCAACTCGAGCGCCTTGTTATAGTTCTGGTAGAAATCCGACTCGAACTGTTCTTTCATTTGTCTGAGCGCCTCCAAATCGTAGTGCGAGACGATCTCCTGACGCTGCTTTACCGTCTGGGCCATTCCGAGGAAAGGAATCAGAACAAGCATGGCAAGTGTATATTTCTTTTTCATATCCAAAAATTGGTATTAGCGTGCTAATTTATGAATTAATCAAATGCGATGTTGCAACGGCTTATTTTTAACGCATCGTATACATACGTTGCATTTACCTACATTTGCCTTTTACGATGATGCTACTGCCCTCTTTTTCAGAATGCGCGTTCGAGGCCGGAACCGATGAGGCCGGACGGGGCTGTCTTGCAGGCCCGGTTACCGCGGCTGCGGTTATTCTTCCGCGCGACTTCACACACGAATGGTTAAACGATTCTAAACAACTTACAGAAAAAGAACGCTACGCCTTACGCCCCATCATAGAAAGTGCGGCTATCTCCTTTTCCGTAACACACCTCGACCACCTCGTTGTGGATGAAATCAACATCCTGAACGCTTCGATCAAGGCCATGCAGGAATGTGTCCGAAAACTCACCCCGACGCCTGAGTATATAATAGTAGACGGCAACCGCTTTCGTTCGGTTGATGGCATTCCGCATAGTTGTATCGTAAAAGGTGACGGAAAATACCTCAGCATTGCGGCAGCTTCCGTACTAGCCAAAACCTATCGGGATGATTATATGGCCCGGCTGCACGAAGAATTCCCGATGTATAAGTGGAACCAAAACAAAGGCTATCCAACACCTGCCCATCGAGACGCTATCCGCCTTCACGGACCCTGCACGTACCATCGGCAATCGTTTCGCCTACTTCCGGAGGAACAACTCGAGTTCGGCTTCGGTGATTAAACAATCTGTGCGTCGAAAAGCGTTGCAAAGTGCTTTTTCACCTTCCCTGCTACTTCCGACAGGTCCAACGTCCTTCCCAGTTCAACGTGTAAAGAGGTAACGCCTTTGCCGCGGATGCCGCAGGGGATGATGTTATCGAAATACCCGAGATCGGCGTTGACATTCAGTGCAAAACCATGCATTGTGACCCAACGAGAGGCGCGAACACCCATGGCACATATCTTTCGCGCAAACGGAGTACCTACATCCAGCCAGACGCCGGTTTCCCCCGGACTCCGGACACCTTTCAAACCGTAGTCGCCCAGCGTAAGTATAATCGCTTCTTCCAATAAGCGCAGGTATTTGTGGATGTCCGTAAAAAAATTCTCCAGATCGAGAATGGGATATCCGACCAATTGTCCCGGACCATGGTACGTAATGTCGCCACCTCGGTTGATTTTATAGAAACGTGCACCTTTCGCTGCCAACTGTGATTCGTTGAGCAGCAAATTCGAGAGGTCGCCGCTTTTCCCCAACGTATAGACGTGGGGATGTTCTACAAACAGCAGGTAATTAGGCGTAGGTGCCACTTCTAAACCCGAACGATTGGCCGTCTTCCGAGCCACAATCTCCGAAAACAGTTGCTCTTGCAGATCCCAGGCTTCCTGATAGTCCATGTGACCAAGATCCCGAAAGATCACATCGCGATTGGAGACAGTAATCATTTCTCTAAAACAATCTCGAGGCTCATTGCCTCCGGGTTCCCCATATACTCTGACAGTCCATATGGCATCGTCACTGTACGACGGTCGTCGCTAATAACAGCTTTTTTATCTGAAACCGATTTGACTTTTTTCGGGAAATGGTATTTCAATGTATAGTTTGAACTCCCGAACAGCGCCATCACCCCGCCTAGCGAATCTTTCGCTTTAGCAAAGGCATCCTTGTTGGTAATAGTTACCTTTCGGCCAAACTTGCGGCCGTCATACGAATAGGAGAGTTCCTGATAATCTCCTCCACCTACCGTTGGAGTGCTCCCGTTTTTCAATTCCTGGGTTTTCTTGAGAAGCTCCATCATATCCCGCAACTCCGAAACGGAACCGAATGCCATGTCCATTTTAAGGGCAAGCTCTTTCTTTTGGGGATCCATATGCATGCCCAGCTTTAACCTTTTCAACACCTCAAATGACTGTTTTTCCTCTACCGTCATTTTAGCGAGACTGTCTTTCATCATCGTGGCGAGCGAACTGAAGTCGATGACGGTATCGCGCACCTCACCCATTTCGCTCTTCAGCGATTGCTCTACCTGATCGCCTGCCATTTGCATCATCTGCGAGGCATCGATATCATAACGGATCGAACCGCTTCCATCTTCCTTTATATCAATATTTTCCACTACCTGACATGACACTATCAGCAGCGCGACCCCCAGCAATAGGAACCCTTTTTTCATACGATTTCTTTTTACAAAGGTAGCTTTTTTTGGCAGCACCAACCATCGACTCCGACACGAGATATCGCGCTAAACAAGCGGTTGCAACATTTCTACCGACGCCGTATCTTTGCAGCCTTAAAAAATCTGTCATGGCCTTATCCGAACAGGAAATCGGGCGCCGCGAGGCACTCCAGGAACTTCGGGCCCTCGGCATCGAGCCGTATCCCGCCGCTGAATTCAACGTAACTGCACATTCCCGCACCATCATCGAACAATTCGACGCGTTTGACGGGAAGGAAGTCGTGCTTGCCGGACGGTTGATGGGTAAACGGATCATGGGTAAGGCATCGTTTGCCGAACTGAAAGATGCCGAAGGGCGGGTGCAGATTTACATCTCGCGCGATGATATTTCGAACGACGAAGAGAAAACGGCCTACAATGTCGTGTTCAAAAAACTGCTTGACATCGGTGATTTCATCGGTGTGAAAGGAACGGTTTTCAAAACACAGGTCGGCGAAGTCTCAGTTCACGTAACCGAGCTACAATTGCTGGCCAAGGCGCTGCGCCCGCTTCCGATCGTCAAAACAGACGCCGACGGCAAGGTCCATGACGCGTTCGCCGACCCGGAACAACGGTACCGGCGGCGATATGTCGACCTTACGGTCAATGATCATGTAAAAGAAACCTTCCTCAAACGCACACGCCTCTTCAATGCCATGCGCTCGTTTTTTAATGACCGTGGCTACCTGGAAGTCGAGACGCCGATTCTACAGCCCATACCGGGCGGTGCGGCTGCACGTCCTTTCGTCACGCATCACAATGCGCTCGACGTGCCGCTCTACATGCGGATTGCCAACGAATTGTATCTCAAGCGCCTGATTGTAGGGGGCTTCGATGGTGTATATGAGTTTTCCAAGAACTTCCGAAATGAAGGGATGGACCGCACCCACAACCCGGAGTTTACAGCGATGGAAATCTATGTGGCCTACAAAGATTACCACTGGATGATGGATTTCACCGAGCGTTTGCTCGAGCACTGTGCGATGGCAGTAAACGGAACGACGGTGGCGACCTTTGGTGAACATACGGTCGATTTCAAGGCGCCTTACCAACGCATTTCGATGACCGATGCGATCCTTCAGTTCACCGGATTCGACATCACTGGGAAATCGGAGCACGAAATCTTTGAAGCAGCCAAGTCTATGGGTATCGAAGTAGATGCGACCATGGGGAAAGGAAAACTGATCGACGAGATTTTCGGCGCGAAATGCGAAGGACATTTTATCCAGCCGACCTTTATCACGGACTATCCAAAAGAGATGTCGCCGCTGTGCAAACAACACCGCGACCATCCCGAACTGACCGAGCGCTTCGAACTCATGGTATGTGGCAAGGAAATCGCCAATGCCTACTCGGAACTGAACGACCCGATTGACCAACGCGAGCGCTTTGAGGCCCAATTGGCCCTGGCCGAACGCGGTGACCTTGAGGCCACGCAGTTTATCGACAATGACTTCCTGCGCGCACTTGAATATGGTATGCCGCCGACATCAGGACTTGGAATTGGTATGGATCGCCTAATCATGTTCCTTACGAACAATGCATCAATTCAGGAAGTGTTGTTCTTCCCGCAAATGCGTCCTGAGAAAAAGCAGGTACAGATCGAACTATCCGCAGATGAAAAACTGGTTATAGACCTGTTGAAAGCATCTGACAATGTGAGTCCATTGGCCGAATTGAAAACACGTTCGGAATTGAGCGGCAAAAAATGGGACGCGGCGATGAAAGCGCTATCGGGTCACAAGCTTATCCAGGTAACCGTTGACGGCGACCAAAAAACGGTCCATTTAATTGCCTGATCAAGGAGCGTTTACGCAGGATCATTTTGCGTTTCCACTTTTATTGGTTAGATTTGGTCTTCGATTAAACCACTTGTAAAGAAACATAGCATGAAAAAACTATTTGTCGCATTTGCCTTATTAGTCGGTTTGGGCGTATCAGCTCAGACCCGACCTGCCCAACCAAAAGGATTGACCGAGTCGACTCCGAAAAGTTCAGTTGACCAAAGAGTCGAAAAAAACGTCACCGAACTCAGCAACTTTATCACATTGACACCGAATCAAAAATCCGATATGAAAGGCCTTTTCGTGACGAAATATAAAATGTTGACGGAGAATGGTGATTTATCGACAGAGCGTAAAGAGTACATTGCCTCGATAATTGAGCACAAAATGGCTGCTACCTTTGATGCAGAGACGATGTCAAAACTACGGGCCAACAAAGAATTGTTGTATCGTCTTACACACGAATAGTTTAGTGCAAACAGAATAGAAAGTCCGGTATTGCTACCGGACTTTTTTTATAACTTCTTCGCTACTCTTGCCACCGCTTGGATGGTAAAATCAAGGTCATCGGTAGTCAACGCATCCGTCAGGAACCACGTTTCATAGGCGGATGGGGCAATGTAAATACCTTCCGATAACATCCCGTGGAAAAATACGCGGAACCGTTCGTTGTCGCCATTGGCCGCCGAAGCGAAATCCACTACCGGACGTGCGTCGAAATGTACCGATATCATCGAGCCTTTTTGGTTGATTGTATGGGCAATGCCCGCATGGTTCAGTACAGAGGACAGGCCATTACCCAAATAGGTGGTTTTTTCTTCTAATCGTCGAAACACATCCGGATCGGCATCCAGTGCTGACAACATCGCCAGACCCGCCGCCATCGCCAGCGGATTTCCGGATAGGGTACCTGCCTGGTAGACCGGCCCTAAGGGCGCCAAATACGACATGATCTCATCCCGGGCAGCAAAAGCGCCTACGGGTAATCCACCTCCGATTACCTTCCCAAAACACACGATGTCGGAGGTCACGCCATATAGTTCCTGGGCGCCGCCGCGGGCCAAACGGAAACCCGTCATGACCTCGTCGAAAATGAGCAAAATGCCCTCCTTATCACAAACGGCCCGAAGTCCTTCCAGAAAACCCGGCACAGGTGGAATACATCCCATATTACCCGCCACAGGCTCTACGATAATGGCAGCAATCTCACCTGAATTTGCAGCCACGAGCTCTTCGACATGAGCGAGATTATTATAGGTGGCCAACAACGTGTCTTTCGCGGTCCCTTGAGTCACGCCAGGGCTATTGGGTACTCCGAAAGTGGCGCCTCCGCTGCCGGCGGCAATCAAAAACGCATCGGAGTGGCCGTGGTAGCATCCTGAAAACTTGATGATTTTCTCGCGTTTGGTGAAACCCCGGGCAAGACGTACCGCGCTCATACACGCTTCCGTTCCTGAATTGACAAAACGGATTTTATCGATACCCGGCACCATCCGCAGCGCCAGACGGGCAATCTCGGTTTCCAGCTCCGTGGGGGTTCCAAACGACGTTCCCCGCTTCGCTCTTTCCGTTATCGCCTCAACGACGGGTGGATAGGCATGACCCAAGATCATGGGGCCCCAGGAGTTAATGTAGTCAATCAGGCGGTTACCGTCTGCGTCATAAAGGTAGGCCCCTTCCGCACGCTCCATAAAAATAGGAGTGCCTCCGACTCCTTTAAAAGCGCGTACCGGTGAATTCACGCCACCGGGAATTACTTGTTGCGCGTCGGCGAACAACCGACTGCTTCTTTCGTATATCATAATGTAAGATTTCAGCTTATTGCACCCGCAGCTTCTGCCCTATCGAAAGTGCATTTCCGGTAAGCCCATTTTTGGTCATAAGTTCTTCTACGGTTAGATTAAACCGCTTTGAAATGGAATAGAGTGTATCGCCTTTTTGGACTTCATACGTGCCCTGCTCGGTCGATACTACTGGATCTTTGCGGACATCTTCCTCTCTCTTTATCGGTACAAATTCGACGCCCAATACCTGGCTGTCATACTGATGTAGATTGTAGCGCTCGATGTAACCGATGAGTTTATCCGGGTATTTGGGATCGGTCGCATAGCCCGCGTTTTTCAGTCCACGCGCCCATGCCTCATAATCCCCCTTCGGCAATTGAAACAGGGAGGCATAACGACTACGACCCGTTAGAAACAGGGCATGATCGCGATAGGATTCCGCCGGATCTTTGTATTTACGAAAACACTCTTGATCGGAGTCGTCATCGTGGCGAACCGTATCACCCGTCCAGTCGTTGTGGCATTTTATTCCAAAGTGATTGTTGGCGGAAAGGGCAAGATCCCCTCTTCCAGCACCCGATTCGAGAATACCCTGCGCGAGGATGATGCTGGCAGGAATGCCGTACTGCCGCATGTTGCCCATAGCTGTTTCCTTGAACTGGTCTACGTAGGCGTTTACCACGTCACTGTACACCACGGTACGTGAGGTCGACTCGATGGTTTCTGTATCGCGCCTTGCAGGAGCGCCGTTGTTAGCATTGGATGACGGCTTTTGTAACGGCTTTCGAACACCTCCTGCCACATGTGTTCGCGGTTTGGCGGGCACCGATTTGGTCGTTCGTACGACACTTTTCGTAGAGTGGCAGGAAACCAGGGTAAGAAGACTGAGAAAAAACGCGATTCTTTTATACATCTAACGTCAGTATTGGTCGTTTCATTTTTTGCAGGCGTGCATTCATGGCAGTAACTCCTTGTAAGCCACCTGTATGGATCAACAAAATTCGGGTCCCGGCGGCAAACCGTCCGGTAGCGATTTCCTTCATAACGCCGAAAACCATCTTTCCCGTATAGACAGGGTCGAGCGGAATTCCGGTTTCGGCATAAAACGCATTGATAAAGGCCACCAATCGGTCATCCGTTTGGGCATACCCTCCGAATTCATAGCCGGTCACGAGTTCCCAATTATCGTTGTTCGCAAATTTACGAATATCCTCTTTTAGAAAATCGCCTTTTAGCGCGGGAAATCCGAGGATTTTCTGGTGGGGTGCCGCGGCGCGTGAGAGGCCCGCTATGGTGCCACCGGTGCCGACGGGGCAACAGATGATGTCATAGTTCTCATCCTGCGTTCCGAGTATTTCGCTACACCCTGTGACTGCTAATTCGTTGGTCCCTCCTTCTGGCAATACCAAGGCATGTGGCCATTGCTGGCGGAGGGAATCGGAAAACGCTGGGTCGTTACGCATGCGATAGTTTTCCCTTGAAAGAAATCGGAATTCCATACCGCATTCCCTGGCAAACTGCAGCGTCGGGCTTTCGGATAGCTTGGCTTCCCATTCCTCACCGCGAATAAGTCCCAACGATGAAAGACCCGCTTCGTGAGCGGCAAAAGCCGTCGCCGCGATGTGATTGGAGTGCGGACCGCCAAATGTCACCAATAAACGGGCACAAACCGATATGGCATCCTTCAGATTGTATTTGAGCTTTCGATATTTGTTTCCCGATACGACGGGATGGATGAGATCTTCGCGTCGAATAGCAAGCGTAATTGGAAAAGGGGTAGCAATAAGTTGTGTTGATACTTCCACGATTGCGTAAAAATACGCAATAAAAAAACGGCCGTAGCCGTCTTATTACTTAACCAGTATTTTGCGGGTAACCGGTTTCTTACCAATCCGATCAATCTTTACGATATAGGCTCCGGAAGCGAATTGCGCCATAGAGTAGCGCAACTGCGTGGCAGTGGCAGGCTCTGAGACCGTCATTACCTCTCTTCCGGCAATATCAAAGACACGTACGGACTGGATTTTATCAGACGCCGGATTCTCAATCCATAATTGCTTAGAAGTGTTATTCTGGAATACCCCTAGGGTCGCGAGCGAGTCATCCGAGGTCGACAGCATATTCGGATTTTGGAAGCACAGTTTGAATCGTTCACTATCCACGCCAGTGGCCACGTCGACTAAGTAGGCTGACTCGCGCAAGTTGTGGTACGAGTCGTCGGCGGTGTCATGAATGAAAATAGCCTGCTGCGACGGAAACTCAACGGTTTCGCTCAAGGAAAAACCAATGGTTGTATCTTCCTCTGCTTTCACCACCATGGGCACTATGCGATTTACTGAAAACGGTACGGCATCAATTACAAAATTTTTCCCGTCAAGGTAAAATCCTGCATCCGTCGTGAAATCGTCTGCATTCTCCGCCTCCATACCATGATCAAGGCCTTCGGTAGCTGTGTGTTCGAGAATCAATACAGCTTGTCGGGAGAACCCATTACCCAACGAAATATTCAGGCGGATTTGGGTGGGCACTGTAAGAGTGTCATTCGATTCTCCTTCCACACTATCAATTGCGGCGGCCGCAGCGGCCGAACGCGAGAAGACACTGTTGTTGGAAGCGCCTTCCGTTACGAAAGTGCGATGACTATTTTTAAGGGAGACACTTCCATTACTAGTCCCTTTTACCATAAAACCCTGCCCGATAGGAGAATAACGACGCGGAATGGCCGTACCTGTTCCGACCGACGGGTTGTTGACAGAACCGTCATTGTTGTAAGTAGCAAACGTTGCTGCCGTGTAAACACCTGTTGACGCCATGCTCACGGGTACGTATGCACCATATCCGCCCACATATTGGTTAAGATTGTGGGAGTTGGGCGTGACACTTTGCTCCCAAAAATAGGCAGATCCATCTATGGCAGTATTACCCGAATCCAGCAGGAAGGCATTGAGATCCAAAGCTGACGGATATGGATTGCCGGTAAGAGTATACTTTCCCAAACCTACACTGACTGAAATTGTGCCGTCGTTCGGACGCCCGCGGAAATCATAGCGTTGCGCACTTCCCGGATTGTTACTTACGCCCAATATGGCCGTGGCGTCTGTTCCAGATGTCCCCTTCATCGTGAACCCCTGACCCGCGGAGATGGTGGAGGCGCTTCCGACAGCGATCCATTCGGAATAGTTGGTGCCAGACAGGAATTTATACACCCAATACGGCGCAATACTCAGCGGGTTGGCGATGCCGTCCAGGCCACTTGCATTATTGGGCAACATAACCGCCGCGGTGCTGGCCGTAGTTGTAGTTGGCCTGGAGAGCTGCGTCACACCAAAATCAATATTGCCCGTACCCGTTGTGCCACCCACAGGTGAGCACCAATAGTTATATTTATATTGGTTGGAACTTCCTTCCTGATAAACAGACAACACGCCAGAACCGGTATTACTGGATGCGCCATTGGTTCGCTGCATCAATTGAGAGGAACCTCTCATGTATAGAAAAGTCGAGGCTCCCAACTGTACCTGCTGCGATACCGTAACCACCTGATTAACTGCATACAAATAGCTACTGCCCGTCATATACAATTGACTATAAGCGGAAGTCAACTGAAAGGCGAACCAACATGTCAAAACGAATCGTTTCATCTTTCGTCATTTAGAGGAAAACGCGGTGCGCATCACCTTGCCTGTAGGCATCGTTTCTACCACACATCGCCTTCGTCGTTATTCAAAATTTTCAAAGATTTACACGCAGTATTAAAAAAAATACTACATTAGCCCGCGATCCTACGTCTTTCCACTAGCAAGGAATTGTGTCTACGTCTGCCCCAAAACGATAATCTTAAATTATCTCAGACGAAGACAAGGGGGGATTAAGAGATGCGTACTAAACGCAGGATGCTGGCCTCAATGTTTACGTTTCGATCACCATCTTAGATCGCGACCAATCACAATATTGGTAGCTCTGAATGGTTGTCTTACTTCGTATTGTCTAATTGTTGACATATTTCCCCTTTTTATCTTCTTACGAAAGGCAACCTTGCCCGGCCTCCGTACATTTTTCTGGAACAAATGTGCGCCGGAAATCGTGCTGCACCAAAGATTATACGGACGTTGTCCGAAAGTTGCCTTCGGGTGGACATATGCCTTTCTAAAAGGGGTATGTTCGGTATTTTCTACTACGTATTGACTGTAGTAAACCGCTTATACCGATATTATTACCGAATAAGTCAATTTTAATACCATTTACGACATTATTCGCGTGAATAGTATGGCAAAAAGACAAAACGACCTTTCGGTTTATGGGTAAAAGTCGAGACCGAGGCTGACCCCAAAGTGCAGACCGGCTTCCTTCCGCTACCTACTTATATTTTGGAGCGGTTGAGAGGAAATCGTAAATTGTGGCTATTACTAAAGCCGTATTCCCTGGCGGGCACCACTTCATAATGACCTCGGAGGCGTTTTAAAAAGCGGCCTGCCAAATAAAGGCCAAGACCAGAAATATTTCGCTGGTCGGCTTGCCCATTGAGGAAATCCGCTAACCTCTTCGCCAGTTCAGCGTCAATAACGGTCCCGTCGTCCAAAATCTGGAATATCAGATATTTTGGTGAGGTGTCTATCGACATCTTTATGACATGAGCTTTTCCATGCCGAACTGAATTTGTGAGCAGATTTCGCACTATCGTTCGGAATGCATTCGGATCTGAAAGTTGTAGTTCCGAGGCTGGCCCAGACAATTCATAGCCCACTTTCGTGTCATAGGAGACGAAGAAAGCTTCGAGTTCTATGAGCACTCCTTTGACCACTTCCTCAAGCGCCATTTCCTGGCGGGCGTCAGACCTGTCATGCCATAGCCAGCCTACCAAATTGTGGCAAAGCCCCTGTATATGATGAAGGTAGAGCCGTTGCCTCCTAAGCCCTTCGCTTATGGAACCGTCGTCAGGAAGGCTCTTTTCCATTCGCGAATTTAACATCTCCAGTGCGCTTAACGGAGACAACAAATCGTGTGAAATCACGCGTTTCACGTCTTCCTGTTGCTGATTCAGCGCCTGCAATTTCCGGCGCGTTACGTAATTGTAGTATCCTAGTGCCGTGGTAATTACCGCAACAAGGGCCCCAATAAGAAACAGGTAATAAAACTTGCGCCGTTCTTTTTCCTTTTGAAGAAGTTCCGCATCTTTCTGTTTTACTTTGTAGCGAGATTCCAAGGTTTGCACCGCTACCTCCTTTTGGCTCAAGGCCTCTGCAGCCTCTACACTGTCTTTCAGAACCGTATAGTCCAACGCATTCCTGAAATCGTTTTTTCTTCGGAATGCATCTGCCATACAATCGTAAATATCGAACAACAACTGATTGTCGTGGATACGAGTTCGCTCGTACGCTGCCAATGCCTTCAGGTAAACGGCAATCTGTTGGTCCGGAGTAGTGATTTGACTGGCATAACTCGAATCAAGGAGGGCGCGGCTCCTCCTTCTCATTGGTGCGGTGGCGACACACACGCGCATCATCGAATCAGACTGAACACGCATTCCTTTATAATAATAGTCCATCATCAGATTCTGCCTGCCCGTCCATAATAGGATTGAGTCTGGCCGCAGCGCCTCCAATTGCCGGTAGATGCCTTCAAAGTAACGAATGTCCTGTTTTTTAATCAGCCTGGGATCGCTTATCAACAAGCTTTGCAAATAATATTGACGGTGTTCGATGTGTGAAGACGACCGAACCAAATCGGTGAGCCGCTTCTCGTAACGCTTTAGATCGGACGCACTGATGCCCCCATCATCCGTTGTGGTGCCGGAACGGTGCGCCAAAATTTTATACGCGTCGACCATACCAAACGTATCCTGGGTGGCCTCGAAGAAATCCCTTGCCTTGGTGGCATGTAAGTAGCACAGGTGGCGGTTGTACTTATTTTGGTACCGCGCTTCAAGGATGTGGTACACCGACCGAAAAATCGAATCGTGGCTTCGTCGGGTAAGCCGGTCAATCAAATTCAGGGTGTCACGAGTGGAATATGATTCTTGAGAGGACTCGTACAGTAAATGTGACATCATCACACGAAGGGCAACCGGATGCCCCAAACCGTAACGCTGCCGCGCCTTGAGCATCTCATCATAACTATGGTTGCGGTGGAAGTCGGACGCAGAAAGACGGCGCGCCTCATGCGTTTCCCCTGCGTTTGGAGAGCAGGCAAAAAAAATCGGGAACATGATAGTTACTGCCCAACAAATAAGCAGCTTAGACCGATGGTTACGAGATTTTGAAAGGTACTTGCCCATTTTACAGCAACCTAAAATTTACAATTTACCTTACAAATTTATGCTAATCGCCTTTTGTTACCTCCTTTTTGGATGGCGATAAAGGAATCGTAACGCTTATAAATGGTAGTACCGATCAAGGAACGATTTGCGGAAGGAACGGCTGATATATGCTTTCGTCGATTTCAGGTAGATGACATTCTCTTCCAGATCAATCGCATCAATAAACTTCATGTTCACCACATACGACTGATGTACCTGCGCAAAATGAGGGGGTAGTTTCCGGACAAACTGATGAAGGGTTGAGCGAAAAGGGAATTGGCGTCCGTCGAACCAAACATTAAGATACTTTCCGTCGACCTGAATAATCTCAATCTTTTCGACTTCTACTTTTCGAATCAGCCGCCCCACTTTTATAAAGAAAAAATCCTTGACGGCATTCTGCTGTACATCCGCTTCATATTTGGCTGTCACCAAATCAATTGCTTTACGCAACTCGAACCCACTACACCCTTTTGAAAGAAACTCCATCGGCTTTACTTTCATAATTTGGTCGAAGACCGTATCATTATAAAAAGTAGACAGAATGATGACGGGTACATTGGCATTCAGCAGGTACTCTTCCACAAAATCCAATCCCGTCTTCCCTTTGTCGAGATAGTAGTCGATCAAAACGATATCCGGGTCGGTATCCGTCCATGCCTTAACAGCATTATCATAACCCTGTGCTTTAATGATGTTTTTGAACCCCAGCGCTTCCAACTTCTCTTCGAGCATGGCGAGGTGCATGTCATCGTCATCGATGATCAAAAGGTGCGGTTGCGGTTTCATTACAGATTGGTTAGTGGGATAAAAATACTAATTCCACATCATAGATTTACATCAAGGATTCATTTGAGGCATATTTTCAGCGGACACACATGAAAATTGAGCATTATCCAATTAAACCGTATTTTTGAGTCCAGAAATGAACGAGAACAGCCCAAAACCTGCATTAATCGAAGGAGAAGACTTCTACCTCACTCCTGAGGGCTATCGTTGCTTCACCGAAAAATACCATCTGGCCCGCGGCTATTGCTGCAAAAGCGGCTGCCGCCACTGTCCATATGGCTTTGATAAAAACACCGGAACCAACCGGAAAACACCTTCCAATACACCGAAAAATGGATAATTTCAAGGAGCTGATACGCCAGGGTATTCCCGCTACCCTTCCGGCACCAAAACCGTATGACCCCTCGATCAACCACGCCCCGAAACGCAAGGAAATCCTAAGCGGGGAAGAAAAAAAACTGGCACTCCGGAATGCCTTGCGGTATTTTGACCCCAAGCACCATGCGACGTTATTGCAGGAATTCAGGGCCGAACTCGAAACGTATGGGCGTATCTACATGTACCGCCTCAGACCCGACTATCGCATGTATGCCCGCCCCATTGATGAGTATCCGGGAAACAGCGTGCAGGCGCGCGCCATCATGCTCATGATCCAAAACAACCTCGACTATGCCGTCGCCCAACACCCGCATGAACTCATCACCTATGGAGGCAATGGAGGCGTGTTCCAAAACTGGGCGCAATACCTGCTTACCATGCGCTACCTCTCCGAAATGACAGACGAGCAAACGCTGGTCATGTATTCGGGGCATCCGATGGGCCTTTTTCCGTCGCATAAAGACGCGCCGCGGGTCGTCGTGACCAACGGTATGATGATCCCGAACTATTCCAAACCCGACGATTGGGAACGCTTCAATGCGCTGGGCGTAACGCAATACGGACAAATGACGGCCGGTAGCTACATGTATATCGGTCCGCAAGGCATCGTCCACGGCACCACCATCACCGTATTGAATGGCTTCCGCAAAATCGGGAAATCACCCGAGGGGTCCTTGTTCGTAACCTCCGGACTCGGAGGTATGAGCGGTGCGCAGCCGAAAGCGGGCAATATCGCGGGCTGTATCACGGTCTGCGCGGAAGTCAATCCGAAAATTACCCATATCCGCCACTCCCAGAAATGGATTGATGAAGTATGGGAAGAGCTTGACGGACTCGTATCCCGCGTTCGGGCCGCACAGGCCGCAAAGGAAACCGTTTCGCTCGCGTATCTCGGGAACGTGGTGGACATTTGGGAGCGCTTCGATGCGGAAGGATTACATATAGACCTGGGTTCTGACCAGACCTCCCTCCACAATCCGTGGGCCGGTGGTTATTACCCTGCCGGACTCACATTTGAGGAATCCAACCGGATGATGGCGGAAGATCCGGCTGCATTTCGTGTGAAAGTGCAGGAAAGCCTCCGACGACATGCGGCTGCCGTGAACCATCACACGGCAAAAGGCACTTATTTCTTTGATTATGGAAACGCCTTCCTGCTGGAATGCTCAAGGGCTGGTGCCGATATTATGGCCGAAAACCACATCGATTTCCGCTATCCGAGCTATGTGCAGGATATCATGGGACCTATGTGTTTCGATTACGGATTCGGACCGTTCCGATGGGTTTGTACCTCCGGAAAACAGGAAGATCTCGACCAAACGGATGCCATTGCCCGCCAGGTCCTGGAGGAAATGGCACAAACGGCGCCCGATGAAATCCGTTTGCAGATGGAAGACAACATCCGCTGGATCAAAGGAGCCAAGGCCAATGACCTTGTCGTAGGGTCGAAAGCACGCATCCTCTATGCGGATGCGGAAGGACGGATGCGCATCGCACAAGCCTTTAACGATGCCATTGCCTCTGGCGCCATCGGGCCCGTGGTACTGGGTCGTGACCACCATGATGTCTCGGGCACCGACTCGCCTTACCGTGAAACGTCGAACATCTATGACGGCTCCCGTTTTACGGCCGATATGGCCATCCAAAATGTGATCGGCGACAGCTTCCGGGGTGCGACGTGGGTCAGCATCCACAACGGAGGCGGTGTAGGTTGGGGCGAAGTCATCAACGGTGGTTTCGGGATGTTATTGGACGGAACCGCCGACGCCGAAAGACGACTCAAATCCATGCTGTTCTGGGACGTCAACAACGGTATTTCACGCCGTAGCTGGGCCCGTAACGAAGGTGCGGTCTTTGCGATCAAACGCGCCATGGAGGCCGAGCCGTTGCTGAAGGTGACGTTGCCGAATAGCGTAGCGGACGAGCTGTTTTGAGGAGAGGGGTGAGAAGAGAGGTGAGAGAGGTGTATCACCATACGTAAAAAGGTTACGGCTTATTTGCCGCAAAACGTTTTGCCTTTTTGCTAAAAAAAAGCAGAAAATCCGTAACTGACTTCTCTCGGGAATAAGGAGTTTTGTTGTAAAAATGAAACCCATTTCCCATCTGTTCGTCTGGAAGGAAGCACTGGCTCTGTCAGTGTCTGTTTATAGGATAACCGACTTGTTCCCCGCGTCCGAGAAGTACGGATTGGTATCGCAGATGCGACGGGCTTCGGTTTCCGTGCTTTCTAACATTGCGGAGGGATACGGCAGGCATAGCAAACCTGATTTTTCCCGGTTCCTTTCGATTTCCCTTGGATCCTTGTACGAATTGCAAGCTCAGTTTGCGCTTGCCACAGCCCTGAATTACATAGATGACCAGACGTGTGAAACCATAGGGTATTCAATGACAACGCTCCAAAGACGCATCCTCGCACTGAAAAATACGCTGATGGTATCGAAATAGCTAAAATATACATCTTTTCACTCTCCACTCTCCCCTCTCCTCTCTCCTCTCTCTCCACCACTTTTACAAAACTTTAAGAAGCAACCCTCCCACCTCTTCCGTATCTTTATACAGCCGCAAAGGCCTAAATGATAGGAATATGAAAAAGATAGCTGCTGTATGTATCGCCGCGTTTGCGCTGGTTTCCTGCACCTCCGTCCGGGTGGCGAGTGATTATGATAAATCGGTCGATTATTCCGGATACAAAACCTTTGGCTTCTACAAACAGGGAGTGGATAAGGTCGAGATATCCGATCTCGATAAGAAACGCATCCTGAAAGCAATTGAGGAAGGACTGATCGCAAAAGGATTTACAAAAAGTGACAAGCCAGACGTTTTGGTCAATATTTTCACGAAGTCGCGTGAACAGATCAACGTCAACAACTTCAACGCCGGATGGGGATGGGGATGGGGTTGGGGATGGAGCCCGTTTTGGGGCAATCAAACAACCGTATCGTCTTCCACCGAAGGCACGCTCTTCATCGACCTCATTGATGCCAAAAAGCGGGAACTCGTCTGGCAGGGAGAGGGAACGGGTGAACTGACCAAAAATGCCGAAAAGAAAGACGAGAAAATCCGGGAATTCGTAGCAAAAATACTCGAGCAGTATCCGCCTGGAGCCAAAAAATAACAAATGACGACAACCGTGGTACACCCACGGTTTTTTTATTTTATCACGTTTCCGCTTCTCTACGGCTTCATCCGCGCAGAATTTCTTCGTATTTTTGACAAAACCGCAAAATTCGACACATGTCTGCCTCCTTCGAAACCAATCCGCTGATCGAACGGCTTCCGGAACACCTCAAGCAGTTCATCAAACCACAGGAATACGACGAATACACGCCCATCAACCAGGCCGTATGGCGGTTTGTGATGCGCAAAAACGTCGACTACCTGTCGAAGGTGGCACATGAATCGTATCTCGACGGACTCCGGAAAACCGGGCTTGAAATCGAGAACATCCCCAACATGTATGGCATGAACCGGATCCTGAAAGAAATCGGCTGGGCAGCGGTAGCCGTCGACGGATTCATTCCGCCGAATGCCTTCATGGAGTTCCAGGCGTATAACGTACTCGTCATCGCGTCCGACATCCGGCAATTAGAACACATCGAATACACACCCGCACCAGATATCATCCACGAAGGCGCCGGGCACGCACCCATTATCGCCAATCCGGAATACGCCGAATACCTGCGCCGTTTTGGGGAAATTGGTTCGAAAGCCATTTCCTCTAAAAAGGACTATGACATGTATGAGGCGATTCGACTGCTCTCAATTTTGAAGGAAGCGGAAGATACGCCACAAGCCGAAATCGACGCAGCGGAGAAAGCGGTGGAAGACCTACAAAATAACCTGGGTGCGCTTTCCGAAATGGCCCGCATCCGCAACCTCCACTGGTGGACGGTCGAATATGGCCTGATCGGAACGGTCGACCATCCGAAGATTTACGGCGCCGGACTCCTCTCGTCTATTGGCGAAAGTGCCTGGTGTATGACGGATGCCGTGAAAAAACTGCCCTACAGCATCGAAGCTGCCGACCAATCCTTCGACATTACAAAACCACAACCCCAGCTATATGTAACCCCCGACTTTGCGCATCTCAGCCTCGTGCTGGAGGAGTTTGCCAATACGATGGCGCTCCGCACAGGCGGGTTGTCGGGTATCCGAAAACTCATCGATTCAGCGGCGTTAGGCACCATTGAACTCAGTACTGGTTTGCAGGTATCAGGCATCTTCTCGAATGTCATCGAACACGAAGGAAAGCCTGTGTATGTGCAGACAACGGGCAAAACAGCCCTCTCCTATCGGGAAAAAGAACTCGTGGGTCATGGCACCGAGTACCACCGCGAGGGCTTCGGAAGTCCCATCGGAAAACTAAAAGGCATCAACCTCGCAATCGAGGATATGAGTCCACGCGACCTTCGTGCGTATGACATCTACGAAGCCGAAAGTGTCACGCTGGAATTTGAAGGCGACATCACCGTTACCGGCGAGATCATCACCGGTTCACGTAACCTCCAGGGGGAAATCATCCTGATCAGCTTCAAAAACTGTACGGTTACCCACGGCGACACCGTTTTATTCCGTCCGGAGTGGGGTATATACGATATGGCGGTCGGAAAGAAAGTCGTTTCGGCCTTCTCAGGCCCCGCCGATGTGCGCAGTTTCGACCTCATCACGCACGTTCCGTCCACCCAAACCATCAAGGCCCGAAAAACAGAAGAGCGCGCTGCGTTGGAGAAACGCTACCAAATGGTGCGCGATATCCGGGAAGGAAGAAGTGACGCCTCATTGGAAACGATCTTCCATGACGTCTCCGAACACTATCCTAACGACTGGTTGCTGTCGGTTGAAATCGCCGAACTGCTGCACGAGCGCCGGGATCCGATGTTGCACACCGTACTCGACCAACTTGAGCGGCTGAAAACAAGACGCCCTGAAGTGGCCCACCTGATTGCGAACGGCCTCGACCTCATCCTTGAAAAAGAAAACGCATAAAAAATCCCGCCTTTTGAGCGGGATTTTCGATTAGGGCAGAATGGGGTTATCGTTTGATGACTTTATAGGTCTTCATACCCTCGTCTGTCATGACCTGCAAGAAGTAGGTCGCGGCCGCCAGGGATGACATATCCACTTTCACCTGTGTCCCCTGCGTTTGGAGATACATCACGCGCTGCCCGAGCATCGTGACAAGTTCCACCGCACGGATGTCGCGGGGTGACTCGATGGTTATCACATCTACAACGGGGTTCGGATAGAGTTTCATCACGGTTTCATCCGGCTGGTCGACACCTAAACAGGTGCCGTTGGCAACGGTTACCGCAAGTCGCACATCGCTTTCACAAGCGCCTTCTGACTGGGCGGCATAGTAGGTCGTACCCGCTACAAGCGGTGTTCCGCCTGCTACGATCGAACCTCCTTCCAGCGCATCGTACCATACAACGGCATTACCTTCCACTACCAACATGGCAACCGTTTCGCCCTCGCAGAAGGTTTGGGTAACATTGCCTGTAGGTGTTGGGATGATGGTAACCTCTGCCGTAACAGGAACGCGTGTCGACACACAGGTTCCGTTCGTCGCTTCCACATAATACGTCGCGGTGGCTGAGAGCGAGGGTGTTTCGAACGAGGTGCCCGTGCCCAGTGCGCTGCCGCCTGTTGCCGATGCAAACCAGTTGAGCGTTCCGGTGCCGCTGGCGGACAACGTTACCGAACCGGTACCACAACGGCTTCCTGGTGTAACGTTCGTCACAACACCGAGTGCGTTGACAGTTGCTGTGACGGGTATACGGGCCGAGACGCAGTTTCCATTCACCGCCTCCACATAAAATGTGGTCGAAGTTGCGATAGCCGGCGTGGTGAAACTGGTGCCCGTGCCGAGTAATAGTCCGCCAATCGGTTGGTTGTACCAGTTAAGGCTGCCGATAGACGCCACTGCTTCAAGAACCATAGTTCCGGTCCCGCAACGCTCCGCCGCCGTGGTCACCACTACTTCCGGCGACACCGTTACCGTCGCCAGAACGGGAACGCGAACTGAGGTACAGCTTCCGTTGGTGACTTCTACATAGTACGTCGTCGAAGCACCGATTTCTGGTGTTGTGAACAACGAGCCGGTTGCAAGAGCAGTTCCCCCGGACGGTTGATCAAACCAATTGACAGTGCCGTCGCCCGTTGCGGATAGGTTGACGGTGCCTACACCACAACGACTGCCCGGTGTAACCGATGTAATCGCCGCTTCGGTATTGACCGTCGCCAAAACAGCGGTTCGTGCCGACGTACAACTTCCATTACCCGCCTCTACATAGAAGGTGGTTGTAGCGGCAATAGGAGGCGTTGTAAATGTACCTCCCGAACCGAGGATGGTGCCGCCGCTTGACACGTTATACCAGTTAAGCGTACCGGCCGATGCTGCGGCT
This sequence comes from Flavobacterium sp. HJ-32-4, assembly GCF_022532105.1. Taxonomy (NCBI): domain Bacteria; kingdom Pseudomonadati; phylum Bacteroidota; class Flavobacteriia; order Flavobacteriales; family Flavobacteriaceae; genus Flavobacterium; species Flavobacterium sp. HJ-32-4. The sequence goes on along the minus strand of NZ_CP092832.1, from coordinate 1,508,178 downwards.
GAGAGTACGACCGTACCCGTTCCGCAACGCACACCTCCGGTTGACGAGACAACATTCGGTACGGCCGTGATGGTAGCGACCACGGGCACCCGATTTGAGACGCAGGTTCCGTTATGCGCTTCCACATAGAAAGTGGTCGTATTCGAAACAGACGGCGTGGTAAAGGTCGCTCCGGTTGCGAGGGCTACTCCTCCGAACGCCTGATCGTACCAAGTGATCGTACCTGACGAGGCCGTAGCGCCCAGCGTAACCGATCCAATGCCGCAACGGGACGCCGGTGTGGTGGCCGTTACCGACGGTGTACCGGTTACCGTTGCCAAAACCGCTGTACGGGGCGATATACAACTTCCGTTCACCGCTTCCACATAGAACGTGGTAGTAGCCGAAATGGAAGGCGTCTGGAAGACAGCACCTGAACCGATCGATGTTCCACCCGTCGCTACATTATACCAATTCAAACTACCACCGCTGGCCGTGGCTTGAAGCGTCACACTACCCGTGTCACAACGTCCCCCAGGAACAGTAGTTACGACGGTCGGTGTTTCATTGATGGTGGCTGTCACCGGCAAGCGCATCGAAACGCAGTCTCCGTTGGCAACTTCCACCCAATAGGTCGTGGTGGCGGTCAATGAAGTGGTGGTATAGGTTTGTCCGTTAGCCAGTTCCATCCCACCCACTGCAGCATCATACCAGGAAATCATGCCGCCGCTGGCCGTTGCGCCAAGTGTCACGCTTCCGGCATCACAACGACTGGCCGGAACCGTCGACGTGATAATCGGTGTTTGGGTTATCGTAGCCGTTACCGGAACACGGGCGGATATACAACTTCCATTCACCGCCTCCACATAAAACGTGGTGCTCGTGGCGAGGGAAGGCGTGATAAAGGAAACGCCGCTTCCGAGCTCGCTGCCACCCGAAGCCTGTGCATACCAATGAAGGATGCCCGACGTGGCCGTAGCGGCAAGGGTTACACTGCCCGTATCACAGCGGCTGGCACCGGAAACCGACGCCACATCCGGCTGGGTATTGATGGTGGCTACGACAGCCGTACGGACAGAAATACAACTTCCGTTGGTCGCCTCAACGTAATAGGTCGTGGTGGTCGCTATGGAAGGCGTGGTAAAGGTGGCCCCTGTTCCCAACACGGATCCTCCCGACGCGGCGGCATACCAACTGAGGGTGCCGGCATTTGCCACGGCCGATAAGGTCACAGAACCGGTTCCGCATCGGCTGGCCGGCGTCACGGAAACGATACTCGGCGTGGCGTTGATCGAAGCGACAACGGCCGTACGGGCAGAAGTACAACTTCCGTTCGTTGCTTCTACGTAATAGGTCGTGGTAGCACTGATCACCGGAGTAATAAAGGAGGTACCAGTTCCGACGGCTGAACCACCCGACGATACGGTATACCAGGAAAGCGTTCCCGAACTGGCCGTAGCCTGTAACGTCAGCGTTCCGGCGTCACAACGCGCAGCCGCCGCAGTTGATGTAATAGTTGGAAGTGTTGTGATGGTAGCCACGACTGCCTGGCGGGCAGAGACGCAGCTTCCATTGGTCGCTTCTACGTAATAGGTTGTGGTAGACGAGAGCGACGGCGTCGTAAACGCAGGTCCCGTTCCAATCGAAGCACCTCCCGAAGCCACGTTATACCAACTAAGGGTACCACTGCTTGCCGAAGCGCCCAGTGTCAACGTGCCGGAGCCGCATCGCGTGGCAGGAGATGTAGACACGATAGTCGGTGTTTCATTGACCGTCGCGACCACAGCGGTACGCGGCGACAGACAGCCTCCGTCGAAGGCTTCAACGTAAAACGTGGTAGTGGCCGAAATGGACGGTGTTGGAAAGAACGGCCCCGTGCCGAGAACGGCGCCACCCGTAGCCACATTATACCAACGTAACACGCCTGAGGTAGCGGTAGCCTGTAATGTGACCGATCCCGCGTCGCATCGTGTGCCACCCGCCGTAGACGTAACAGACGGTTGCGTATTGATGGTTACGGAAACAGCGGTGCGAGGCGACACACAATTGCCGTTTACCGCTTCGACGTAATACGTGGTAGACGTCGAAAGTGCTCCGGTCGTGAAAGGGGATCCGGAGGCAACCAGCGTGCCGCCTATTGCGGCATTATACCAACGAACCGTTCCGGCGCTTGCCTCTGCTTCGAGGGTCACTGAACCGGCACCACAGCGTGTAGCGGCGGTAGTCGAGGTGACCGACGGTGTGAGGGTGACAGTCGCAACTACCGGAATACGGGACGAAATACAACTTCCGTTTGCCGCTTCGACATAATACGTGGTAGTCGCGCTGATATTGGGTGTCACGAACGTACTGCCGGAACCTACCGCCGTACCGCCCAGTGGAACGGTATACCAGTTCAGGGTTCCCGCACTGGCCACAGCCCCGATGGTCACGCTTCCGGCATCACAACGCCCGGCGGGCGTGGTGGAGGTAACGGCGGGCGACACACTGGCGGTAGCCGTAACAGCCAAACGCGGTGACGAGCAGGTTCCGTCAGTTGCTTCGACGTAATAGGTAGTAGTTGTACTGATCACCGGTGTTACGAACGTCGTGCCCGATCCGAGGATGCTTCCGCCGGTGGGTTGTCCATACCAGTTCAGGGTGCCATTACTGGCCGTAGCCGCCAACGTCACCGTTCCGCTATCGCAGCGGCTACCGGGCGTGGTCGAAGTGACCGATGGCGCACTGTTGACAGTCGCCACTACCGGCACACGAGCCGACGTACATCCGTTGCTGGTGGCCGCTACATAGAAGGTGGTGGTGGCGCCAATAGAAGGTGTTACGAATGAGGTTCCGGACCCGAGCGAGGTACCACCCGTAGGTACGTTATACCAGGTCAACGTGCCGATGCTGGCTGTGGCCTGCAGCGTTACCGAACCCGTTCCGCACCGGCTGGCAGGTGCCGTTGTGACGACACTTGGCGTGGTATTGACGGTGGCGGTGACGGCGGTACGGCTCGACGTGCAGCTACCGGAAGCGGCCTCCACATAGTACGTGGTATTGACCGACAGTGAAGGTGTTACAAACGGACTACCCGTCCCTACGAGGTTTCCGCCTGTAGCGGCATCATACCATCGGAGTGTCCCGAGATTCGACGTTGCCTGAAGGCTCACGGTTCCGGCGTCGCAACGCGAACCCGGGGTGGTCGTCAGCACTTGTGGGATGGCTGTGACGGTGATGTAATCCGTCAGGATGACCGTATCCGCGCCGTTGTAATTCGTCGCGACGAGTTTCACGTCATAGGTACCCGCCGTCGTGTACTGCACAATGGGGTTCTTTTGGTTGGAGGTAGCAGGCGTACCGCCTTCAAACGTCCAGCTCCATACGGAGGGCACATTTGTAGATGTATCACTAAACGTTACGGTACTTCCGACGCAAAGTGTCGTTGTGGAAGCCGTGAACGAAGCGTCTGGCGGTGTCACCGGACAACTTCCGATCATATCAAAACTGAAGCCTCCGCCGGTTCCTCCGAGATAGGCGTAAAACTGGCTTGGAATGCCACAAAGTGTTGCGGATAGTTCATCGGTTGCGGCACCATCTGCCTCTCCGCCCATGTAGGCAAAGAAGTGCGCGGGCAGTTGCGTGCAACTGGTTGTAGTCAGCGTCTCGACCGGAATCAGGTTCCCGCTTCCGCCCAAATAGACGAAGAAGTGGGGTGGTGCCGGACATGACAACGGACTGATACCGTCCACAGGGAGGATGTTGCCGTCGCCACCGTAGTATTGCGCCCGGACTTCCCCGCTGAGGAAGAGCAATGCCGCTACAACCGCTATATAAAATTGGGTTATTTTCGTCATCTTTCCATTGATTTAGTATATAAACTTTTGTTTCTTGCTTCCCTTTCGGGATACCATCAAGGAACGATTAACGTACTCCCCTTCCACCATACGACTGAAAGCGCTGGTCGCCGATTGAAGTGGCTGATCCGCGGTCAGAGGTGCGGACGGAGGTAGCCGGATCGTTGTAACTTCCGCCCCGGAAGCCGGCACCTATAGCCGTAATGGGCGGCCAGGAGGTTTGGTTGGCCTCACCGTTAACTGCCAGCTCTCCGTCGCCCAGATTACCGGTGAAGGTTACGCCAGTAGCGCCGGTATTGACGACCCGCTCCCATACGTTCCCGCCAAGTTCCATCGCGCCGTAGAAGCCAGCACCCGAAGAGGCACGGCCCGAGCTGTTAGTGGCTAACAGGCCGGTTCGCAGCGGGCCGTATTGTCCGAGACCGGAGTTTCCGACGCCATACATACAAGCGCCATTCGTAGGGGAATTGTAGTTTTCATTTGGCTGGAAATCGTTGACCAGGCCACCTAATTGCGCGTGGATCAACGCGATGGTCGTAGAACCCCACGGATATTCGCCCGCGAGGCGCGCCATCGTGCCCCGACAGGCCTTTTCGTATTCGAGTTCGGTCATCGGGCGAAGGGCCGCCCAGTCGAGATAGGCCGTAAGGTCAGCCCAACTCATGAAATTCATCGCATTGTTCTGCGCGTCATCGATATTGTTCTCGACGCCGGTGGTGTAGTCGCAGGCATACACCGCAGGCAGGATATTGTTGTTGCCCGGGGTAGCGACGATAATACCGTTGCGGAAGGCGCGGCTGCTGTACATCGCGGTCGTACCCGCCGCAGAAATAGGGTCATAGGTCGTACGGGTTTTCTGTTGGTCATAGGTCAACGCGTTCAGGAACTCGACATACTGGATCTGGCTGATCTCATACTTCATGATGTAAAAGGAATTGTATCCCACCGGATAGGCAGCCGGTACATTCGAAGATGTTCCACCCAAAGCAGCGGCCGTGATACCGTTGTTTTCATGTGCAGCGGTGATAGAGACAGCGTTATAGCTTGACGCACTCGTAGCATCACCCACTTCAAATCCGCCCTGCGGCACGTTGACCATTTCGATGCCGAATACCTTAAAATTGTAGGTGCCGGCGGGAATGGTCATGGTGAGTGTTACACTGGTCGTTGCGATGTTTCCACCCCCGAGCGCTAAACGATGGATAAAGACGCCTTTCCCGTCTGAAACGGCATCGACGGTCAACGGCGAACCGGCGGTGTGGTCGGAAGAGGTGGTGCTCAGGCCGGCGTGGGCCCAAAGACGGGTGTTACAATCCTGGTACTTTACGAATACCCAAACGGCGTCGAAGTTAGCCGGGGCGATGTTGGTATACCAGCTGTTGTCCCAGCTGATATCGAAGGTAATCTGGTTACCGGTGACCTGTGTGCTACTGATTACGAGATTATTGGCCGAAGCCGCACCGGAGGCAAGCAACACGAACCACAGGCATAGTCTAGAGAGTAATTGGTTGGTTTTCATCTTATATCTTTTAAAGTTATAAGACAAAACTACCGCGGTGGCCTACGTGGGAAAATACGTAGAATGCCCTATTTAAGCCCTACGTATTTTTTTGATTACCAGTTAAATAATCTTATTGTTACGCGCTTTTTCGACCGCTTCAAGTTTGTTGTGTACCTGCAGCTTGGTGTAGATGTTCTCGATGTGCTTGCGTACGGTGCTCGGCGACAATATGAGGTTGTCGGCGATGCTGAGGTAGTTGAGGCCTTTGCTGAGTTGCTCCAACACTTCTATCTCCCGTTGCGACAATTTGATTTCCTCCTGGGTTTCGGTTGTGCCGAAGTCGACCGGGTCTCGCAGCAGTTTTAAGGTCTTGAAAGCAATCGACGGATGCATGGCCGCGCCACCGTTCAATGTCTCGAGTATACCCTGGTGCAATTGCTTGGCATTGATTTCCTTCAACAGATAGCCATCGGCCCCCGCTTTGATAGCGTTGAAGATGTTCTCATCGTTATCGAAGACGGTCAGCATCAGGATCCGGATGTGCGGATAACGCGCCTTGACCGCCAGCGTGGCCTCGATACCGTTCATGGTCGGCATTTCGATGTCCATCAGGATCAGGTCGATGTTGTGGTTCTCTTCCAGACGCGCCATCAGTTCAGCGCCGTCCCCGGCTAAAAACCGGACGGAGAAGTCATCGAAAAATGACAGCTTCTCTTCGATGGTTTTGGTCAGGAAATAATTGTCGTCGACGATGGCGATGCGTATCATGGGGTTGGACTTTGGTTAAGAGTGTTTTTATCGACGGACACGATGATGGATGTTCCCTGACCAGGCGCGCTGACAATCTCAAGCTTCCCTCCTATCTCCTTCAACCGTTTCCGCATGTTGGAGAGGCCATTGCCTTTTCGCACGGTCTTTTCATCGAAACCCGTGCCATTATCGGCAATCCGGATGACGAGAAAGCTACCTTCGTCGCGCACTTCCACCCGTATTTTGTCGGCGTTGGCATATTTGAGGCTGTTGTTCACTGATTCCTGTATGACGCGGTAAAGGTTCATGCCCGCCACCGATCCGAATACCAGACCCTCCAAACCGGGGTCAGTTACGAAGGAAAACTCGGTTTGCCCGGCGACGGAGCGCGCTTTGTCAATGAAATTCGTAATCCGCAATTTCAGGTCCTGCAAAGAGATCGCATGGCTGTTCATCGCCCAAATCGTATCGCGCAGTTCGATGATGGTCGACTGGGTGAATTCGGAAATGTTACGGAGTTTCTCATCGAGTTTGGTGTTCGCGAAATCAAACGCATACTTCAGGTTGTCGACGGATGAGATGATAAAGGTCAATTGTGCACCGATGTTGTCGTGCAGGTCACGCGAAATCGAGAGGCGCTGGTCCTGCAATTTGTTCTGCGTCTCGATTTGGGCAATCGCCGATTTCAGTTCAAACTCCTGCTGTTGCTGGCGGTTGCGAAGGCGTTGTTGGCGGTAGATAAGGAACCCGATCAGAATGGAGGCCAGCGCCACAATACCGACAATGAGCAACATGGCGTTACGGCGTTTGGCCTCTGCCTCCTGCTGTACGATCTGTTTCTCTTTTTTGACGTTTTCATAACGCGCTTCCATCTCGAAGATCGCCTTCGTTTTTTCGGTGACAAACAAGCTGTCTTTTCCGGCAGCATAACGATTGGCATGGTCGATAGCCGACCGAAAGTCGCCTAAACCTGTGTAGGCTTTCGCCAGATTGCGTTCGGCGTCTACCTTCAATGCAAAGGCACCGGCCTTGGTGGCGGCTTCAAGTGCCTGCGCGGAAATCGCGGCGCTTTCCCGGAAACGTTGCTGTTTATTTAGACAATTTGCATAACAGTTCAAGGTGTTGGCGACCTCAAACCAATTTTGGTGTTGGCGGTGAAGGTCGATGGAAGCTTCATATACCTTATTAGCTTCGGCAAACCGGTGCAGACTGTCAAACACCACTGCCTTGTTGGTCATGGGATAGGCAATGTAGCGGTCGAACCCGAGTTTGCGATAACCTCCGATGGCGAGGTCCGAATAGTAAAGTGACTCCTTCCATTTCCGGAAATTGATCAGGATCGATCCGAGATTGCCCGCCGCTATCGTCGTTTCCGCTTCGAGGTGGTTCTTTCGGTAGAGTTGGTAGGACTTTCGGTAATAGCCGAGTGCCTTTCGGTATTCTTTCTGGGTCTTATAGATAATGCCGATGTTGGTGTAGGTCATCGCCATCTTCTCTTCGCTATGCCGCCGTTCGTAAATAGCAAGCGCCTTGAAATAGTGCGTCAGCGCTTCTTCATACAGTCCTTTGGCATCATAGGCAATCCCAATGTTGTTGTAGGAATCGGCCACTCCGATGTCATCCCCCAACTGCCGTCGGAAACCCATGGCCTTTCGATGGTAAAATAAGGCAGAATCCAACTCGCTTTTATACTGGAATACATTCGCGATGGAATTGCACGCCAATGCCTTCATGGAATCATTTTCCAGCTGTTGGGCATCCACAAGCGACTTCCGGGCATACAGCATCGATTTGTCGAGGTCGTTATTGCTGTATTCATCCGACAGCATCGAATGTGCCTTGAAACGTTCACGCCCTTTCGCGTGTGCCAGTACTTTCTTCAGGCTGTCGATGCGCGTTCCTTGTGAAATAGCGACCATCGAACAGCCCAAAAGTGTTACAACCAACAAGCGTTTGGTTAGATGCATGTGTTAAAAATAACAAAAAAGTTGCAGCGCGCGGAAGCATCTTGTAAAACGCAAACAACCGCCTCCTGTCTTTTCCCTCAAAGGTGCGGAAAGGCGGGCGGGACAGCAATACGCAGAATGACGTATTATATGATTTTGTTGGTACGGGCTTTTTGGATGGCTTCGAGCTTGTTGTGCACCTGCAGCTTGGCGTAGATGTTCTCGACGTGCTTCCGGACGGTGCCCACGGAAAGGATGAGGTTTTCTGCAATCGCGTGGTATTTGAGTCCGCGGCTCAATTGCTCCAACACCTCCACTTCCCGTAAGGTCAGGCGCACTTCCTCTTCGTCTGTTGCGTCATCCAATTGCAGTGGGTTCCGGAAAAGCCGTAGTGTCTTCAGCGCGATCGACGGCGTCATGGTCGCACCGCCTTTGAGGGTTTCGAGGAGGCCCTGATAGAGATCCTGTGGACTCACATCCTTTAACAAATAGCCGTCGGCGCCCGCCTTTATGGATAGGAAGATGTTCTCATCGTTATCAAACACGGTCAGCATGATGATCTTGATATGCGGATACCGGGCCTTCACAAGGGCTGTGGCTTCGATACCGTTCATACGGGGCATTTCGATGTCCATCAGGATCAGGTCGATGTTGTGGTTCTGTTCGAGCTTTGCCATCAGGTCTTCACCGTTCAACGCGGTATAACGGCACTGGAGATCGTCAAAGAACGAGAGCTTTTCGATGATCGCTTTCTGAAGGAAAACGTTGTCATCCACTAGTACAATTTTGGTCATATCGATGGTTTTTGGTGATGGTTTACAGGAAAGGGAAGGAACGCCTCAACCGAGGTGCCTTCGCCGGGTTGGGATGAAATCGAAAGACGGCCTCCAATATCCTCCATACGATTGGTCATGTTCACGAGACCGTTACCTCCGGATGCGGCGGCGACGTCGAAGCCAGCACCGTCGTCGGTAACCGAAAGCCGGATGGTGGCATCGTGCACGGAAACGGCGATGGTTATAGTGTTCGCATTCGCATATTTTAAGGCATTGTTGACCGCCTCCTGAAGGGTTCGGTACAGGTTCATGCCGGCTACCGAAGTCAAGACTACGGCGTTGCATTCGTCGGCGACGCTGAAGGTAATCCGGAGGTTGGTGGCTTCCTGGGCCTTCTCGACGAAATTGAGGATGCGTGCCTTCAGGTCTTCAAACGTAATGTCGGCATGGTTCATCGCCCAGATGGTATCGCGCAACTCGATGATGGTCGAACGCGTGAAGTCGGTGATCGATGCCAGTTTTTGCGCGATGACGCCTTCCTTGATGCTGAAGCCGTACCGCAGGCTGTCGACCGACGAAATGATGAAGGTGAGTTGCGCGCCAATGTTGTCATGAAGGTCTCGCGAGATGGCGAGCCGCTGTTCCTGCAAACGGTTCTGCGATTCAATCTGGGCAATCGCGGCCTGCAACGAGAATTCCTGTCGTTGCTGTTGGTTGGCCATCCGTTGTTGCCGCCACAAAAGAAAGCCACAGATCGCCGTAAAAAGGGTGAGCAACGAAACTGCTGCGATCGTAGCGCGTGATTTGAGTACTTCGGCTTCTTTTTCCAATAGGGCCGCCTTGTTCAGCGCAAGTTGTTTCTCTTTTTCGCCTGTGTCAAACTCAACCTGCAGTTCGGCGATGCGTTTGTTGGTTTCGGTGTTGACCAGGCTATCGCGAAACATCGCATAGGCTTTATAATGATGTAGGGCATCGTCTTTCTTCCCGAGCTCTTCGTATTGCCGGGAAAGCATGAGATGGTTATTCGCCATTAAATTCAAATAGCCCATTTCGTTGGCGAGCGCGAGGGCCTTGTCATAATACCGAATGGCCTCGGGTCGTTTCCCTTTTACGGCGGCAAGGTCGGCCAAGGCCGTGAAGGTCTCCGCCATCCCGAGTTTGTCATGGTGCCGGGTGCGGATGGCCAATGCTTCGTCCAGAAAGGGTTTGACGCGGTCGTATTGCTTCCGCATCAGGTAAATGCCGGCAATGTTGTTGAGGCTATACGGAATCCCCACACTGTCACGCACCGATTGCTGTAGTCGGAGGCTTTTCCGGTAGAAAAACAGCGCACTGTCGAGTTGCCCCTGCATCTCTTTCAACACCCCGTAGTTGTTGTAAAGCGCCAATAATGGCTTGGTAAACCGATGCGCTTCCGCCAGATGCTTGCCCTTCTGCATATAAGCCTGTGCGCTGGCCATATCACGCCGTTTCATGCGATAGCCTGTCTCGGCGTAGTGATGTGCGAGCCGCTCAAGATTGCCCGATTTTTGGTAAAGCCCGATGGCTTTGAGCGAATACGAAAGGTCCTTGTCATACGCCCCCTGAAAGTAGTAGGCCAATGCTGCATTCGCATAACTTTCGGCCTCGCCGTCTATATAGCCAAGACGATGGGCGGCACGGGCGTTTGCCAGGAACACCGCATCGAGGGTACGTGCTTTCTCAACCTTTACCTGATAGGGAAGGGCGTTGATCGAGTCGACCTCATCGCGTCGTTGTGCCTGTGACACCAGGGTCGACAAGCCGAGAACTGCAATGAGGATCGTGTTTTTCATAAGGCTGTTTTAGGTGGTCGAAGTGTTTTCCATTTTCGAAAGCGGTATCGACAAGTGTACTTCCGTGCCGTTTTCGTTCGAATGACAGGTGTAGGTCCCGCCTATTTCGCCCATGCGCTTTTTCATGTTTCGGAGGCCATTGCCCTGTTCTACCTGGCTCGCGTCGAACCCTTTTCCGTTGTCGCGTAGGGTAACTTTTGCGGTGGCACCGTCTGCCCCGATGGTGATGGAAATGCGACTTGCGCCCGAGTGCTTCATGGCGTTGTTGACGGCCTCCTGCAAGGTGCGGTAGATGTTGATGGCTTCTACTGATGTCAGGTTCACCTCTTTCAGGGAATCGGCGATGGTAAATCGGAACGCAAGGTCTTCGTTGGCGGTTTTCGCCTTTCCGATGAAGTTGTAGATGCGCGAACGGAGTTCTTCGAAACTCACCTCTCCTTTGTTCATCGCCCAAATGGTGTCGCGCAGTTCGATGATGGTCGATTGGGTGAAATCGGAGATGGTATCGAGCTTGCGATCAAGTGCCGGATTCTGCAGGTTGAAACCCATTTTCACCGCGTCGACAGACGAAATGATGAACGTCAACTGCGCCCCGATGTTATCATGGAGGTCGCGCGAAATCGACAGGCGTTGTTCCTGTAACTGTTGCTGCGTCTCGATCTGGGCGATGGCTTCTTTGAGTTGGAACTCCTGCTCTTTCTGCCGCACGCGAAGCCGCTGCTGACGGTAGACCGATACGCCGGTTACCGCGGTAAAGAGTACCAGCACACCCAACAACAGGTTGGCCCTCCCCTTGCGATCCGCTTCAGCCTCTGATTCGAGCAGCTTCACTTTGTTTTCCGCGAGTTGCCGCTCTTTTTCCGCCGTTTCATATTTTACTTCCGCTTCCCGAATGATGCGTTGCTTTTCACTGCCTACTGTACTGTCTTTGTAAGCGGCGTACTGCAGGTGGTTCTCATACGCCTGACGGTAATCGCCTTTCTGGGCATAGGCGGCCGCCATCCCCAGGTAGCCTTCCGCCAGACGGGCCATTTCTGATGACTTCGCCGTTTCGGCCACTAACTGCTGCGACAGGGCGATGGCCGAATCACTTTTGTTTTCCAGTCGATAGATCTTCGCGAGATTTGATCGCAGTCCGAATGTTTCGCCGGTGTTCTTTTTGTATTCATCCGCCAGCCGAAGTGCCTCGTTGATGTTTTTCTTAGCTTCCGGATAGCGTTCCTGTTTCATGAGCAATTCGACCTTTCGTGTCAGGACGTCAAAAAGCATGTGACGCGTTTCGGGCCGTGCCGCCATTTTCTCGGCGCGGTCGAGATACATCGCTGCCTTCTCCTTATCACCCCGTTCGAGAAAGGAACCCGAAAGCAACAGGTAGGCGTCCAGCAGCAGATCCGGATGCCCTTTGTCACGGCGACCTGACTGGATACTCTTCGTAAGGTAGTATTCGGCTTTCCGTCCGTCTTTGAGGTTGAGGTAGAGTTTCCCCACTTCCTTATAGGCCGAGGTCTTGATGTATCGGTACTGGGTCGTATCGATGTGCGGTACCGACGCGAGGAAGTTCCGGATCGCCAGGTCATACTTCCCCTGTTCCTGGTAAATCGATGCCATATTGATCTTACTCAGCACCTGCCCGATCTCGTCCTTTGCCGCCACAAAAGCGGAGTCGGCCGAATGAAAATAGCCCAGAGACCGCTTCCAATCCTGGGCGTAATAATAGGTTTCGGCAATCTCGCTGTAGGCACAGGCTACCTGCAGGGTAATGCCATTATTCCTGGCGTACTCACGAGCGGTGAGAAAACGACGATAGGCCGCGTCGGTATTGCGCTGCGCCGTTTCGAGGGCGATGAGTTTTACCAACAGGATGGCTTTCGATTCACGGTCGCCCTTTGCACTGAAGCCCTCGATGCCTTCTTCGATGATCCGTCGGGTGCGTTCGGGATCGACATTGTGGAGGTCGCGGTACTGTCGCAGGATCGAATCCAGCACCTGTCCGCTTGCCAACAGCGGAAAGAGTAATAACAACGACAGTAGCATCCTTTTGTTCATCGACCTTAGGTGGTAAAGCACGAAAACCCGGCTGTGACCGGGCTTGGGATTGGGTTAGAGTAATTTGTTCTTTGCCAGTATCTGTAACAGTTCATGGTTGAAATCGAAGATGTCGTTGTTCAACGTTGCATTCACGGTTCGGAGTCTGCTTCGAAGCTCGTCCGAGAGGTGCACCTGGGCGTCTTTGAGGTGCTGTTCGCGGGTGAGCCTTACAATCATCTCCTCCAGCGTCCGGATGCGCTTTCGAAACACCTGCCGGTCCTGGTAGAACCGATAGTTCAGGTAGACGATTACGCCAAACAGCGCTACCGAAAGGACAATCAGGGCTGGTAACATAGCATTCTGGGGTTTAGGTTGACAGGGGGCCTTGCACTGCCAAAGTTCAACATTCGACAAAGGGCGGTCAATACGCCATATGCCGTATTTTTTGAAAAGCGAAAGGGACGCTCTTCTGAACGTCCCCTTCTACACACATAGGTTCTTCTTATAGTTCAAGGCGGAAACTTCCGTTGGTCACATTTTTGACACCGCCGCTGCAATCATCATTGTCGCGCAGTTCGACGCCGGTGAACGAGAAGGTTCCTTCAATTTTGGTGTCGTCGATAAACGTAATCTCGATGGTTCCGGAAGCGTTGGCGCAAGCACCCGAAACATACGTCACCGTACTCATAGCGCTGGTCACCGTAGTGTAGGAAAGCAATCCTACATCACCGCTTTGATCCGGGCCTACGTTGTAAGTACCGACGGTAAGGCCACCCGGCTTATACAACTGGATCGCCATACTGGTTGTGTTCGTGCCGTTGATCGCCACGCCCTGGAGTACGATGTTACCGCTTTCGTAGGCCCCCTGCACTACCTGTCCGGTTGCGCTGAAATTGCTTCCTCCGATTTTCGCTTTTACGAAGTTGCCGGTTGCCGGGCCGCTGAAGCCGCCACCGCCGCCGTTGTCGTCGCTGCTGCACGAAGTCATTACTGTTACGAGTGCCATGGTAAGCACAATACCGATTCTTTTTAGTGTTTTCATGATTTGATTTTTTAATGAGTTAGTCACTGAGGCAAAGTTGCGGCGTTGGCAAGCGCCACACCATACGTAGAATGCCGTATTTTGACGTAGGTCACGGCGCCGCCAATAGCGCTATTGGAAGCGGAACCTGCCGTAATACGGGCGTTCCACCAACGGATGCGACGTAATACAGCACCTGCGCCGTTTCATCGTAATACGGCTGTCCGTCAAAATCGTTGCCATTGATGGCGCCACCGAGGTTGATGGGTTCCGACCAGTTCTTCCACGTATCGTCGAGGCGATGGGTCACATACAGGTCAAAGTCGCCATAGCCGCTGTAGCCTTCGCTGCTGAAGAGTAGGGTACGGCCATCCGACAGCAATTGTGGCATCCCTTCATCGGCGGCGGAATTAACCTGTTTTCCCATATTCTGCAACATGCCATACGTGCCGTCGTCTTTTCGCAGCGCGAAGTACAGGTCGGAGCCGCCCTGGGTAAAATCGGTCTCAATACCGAGGATCAATACCTTCCCATCGGCCGACATAGTGGCGTCAGACGTATCGTCGTAGTTGTTGTACGCCACAATCCGAACCGGCCCCGTCGACACGTAGTCGCTGCCTACCCGACGCAGCAGTTCGTAGCCGCTTTCCGTACCGCCTTTCGCGAAGGGAACCCCGCCTTTCAATACGAAGTCGGAGCCCGCAAACTCGATGTAATTGAATCCTTTCTCCCGTGACAACAATGGCTCGTCTTTACGGTTCGTCCAACGGCCATCGGGACCTTTCGTATACGACACCACCGCATCGTGTGTTTCCCCGATATCGCTGATGTAGAGCACCTGACCATCGGGCGTGAGGCACGGACTTCCGGGTGTCAGACCCGCGAGGCCCACATCGCTTGGTACCAGCGTTGCAAAGGCGGCGTCGGTGTGGATAGTCGCATCAAGCGGCGCATCGGAATCCGAAATACCGATGGCATCGATTTGCTTCTGGCCGGGCACTACGGCGAAGTTGAACTCCACCCGCAACGCCACCACCGTCGGAAGGGTCGTTTCCAATAGAATACGTTCGACGCCAGGATTCACATCCACTTCCGGTGCCTTTTGGATCTTACGCCGTTTCCGTCCGTAATAGTACGCCCGATCGCGTTGGAACGAATACGTATACAAATTCTGACGTACGGCCCACCCGCGTGACCACACCGTCTTGAAACTACCCGACCCGTCGTCGGCCTGCACACGCACCACACAACCGGAATTGAGATTTTCGAAGACCGCAATCTGTTTGACGGCCTGCGGATGGTCAAAACCCACGACGACCCATTCCGAACCGTCAAGGGCTTTCTTGGGCGACCAGGCATTAGGACTCGGGCCACATTGTGGAAAGGCATCCGGTTTGCCGAGGATGCGCTTGATGCCGTTTTGTTTTCCGCCGAGATCCGACGAAAACTTGATCAGTTTGGATGCCCATTGCACCTGCTGGGCCGAGGCCAGCGACGCGCATCCTAAAAGAAGATAGAGGAACTTTTTCATGCTATCGCGATGTAAAAAAAGGCCGCGATTGCTCACGGCCTTCCTAACTACTCAAACAAATGTTACGGGTTTACTTTGATTTTCTCGACTTTCTTGCCTTTGAACGCGAAGATGTATTCGCCGTCGGTGGTAATGTCGATACCATCCCCATATTCAGGACTACCGCCTTTTCCTTTTGACTGCACCGATCCTTTGGTCTCGCCGTTGGTCATGTCGATGCCGTAGATGATGTTCTTTGAATTCCGCTGGTCACGCAGGAAGTAATTATCCCCTATTTTGTAGAAATAATCCACCCCGCGAATCTTCTCTGACGCATACGCCCGGCTGCCGTCTTTCTTGTTGTAGGAAGCGAGCCCTTTCTCTGACAACACCACGACCTTATCTCCAAAATCGATGACATCCGTGGCTTTGCCGACTTTGGCATCGTTGTGTTTCACGTCAAACAACTGGTTGCCGGTTGCGATGTCGTAGCTGTAGAATTCATCGCCGTCGCCCACGAAAACCGTCTTGTCGCCGTCGAGGATGAGGTCGGTAATACGCTTATCGAAACGCTCCGAACGCCAGGCGGTTTTTCCTGTTTTATCGTCAATGGCCAGCACGCCGTTCTTTTGGTTTTTATAATCCCAATAGATATACGGCACCCACGCCTGGTAGCTTCCGCCGCCAAAACCGCCCAGTGCCATGCCGGCTGAGAATCCGTTGGATACTTCTTCCAGACGCAGTTCCTGCACCTGAAATTTACCGCCGACCTGCACCATGATCTTATCTCCGGCCTTGTAGATATGCGGCATACAAAACGCGCCGGCGATTTTTTCAGAGGCCCACAACAGTTTGCCGCTTTCGAGATCGTGTTTCTCTATGTATTTTACACGGTCACGCCCGCCGAGGATGACCAGGTATACGGCATCATCCGTAAATAAGGGCTCTGCAATGAGTTTGTAATACTTCGTCCGTTTCTTATTCCCAAAAAGTGAATTACCGCTTGATCCGCCCATGTCATCCTCATAGGTCGCCGACCACAATTGCTGGCCATTTTCGTAATTGTAGACCGAGAGGCCGTTCAGGTGTACATACAGTTTCCCTCCCTTGAGCCAAAGATCGACCATAGGTTTGCGGGTCACGAGTTCCTTTTCAATCACGCCGGTAAAGGTGGCATCCCACAACACCTCGCCGTTCGACGCATTGATTCGCACCAGTTGGTTCTTGAAACCAGCGAAAAGCGCCCCCAAGGCGGTCGGCTTGAAGTTCAACATCACGATTTCGTTGCGTTGGGGATCATAGAGATACGCGCCCACACCGCCTTTGAAACGGTTGGTTTCCCATATTTTCTCGCCTGTGTTGGCCTTTACCAGGATGACGGAATTCCGTTGCGAAATCAGGAAGGAATCGAGTTCGCGGATGTATTTCACCGTATCCAGTTCCTGGTTGTCGCCGCCACCGCCATCTTTTGGTATAAGGTTTTGGTACTGCTCAGAATTCCAGAGTTCTTTCCCGGTTGGGATATCGATGACCGCTACGCGATCGGTGCCCAGTTTGCGCTCGTCGAAGAGGAAGAGATAACCGCCATTATCGGTCCAGACGGTATATTGGAACTCCGACTTGTTGGTTTTGTTCGTGGTAATCTTCTTATAGTCGCCGCTCCAAATGAGCTTCCCGTCCGAATTCAGCACGGTAGCGGAATTGTCGTCGGTGGCGATGATGTATTTCCCGGTGCCGTCGGTCACGGCCAAACGGGTAGCTTTGTTTTCGAATTCACCTTCCCATACGGTGGTGAAGTCGCCTGTTTTCTTGCCGGCCTTTCCGCCGCCGAGGAGTTTCCCCAGCTGCGCCTGGACGGGTAGTGCACCGGCTAAAGCAGCCGAGAGCAATACGGTGGTGGTCAATCGTTTCATTTTTTAGTGATTTTTAGGTAGGATTATTCGAAGGCCGCGTTGTAGCGGATTTTGTAGCGTTGCTGCTTCTGGAGTTTGAAGCGGAATTTGTGTTCGAGGATATAAGAGGACATCCAGTTGATGAAGTCGATGTCGCGGATGTCGCTGTCGACTTTGAAGAACGTCGACACCTTGCCGTTTTGCACCACGCCGATGTCGATGACCATGTAGCCTTTCACCGCGGGGAACTTCTTGTTCTTTTTCTTGAGGAACTCTTCCGAGTGGAACATCTCGTCGACCTCTTTGGTGACCATTTCGTTCACGGCCTCCTCATCGGTCAACACCGGACGCTGGGCCATCGCACGCGGCGTCAAGGCCAGCGACAACAGCACAAATAAAGTGAGGGTAACGTTTTTCATGTGTTTGGTTTTTAGTGACATGACAAACGTAGACGGAATGGAAAGGTGGGAAAATACGTAGAATGTCGTATTTTGGGGGGAGGGAGGGTTCCTGAGCGCCTGAGTCCCTGAGTCCCTGAGCACCTGAGCGGCGGAGCAGCGGAGCGAAAAAGTGATTGAGAGTGCCAACTGCTTACTGCCTACTGTCACTGCCAACTGCCACTGCCTACTGTCACTGCCCACTGCCCACTGCTTACTGTCTACTGACTACTGACTACTGCCTACTGCCTACTGCCACTGCCAACTTCTGCGACTGCGACTGCGACTTCACCCTAACTCCCAACTCCTAATTCCTAACCCCTATTTCCCGTATTTCTACCTATTGTTTTCCTCCTAAAATAATCGTCTATTTGGAGAACCAACCAAACATCATACTATGGAAATCGTTGTAAAAGAATCCATTACCGTCCAAACGTACGACGTCGACACCTACCGTCGCATCCGGCGTTCGATCGGATACCTGGGCATCGGGCTGCCGATTGTGCTGGTGCTGCTTTCGGGCATCGGGTTTTTCCAAACCGCCGTGCAGCACTCGATAAGCCATTATTATTACACCAACCTCCGCGAGATCTTCACCGGAACGCTGTGTGCCGTCGGACTCTTCCTGATTCGCTACAGAGGCTACAGCAACCCGTCTTTCTGGAGAAATGACAACCTGCTGACGAATATCGCCGGCGTGATGGCTTTTGGCGTGGCGATGGTGCCAACCAACCCCGACGATCCGGCGCAAAAGATCTATACCCTGATTCCGCTTACGGACGCCTGGCTGGGTGGCTTACATTATTTCTTCGCCGGAAGCCTCTTCGGTATCTTTGCGTTATTGGCCATCAACGTCTTCACGCTTGGGCAGGCGAAGGAAACGGCCACTCCGAAAAGTATATTCAATGAGAATAATATCTACCGGTTTTGCGGGGGCGCCATCATCCTCTTCATTCTTGCCATTCCGATTTCCGGTATATGGAAAATACCGTATGCCACACTCGTATGCGAAGCCCTGTCGCTGTTTTTCTTCGGCACGGCCTGGCTGATCAAAGGTCGCGCACTCGGCGATACCGGCGCACTGGGCCGGATGCTGTATCGGGAAAACAATCCAGCCAAACCGAAACGGGAAGTAGTTTTCGACGAGTAAAAAAATGGATCCCCATGGCAACCTTTTGCCCCCCTAACCGACTCTATACCGTCAGGCCGGGCTGCGGGTGTGAGGAACCCGATTAAGGGGTTGACGGGCTTCCGAGCAAAAACGCACGTACCTAAACGGCTAAAAAAGAAAGGGAGGACACTTGTCCTCCTTTTTGTTATGGGTAAATCAGGTACTTTTCCCTGACTTTTCGGAATTCGATCAGGCCACCTTCCCAACTCGCGCGAATCTCGGCGGCGGTCATGCCGGCTTCGACCTGTTCACGGAGTTTGGTCGTGCCCGCCAGTTTCGTGAAATACGAGTTGAAGAACTTCGACTTGTCTTCGGTTTCGTTATACGCCCGTATCAGCCACTTGAGCTCCAGTCGGTCAAGACGCGGGTAATTCAACAAGTCCTCGCCATTGCATTCGCGTCCGTTATACAGCGGATCTTTCGCACCCACGTTGGGCGATGGTATAAAACAATAACCGGAATACGGAAGATACGGCGAACCATACACCTGGAACTGTCGCTCGGTGCCCCGTCCCACGCTCACGTTCGTACCTTCAAAAAGACAGATACTGGCGTAGAGGTTGATGGCCTTGTCATTCGGCAGGTTCGGCGATGGTTTTATTAGGATAGAATACGGTTTGTCATGCGTATACGATGCACAGGTCACGATTTCAAGTTCACATTGGATGCCATCTTTCAGCCATTTTTCGCCGTTGATCATCCGGGCGTACTCACCGATAGTCATACCATGCAGCACCGGAATGGTGTGCATCCCAACAAAACTCCGGTTTTCAGGCTCCAACATCGGGCCATCAACGATATGTCCGTTCGGGTTCGGCCGGTCGAGTACGATCAACGGGATGTGGTTTTCGGCACACGCCTCCATCACATAATGCAGTGTCGAGATATAGGTAAAGAACCGGACGCCAACATCCTGCAGGTCGAATACCATGACATCCACATCATGCAGTTGGGCCGGTTTGGGTTTCTTGTTGTCGCCATAGATGGACACGATCGGAAGCCCGGTACGCACGTCCTTCCCATCTACAATCGTCTCACCGGCATCCGCGGTGCCACGAAATCCGTGTTCGGGCGCGAAAATCTTCACTAGTTGGGTGCGCGACGCCAGATAATCGACGATATGCTCGCTGTCCGAGCGGAGTCCACTTTGGTTGGTGACGATTCCAACACGTTTGTTTTTCAGAAGCGCGGAAAACCCATCAAAGTTATCGGCCCCCGTTAGTATCTTACCGGTATCCGGTGCCGTGTTGCGGATGATATGCGACACCGTATCGGTTTCAACCGCAGCGGTGGTTTCGGTGGGCTTTACCGTCTTGGTATGCACCGTTGACTTCCGGGTGACACACGACGCCATACACACGCACGACACCAATGCCCACATCAGCTGTCGGGCAGCGAGGGGTTTC
This sequence comes from Flavobacterium sp. HJ-32-4, assembly GCF_022532105.1. NCBI lineage: Bacteria > Pseudomonadati > Bacteroidota > Flavobacteriia > Flavobacteriales > Flavobacteriaceae > Flavobacterium > Flavobacterium sp. HJ-32-4. Next base: position 1,488,111 of record NZ_CP092832.1, on the reverse strand, counting down.
CTGTCAGTAAAATAGCTACGTATACGGGTCATGGTTGTCGCGGCGTTCGCCCAAAAAGCGTATTTTTGGTACCTGATAAACCACCCCTTTGAATCCGGAGTATTTCATTGCCAAAAGGCTTGTGGCCGCCAAAAGTGGCAAAAGTAGCATATCTTCACCGATAATAAAAATCGCGGTGTGGGCCATTGCCATCTCTATGGCGATGATGGTGGTATCCGTCGCGACCGGCACCGGCCTCCAACAGAAAATCCGGGCGAAACTGGCCGCGTTCAACGGGCACATCCTGATCTCGAACTTCGAAGACAACCAGTCAGAGATTACCGCAACACCGATTTCCACACACCAGTCGTTTTATCCGACCTTCACCGGCGTATCCGGCATTCACCATGTGCAGGCCGTGGCGACCAAGGCGGGCATCATCCGAACGGCGACCGATTTCGAAGGCATTATCTTCAAAGGCGTCGGAAAGGAATATGACTGGAGCAACATCGCCGAATACCTCGTAGCGGGCCGTATGCCTAACGTCAAACACAACCTCAACGCCGAAGTGCTGCTGCCTCAATACCTGGCCGACCGACTGAAACTCAAACCCGGCGACCGCTTCACGACCTATTTCATGAAAGACAATAGCTGGAAAATGCCCAACCTTCGGGTGTTTACCGTGGTGGGCATCTTCAATTCCGGTTTCCAGGAAATCGACGGCACGTTTGTAATCGGCGACATCCGGCACATACAGAGAATGAACAAATGGCGACCGGATGAAGTCGGCGCTTTCGAAGTCTTCCTCGATGATTTCGGCCAGATGGAAGAAAAAGGACGGGAAGTATACAACGCCACCGGATCCTTCCTGCGCAGTCGGACGATAGCCGACAAATACGCCTATCTCTTCGAATGGGTGAAACTCTTCGATTTCAACATCCTGGTTATCATCGGCATCATGATCGTGGTATCGACCATTGATATGGTGGTGGCACTGCTCGTCCTGATTCTGGAACGCACCCGGATGATTGGCATCCTAAAAGCGATGGGAGCGTCGAATTGGTCGATCCGGAAAATTTTCCTGTATAATGCCTTCCACCTCATCCTGCGCGGACTACTGCTCGGCAATGGAATCGCAATCGGTTTGCTGCTTCTCCAAAAATACACCGGTATCATCCGCCTCGACCCCGAGAGTTATTATGTGACCACGGCACCCGTGAACCTCGACTGGATCTACATCCTGCTGCTCAATGTCATCACCGTGGGCATCTGCCTGTTGGTTTTGGTCATTCCCTCGTGGGTCATTACGAAAATCTCGCCGGTGAAAGCCATCCGGTTTGACTAATGGTTGGTAGTCAGTAGTTAGTGGTCGGTGGTCAGTGATTACGACTAAAAATCCATACGGAATCCGAAGGCCATTAGGCGCTCGCGTTCTTCCGCATTCTTGAACAGCGGGTTTAGGTCATACTTGGCATAGAGTGACAGCGCACCGAATCCGACATACGCCGCCACACCATACACCAGGTTGTTGGTATTGTAATCCTGGATATCCCGGGTTTCCCGACGGTTTCCGTCCTCCGTCCATTTCAACCGTTGCGCTGTGCGGATGTTGAACCCGCCATATCCGCCGATACCCGCCTTAAAATTGTTATTGATATAATACCGCACGCGATCCGGATAGGTCACCTTTTCCGATTTACCAAATTCCAGGAATACCGGAAACACCAGGTTCGTAAAGTACATTTGATTTTGTTTGAGACGATACCCAAACGGCTGCAGCGTAGTATGGCCGTTGTAATCGTCTACGAAATACCGATCTCCGGTGGGCGACAACGCCGTTACCTGGAATGAAAGTCCGTAGGCAAGTCGGAAAAAGTTGTCGTTTTTACGCAAACGCGTACGCCACGTGAAGCCCAACTCTGAATAAAGACTTTTCCAGGTGGCATACGGACTCCGTCCGGAACGGATCACATTCCCCAAACCGCCGACCAACACCACATCCGAATAGGTGCGACGGTCATATTTCACACGATGTGGGTTCGCGCGGTATTGAATCCCCAGCAACATACTACCCTGTTCGTCGTAGGCGTTACCAAGCCCAATCTCGAGGCTGCTGCCGCGATTCGCTTTCGGCTCATACGATTCGTCACGCTCCACCAACGCGATCTGGTTGTCGACGATGGCGGTTTTGTTGTCGATGTTGAGCGCCGCCGCGCGGGCCGCCTCTTCTTTTCGGGTTTGCGCTTCAGCGGGCGAAAGGCTGTCTTTCGTGACCAACGCATCGAGTCGCTCGATTTCTTTTTTCAGCCGGTCTTTTTCGTAGTTCTTGATACGCTCTTTTTCTTCCTGTAGCGAGAGTATCTTGTCGGCTTTTGTTCGTTCGGCATTCAGCGGAAGTCCGCTTTCTTTAAGTGTATACTGTGCGGCAGCACGAGGCATGAGAAAACCGGTTGCCAAAAAGGCAAGAACTAAAAATCTACGCATGATGTATGGATTTAAGGGTTATTCGATGAAACGGCGATCCGTACTTTCCTGAATTTATTGATCGCAGTGAACACGCGTTCTTTGAACGAGCGGTTGAGTTCTATTTCAGATTCGGCTAAGAGCCGTGTTGGGTCGGTGCCTGAACGTTGTTGTTTTTCAAGTGCGATTTCACGTTGGGCATTTGCCAGTAGCGAGTCGACCGTGGCGTCGGTGATCGCCTTCCCGTGCTGCTGGCGTTGGTCGAGCTCCGCAACGATTTCCTGTATCTTCCGCTCTTCCACCGTTGCTGCTGCGGCCGGTGCGGATGGGGTTTCCGAAACCACGTGCGGATCGGTATCCGCAGGCACGGCAGACGGAACAACCGTCGTCATGGCCCAACCTTCTTTCTTCTCTTTTACCACGCGAGGCGACACAACGACAGGCGCTGTATTCGCTACCGGCTTTTCCGGTTCGACGGCAGGTACTGTTACCACGCGATTTTCGATGGTGGTCTCCGGCCGGTCCGTCCAGAACCACCCCATCAAAAGCAACAGGCTGGCCGCAACGGCGGTGTATACGAATCCGCGACGGCGCGACCGATTGCGGCGGGGCCGGGCATTGATACGTTCCCAGGCGTTTTCGCTGGGCTCAAGACGACGTTCTTCGAGTCGTCGCTTCAACAGATCTTCAAAATTATCGTGTGCCATGATGCTTTTCGTTGTGTGGGTTGAACTGTTCCGCCAGCAACTTCCGCGCTTTGAATAGCTGGCTTTTTGAGGTGCTCTCCGTGATCCGGAGGGTTTCCGCGATCTCCTTGTGGCTGTAGCCTTCTACGGCATACAGCAGCAAGACCGTTCGGTATCCGGCCGGCAGCGCGTCGATCAGCAACTGCAGCCGTTCGGTATCGAAATCAAGCGCATCGACCACCGCGGCCTGCGTCTCGGCTTCTTCCAGTTCCGAAAAACGTAACTGCTGGCGGCTTCGCAGAAATTCCAATGCCTCGCGCACCATGATCTTCCGCAACCAACCCTCGAAGCTTCCCTCAAAACGAAACCGATCGAGCTTGTCGAACGCTTTGGTGAAGCCCATCACCATCACATCCTCCGCATAATGGACGTCCTTTATATAGTAACGACACACACTCAGCATCTTCGACGCATAGCGCCGGTAGAGCTTGTATTCGGCCGCCGGGTCGCGCTTCAGCGCTTTTTTCACCAGCGCCTCATCCGAGGCATGTAGGGCAATGATCTTCACGTTTGTTTCGTCGTTACAATGCAAAAGACGGGAAGGTTTTCGAAAAAGTTGCCTGAGGGGGGAAAAAAGTTCGCAGTGGGCAGTAGGCAGTGGGCAGTTTTAGTCGCAGTCGCAGTCACAGTCGCAGTGATATTGTAAACATTGACCTATCAAAGGGCTTTTTATTTTTGGGCGTGCCGGCGCCCACTGCCTACTACCCACTGCCTACTACCCACTTTCACTGCCCACTGCCACTGCCTACTGCCCACTCAAACAGGGCGCCGTCGGGCTTTCCGCACTCGCTGCCGCCGTCGTTACACGCCGCCGCCGAGCTCAAACAATCGCTCCAATCCCTCACGCGGGAAGGAGTTCTTGGTTGGTGGTTCTTGGTTAATGGTTGATGGTTCTTGGTTGATGGTTCTTGGTTCATAGTTCTGGGTCTTGACATAATAGCGGGAAGCTGTCGGAAGAGTATGCCCATCCCCATTCATCGGCGCTCTTGTTCTTTCCGAATTCCGGAGTTTCGGACTCCCGATGGTCCGCACCACGCCCTTCCTCTCTCCCTCTCCTCCCTCAACGCTGCCCGGTGCAACGATGCCTATCGAATGAAATTTTCTTTCAGCCCGTTACTGTGATATAAATCTGCGCAGCGTTATTTTTTTTCTTACAAAATACTTGTTATTAAACATTTTAATTAAATTTGAAGGACTACAAAAGCCGACTTCCCCAATATCGTCCTTCAAGTAGCGGATTGACAGCAGAGTTTATGACCCTGTCTTCATTTTGTTTCATTTCAAGCCGTTTTATATGAGAAGAGTAATTATCATTACGTTGTTCTTTTTGGGGTATCAATTTGCCGTTGGCCAACAAACTTGTTCTGACGGCGACTTTGAGGGAAGCCTATCGGCTTACACTTTTCGTTACGGCATACCCGACCCCAGGGGATTGAACTTGGATGTATCCGATTTATTGCCGGAAACGATCTCTCCGACACTCAATGATCTCTCCTGCACCAGCGGGCACTTCACACTCGTTGATAATAGCGGTTTCGATACCACGACAATCCCGGGACTCAGCCTAGACAGGACGGCAGGGGGAAGCGGTCACGCTATCAGGGTTAACTGTTCCGGAGGCGACGAACGCAACGCCGCAATGGTTTCAAGGCAACTGACAATCAATGGCGACTTTCTTAACTTCCAGTACTCTTTGGTGCTAAAGAATGTGGGTCCGGCGGCACCGCTGTCCTCATTTCATGAGGAACAGCAAAGACCCATGTTCAATGTTTTGATTAAGGACAACCTGGGTTTTGTATTGAAACGAATGGATGTACTTCTGGAAGATGATAACTGCCGCTTTTTTTCCTACCCGATGGGATCGGATGATTGGGCGTATTACACTGGCTGGACCTGTGGTTCCATTGACACAAACGACTTAATCGGGCAGACCGTTACAGTAGAGTTTATCATTCAGGACTGTAGTGGCGGCAGCCACTTTGGGGTGGCGTATCTGGATAATATTTGCAGCAGTTCGTGCCCAGCACCCGCAATGGGCACGATTAATTTTGACCAGATGGATCAAATTACCTGCCCAACGGAAGGTGTCCAGATTTGCGGGACATTCACGAGTCCGGCCAACAGTACAATGCAGGACATAACCCTTCAAATCCTACATAACAGCAATGTCGTTTCGCAATATGTATCGACATCCGCCAACATCAGCGGAAATCGTTTCTGCTTCGACATCCCCTTAAGTTTCTTCCAGACCAACGCCGGGCTACATAATTTCGAGTTTCATGTTTTAGGTCACTTCACCTTGAATGGATGTGCTGGTGGCGGCACGTCGGATCTCACGATCGTTGGAGACTCCACTTACGATGGAGGTAATAACAATGGTTACGATGTTTTTATAAATAACTGTATTGACGCTGTCAATGATGCCGAGTCCTTTATTTCGTGTCAAGGTGGTAGTTTACATGTATTGGACAATGATAAAGAAGACGCTGCAGACGCGAACATTTCCAATGTTATCATGACACAGGTGTCTGGAAACACTACCCAACTCCTGCTAAACACCACCAGCGGGATAGTAACCGTACCGCCCGGTGCACCACCCGGTGACTATATTCTAAAATACCGGATTTGCAGGGCCGTCCAACCTGATACGTGTGATACCGCCATTGTGACTGTACACATAAGTGCAAACCCCATCCTGGCCGTTGACGATAACTACTCGGCAACCCCTTTTATATCGTGCGCAGGCGGTTCCACTCCCTCGGTTTTGGCCAATGACCAAATATGCGGTGGCGCCGTCACATCGTCACAAGTTGTCTGCACACTGCTGACCAATGGCGGGATTACCGGAGCCACCATCAGCGGATCCGGTATCATTACGATACCGCCTTCGACCTTACCGGGCACCTACACTTTGACCTACAGAATTTGCGAAACGACCAACAATACGAACTGTGCTACGGCTTCCGTGACCGTTTCGGTGAACGCCGCTGCTGCGGCCACGTTTAGCCTGCCTGCCAGTATTTGCATGAACACACCGCTTACGTTACCCACTACATCAAATGGTATTTCGGGAACGTGGTCTCCGGCACAGGTCGATATGCAGGTATCGGGAGACTATGTATTCCACCCGTCTGACAGCTGCATACCAGACACCGTCTACCACCTGGAAGTTGTGCCGTGCCTGCCGATACTAAGCTGGGATTCTGACATCGGGTGTGAAGAAAGCGTGGATGACATCAAACCCGACCAAAATATCCAAAGCAGCCGGTGTATACGGGTGTGTAAAAATAATGTAGTAAACTATCAATTAGTGGGCAGTGGCAATAGCCTCATAGCCAATACAGAGTGGCACGTCGAAGGAGGAACCATCCTCTCGTCAACCAACACAAACTGTGAGGTCACATGGGACGGTACCAACGGAGGCCTGCTTTATGGCACCATTTACTATAGCACAGGTTCGCAGGCTACCATTCACCGCTGCATCGAGAAAAAGGAATCGCCTACTGCGCTCTTTACCACTGCGCCGGACCCGGTAGATACCGATCATTATGTTTGTCATTACACGCCCGTTTATTTCGAAAACCTATCTTCTGCCGGATCGGGTAATGAAGTGCTGTACTACAACTGGGACTTCGGTGATGGCAACACATCTTCCGAATTCGAGCCGTCACATGTGTTTCCGGCCTCTGCCGAATATCTGGTGACGTTGACGGTCTTCAACGGCTGTTCCTGTCAGGCAGTCTATACCAGTATTGTGCATGTCACGAAAGCGGCGAACACAATCAACTGTGAAAGTGTCGTATGCGAGAATGACATCGCCATGTATGGGATAGACAGTCCTCCCGAATGCACGATGCAGTGGACTGCCGTAGGGGGAACCGTCGTCAGCTCTGACGCCGGAACTGCTTCCGTGTTGTGGGACGGGGTCGACGATGACGGATTTGGTTATATAAGCGTATCGGGCGAATGTACCAGTTGCGCATCGGTAGTAAAGATTCCAGTAGTAAAGTCCGTCGGCACCATAAAAGGAGACGCTACGGTATGTGCAAACAGCCAGGCCATATACTCGCTTCCCCAATGGCCAAGCACCGACTTTCAATGGAGCCTGGCTTCCACCACTTCCGGCACTTCATTGATCACCAATACACAAAGGAACCAGATTGTACTTGACGCGGGCGTGTCAGGGACCGTTGTCCTGAATTGCGATTACACCAATACCCTTATTGGCTGCCGGGGCCACGCCACTATCACAATTACAATAAAGAAGCAGCTACGATTCAAAGGCCCCTCCACCCGCTGCGCGGGGTCAACCGCCAACTATGACGTCGTGGATGAGTCGCAAGTCATACAAAGCGGTATTGCATGGGCCGTTCAGGGTCCTAATGGATTTTCCCAGTCCGGAACCACTTGTCCGTTTTCAATTGTATATCCTTCTCCGGGCTCCTATTTGATCACAATGCCCGCAAACGGATGCAGTGAAGAATTCCATGTCGACGTCAGCCCGCCTCCGTCCAATCCGGGTAGTATAACCGGGCCCGACCCGGTCTGCCCCGGGCAACTGGTTTCCTATTCCTGTCCGCCCGTTGCCGACGCCGAACCATTCTGGACGATTACAAATGGTACCATCATCGGAAGTAAAAGTGGATTAACCGTTGATGTCGTATTCAACCCGAATGCCACGACACCTTTTACGTTGAGCGTACAATACAAAGGTCTGTTGTGCTCATCGGCGATTTATACAAAGACAATACCGCGTTATACCCCCAACATGAACCTGTCAACGTACGACCAACAGGTTTGTGCAAGCAGTCGTGGTCATTATACTGTTTCCGAAACCACTGGGGAAACCTATGCGTGGCAACTGAACCCGCCTGCATCCGGAAGCATTGAGTCCGGACAAAACAGCCCATCCATCACCGTTTTATGGAACAGCTCGTCCGGCACAAAACAGATTATCCTGACGGTTCGAAAATGCGGGACTGAAACAACCCAAATCTATCCGGTAACCGTTCTGAGTCCGCCCGTCGCATCGATCACCGCTCCCCTCGAGTCGTGCAGCGGCAACGTATCTTTTTCCGCTTCATTGGCAGGCGGCGGCACAGGTTCCAACGTCGTTTGGAACTTCGACGACAATACACCACCGGTGACCGGTAATTATGGGCAGAACATGGTCCACAATTTCTCTTCTATGCCCGGACAGACCGCGTACACAGTGAGTGCGGAGATACTCGACCCGAACGGATGTCCTATTTCGGTAACGGCCACACATACCATCATTATTTCCCCGACACCCGTCATCGACGTAACACCGAAATCGACGATCAACCTGTGCCCTACCATGGATCCCGACGATTTCAAATCTTTTGTCGTCAATCTGCAATCAGGGTTTGGTGCTACCAATAGTATCGCATGGAAGAATGAAAGCGGCAGTACCGTTGCGACCAGCGCCCTCTTTACCCCTTCCTCCATAGGTTCCTACCACGTCGAGGTGACCAATGAGTTCGGATGCACGGCAATATCACCATCATACAATGTGATTACCTGCCCGCCACCTACCAACCAGGATGACGACGATGGCAACAATGGAGACCCAACCATTCCGCCCTCTACGGCGTGTACACCCCCCGGGATACCCACATTTGCGATCACATACCCCACCTGTGGTGGCGTAAAGATCGTGCCCACAGCCGCCGGGAGCCCAACGGAATCGTTTTGGCAGAACATCGGCGCACTACCGCCATCCGCGCAGGTGGTGTCAGACCTGAACGAACTGGAGATACATAACCTATCCCCGGGCCAGTACTTATTATATTATGTCAGTTCCTATGAACCTGGCGTTTGCGCAGTGCGGAAGGCGGTCAATTTTATCATTCCCTACACCGCGGGCATCCGCTACCGTATCGAATGCGATGGAACCGATTACAGCCTGGTGGCAATCGACCATTCGGTGGTATACGGCGGATTGGCGAACCCCATCACGAATTGGGAATTTAGCCTCGACGGCACTAACTGGTTCGCCGGCACACTCGTTGACGGCCATTACCAGTTTGCATTCACAGGCCTCACACCCGGCACCGTCTGTCAACCCCGCATCCGTATTTCCAAAGCCGGCTTCGCACCCTGCGAGGCTTCCGTTACCGCTTACCTTCCGCCGTTACCTTCCGCTGAATTTACCTTTGATGCGAATGTGTGCGACAACACCGCGGCACATTTCCAGGCGCTTGATCTGTCACCGGGATTGCAGTATACGTGGGACCTTGGTAGCGAAGCCGTCAACAATGCACCGGATCCGGTAAGGGTTTTTAATAGTGCTACACCAAAAGTTGTGACGCTGTATGTTACAAATCGATTTGGTTGTACCATTTCGAAGTCGCATACAGTGGATGTCCAGCAAATTCAAAACATGGCCGGAAACATACAGGCGTCGCCTGCGAACGCCTGCATAGGTACTCCAATTACGTTGTCATTTAACTCCACAGGTCTTGTTCCGCCGACCTCATTCATCTGGCATCGCAATTCTGCGGCAAGCGCGCCTATCGGTACCGGCAGTAGCATTACGGTGACCGGGCCGGGTAGTTACTTCGCATATCTGGTAGACGCCCAGGGGTGCATAAATTATACTGTTCTACCACTTAATCCGACCTTTATCCCATCGCCTCCGCCGCCCGATGTACAGGGCCCCACCCTTGTGTGCCAGGGCGAGCCCATTACCCTGCGGGTGATGGCCAATCCGCAACTGCATTACCACTGGTGGCGAGACGGCGTGGAAATGGTCGATTGGTACGGCGACAGTGTGGTGACCGATCCGAACCCCGAAGGCGTATCCCATAGCTATGCCGTAGCGGCTGACGTACCCGCTGCACCGCCTGGCGGCGCCTGCATTGGGGCGCAAAGCATCTTCAACGTAGCTGTGGCGCCGCTTCCTATGTTACCTGAAATCGGGATCGAAGTCTTGTCCTGCGACCCGTATCTGGTCCGCGTTTTCGTAACCAATGTAGAAGAAGGGGTCAGTTACCATTGGAGCAACGGGGGCGCCGGTGAAGACACCATGATTACACACGATGGCCCCGTGCAGGTAACCGCCGTAAACGGGCTATGCAGCACTTCGGCACAGATTGACCTACCGATCGACCTTGACACCGTTGGTTGGAGCTTTCCGGCCGGCTGTTACCAGTTCTGCGAACCGGAAGAAGAAACGAAGGTAGGTACCGTCCTGGGGCCATTGGGTGAGTACGACTATTGGGCCTGGCGACATAACAACACCATCCTTGTGAGCGGAGACGGCGAGGTTGAGGCTCTTGATGTCATGGCATCGGGTAAATACGATCTTAAGCTGGAAGCAGGCAATTGTGCCACAACGCTCTCAAAAATGGAAATCGATGTCGAACGGTGTGACGAATGTCTGTTTGAGTATGAAATCAACCACATCGAAAGGATGATCGACCCCGAAACGGGCGATTGCACCTATGTGGTCGTAATCAATATCGACAACCCTACGTCCGACAACTGGTCGGTCCATCTGGAGGACGAAACGGGCGCCGGCCACTTCAGCCCCAGTGTTTTTGCAATCCCATCCGGATGGAATACCCTGGTGTTTACCTACCATCCGCCTGCCGGATTCACCGGAGGCAACATCCCGGTAGTGATGACCGGGATAGACGACGCCGGGCGCCGGTGCGAGCAAAAGTTCAAGTTACACCTTATCGGATGTGGTGAACAGCCGCGGGAAAGTGCACCGGATGCTGCCGCCGACTTTTTCCGTGCGGCGCCGAACCCCGCCGATACCCACGTCAGCGTTTATTTCCGCCTGGGTGGGGATCGTGCGTCCTCGGTTGTGCTGACCGATATGCTGGGGCGTCGGCTCAGGTCGGTGGCACTATCGTCTAAAGAAGGGCAAGTGGATATCGACTGCACGGCACTGGAAGCCGGCCCCTACCTGCTGTTCCTGCAGCGCGAGGGGGTGGTGTGCCGCCAAATCAAACTGCTGATCCGCTGAAAATGATTATCTTTAATCCCAACCCACTGGCCATGACACGATATTTTCGCCTCCTGCTGCTCCTTCCCCTTTTCTGCAACGCCCAAACCTGGCAGTGGGGCAAACGCGGTGGGGCCTTTGACGAAATGTTTAATGGAGGAGGGGCTTCCCTGACGAATCGACGGGAGCAGGTGTACAGCATGGCCACCGACAGCCAGCGCAATGTGTATGTGCTCTCGGCCGTGGCGCTCACCAGCCTCGATATTGACGGTGTGCCCAAGACCAATTTCGGCGACTCTAACAGCAAACAGGATATTGCCCTCGCCAGTTTTGCCTGTGACGGCACCTACCGATGGTCAAAGATCATAGGCGGCGGAGGGCAGGAGGTCGTGCCTACCCTCCAGGTGGATGCCGACGGCAATGTGTATGTGGCGGGAAAGTTCGTTAGCAACAATTATTTATACCCCCCCCGCATTGATGACGACGTGATCCTTACCGTCGATGACCAGCACAGCAGTATGCTGTTCATTGTTAAGTATTCTCCCGACGGTGTCATGCAATGGTTCAAACGGCCACAACCCGACGATACGCCGATTGAGAACGGTCTCTTTAAAACGCGCTCCTTTGCCCTTGCAATGGATAAAACGACGAGCACCGCTTACTGGTTAGTCGAAATACCCGATGGCCCCATCGGCGAAGGCGCTTTTGTGAATACATTGGGACGTAAGTTCTTTATCCTGAAATATAATGCCCAGGGCAATCTCACAGGCACCATTGGCCCACTGGATATACAATACGACGGAGGATACCTGGATACCCTACACTTCTATCGTAATCCCTACAACGGCTATTTCTATATGTATGCCATGAAGGATTCCGCCGCTGCTACCATCACACTGGGCGGGCAAACCACTAACAAATGTTTTGTATTGGCCTGTTTCAATGAGCAGGGACAGTTCCAATGGATGCGGACCGATACCACCACCAATGTCTACTATTCCTGCCTGTTCGACCTCACCTTTGACACTGACAACTCCCTCTACATTGCGGGAAGGCTTTCCATCAACAATATAGACTCGTTTCTGGGGGTCAGTTCCAATACGAATGTCAATCCCCCCTTCGTTATGAAAACCGATCCTACTGCTTCTACCGTCATCTGGAGTTCGTATGCCAATAAACAGGCCGACAACTGCGGGGGTATCGCACTGAATGGAGACGAAGTGGGGTTTGCCGGACGCGCCAACGCCGCCAACTTTACCTGGGGGGGGCAAGTGCTCAATGTCAATACCATTGGCGAAGGGTCAGAAGCCCTGTTGGCACGCTTCAACAAAACAACAGGCGCCTGTATCGCCCTCACTAAAATACCAGGAGATGCCGGCTATGACGATGTTGGAAGTGCCCTTACCGTAGATGCCGCAGGCGACTATCTCTTCGGGGGCGGCATCGGCCACCAGATGACGTTTGCCAGTGGCGACATCTACAACGATGGACTCGAAACCGACTTCTTTGTCGCCAAATATGCCACAGCTCCCTGCCAGCCATTGGGCCTAAACGACAACCAAAACGACGGTTTTGGACTTTACCCCAACCCCGTCGACAAGCAAATGGTCGTAAGCAGTAGCACTTCGGCACGATACGTCCTGGTCGACATGACCGGGAAACAACTGGCAAAGGGCAACCTCTCCGAAGGGGAAAACATTCTGGAAACCGCGTCGCTGCCCCCGGGCGTTTACCTACTCAAAATACAGAACCATAAAACCACCGTCACTTTGCGGGTGGTGAAGAAATAATCGCCCTGCTATGCAATAGGCCTCAGTCACCTATGATACGATATTTCCACCTCCTGCTGCTCCTTCCCCTTTTCTGCAACGCCCAAAGCTGGCAATGGGGCAAACGCGGCGGTGCCTTTGACGAAATGCCCGGCGGCGGAGGGGCTTCCCTAAGAGACCGCCGGGAACAGGTGTACAGCATGGCCACCGACAGCCAGCGCAATGTGTATGTGCTCTCGGCCGTGGCGCTCACCAGCCTTGATATTGACGGTGTGCCCAAGACCAATTTCGGCGACTCTAACAGCAAACAGGATATTGCCTTGGCCAGTTTTGCCTGTGACGGTACTTATCGGTGGTCTAAAATTATAGGGGGCGGGGGGCAGGAGGTAGTGCCCACTCTGCAGGTGGACGCCGAGGATAATGTGTATGTAGCGGGGAGATTTGCGAACTACTATCAAGATTTTTATCCTCCACGCGTTGATGATGACGTGATCCTAAATGTTGACGAAGAACATGCCAGCCTGCTATTTATAGTAAAGTATTCGTCAGAAGGTACCATGCAATGGTTTTAAAAGGCCTATGCCCGACAACACACCCTATCAGGTCGGATTTTCACAAACGGCCTCGTTTGCGTTGGCAATGGATAAAGCAACAGGTGTGAGTTATTGGATGGTGGCAATACCGCCCGGCACATACGGTGACGGCGCCTTCGTCAACCAAACACCGGGGATTAATTTTTTTATCCTGAAATACAGTGCGCAAGGAAACCTCACAGGTGCCATCGGTCCGTTGGATATACAGTACATCGAGGGTTATCTCGGCACCCTACACTTCTATCGCAACCCCTACAACGGTTTTTTTTATATGTATGCGATGAAGGACTCCCCCACTGGCTCTGTCAGTATCGGCGGACAAACCACCGACAAATGCTTCCTGTTGGCCTGTTTCAATGAGCAGGGACAGTTCCAATGGATGCGGACCGATACATCCACCAGCCCCTATTACTCCTGCCTGTTCGACCTCACCTTTGACACTGACAACTCCCTCTACATTGCGGGAAAACTTTGTGTCAACAATATGGATTCCTTCCTCGGTGTCAGCGCCAATACTACCAACACCAGTCCCGCCTTTGTTATGAAAACTGACCCTACCGCCTCCAACGTCATCTGGAGTTCATATGGCAACAAGGAGGCCGACAACTGCGGGGGTATCGCACTGAATGGAGACGAAGTAGGGTTTGCCGGGCGCGCCAACGCCTCCAACTTTACCTGGGGGGGGCAGGTGCTCAATGTCAATACCATTGGCGAAGGGTCAGAAGCCCTGTTGGCACGCTTCAACAAAACAACAGGCGCCTGTATCGCTCTCACTAAAATACCCGGCGATGCCGGCTATGACGATGTAGGAAGTGCCCTTACCGTAGATGCCGCAGGCGACTATCTGTTCGGGGGCGGCATCGGCCACCAGATGACGTTCGCCAGTGGCGACATCTACAACGATGGACTCGAAACCGACTTCTTTGTCGCCAAATATGCCACGGCTCCCTGTCAGCCACTGGGCCTAAACGACAACCAAAACGACGGTTTTGGGCTTTACCCCAACCCCGTCGACAAGCAAATGGTCGTAAGCAGTAGCACTTCGGCACGATACGTCCTGGTCGACATGACCGGGAAACAACTGGCAAAGGGCAGCCTCTCCGAAGGGGAAAACATTCTGGAAACCGCGTCGCTGCCCCCGGGCGTTTACCTACTCAAAATACAGAACCAAAAAACTACCGTCACTTTGCGCGTGGTGAAGAAATAATCGCCCTGCTATGCAATAGGCCTCAGTCACCTATGATACGATATTTCCACCTCCTGCTACTCCTTCCCCTTTTCTGCAACGCCCAAACCTGGCAGTGGGGCAAACGCGGTGGGGCCTTTGACGAAATGTTTAACGGCGGGAACGCGTCCCTCAGAGATCGTAGGGAGCAGGTCTACAGTATGGCCACCGATAGCCAGCGCAATGTATATGTGCTCTCGGCCGTGGCGCTTACCAGCCTTGACATCGACGGTGTGCCCAAGACCAATTTCGGAGACTCTAACAGCAAACAGGATATTGCCCTGGCCAGTTTTGCCTGCGACGGCACCTACCGATGGTCAAAGATCATCGGCGGCGGAGGGCAGGAGGTCGTGCCTACCCTCCAGGTGGATGCCGATGGCAATGTGTATGTGGCGGGAAAGTTCGCTAGCAACAATTATTTATACCCCCCCCCCGCATTGATGACGATGTAATCCTTACCGTCGATGACCAACACAGCAGCATGCTGTTCATTGTTAAGTATTCTCCCGACGGTGTCATGCAATGGTTTAAACGGCCACAACCCGACGATACGCCGATTGAGAATGGATTATTGAAAACGCGTAGCTATGCCCTTGCAATGGATAAGGCCACAGCCACGGCTTACTGGCTGGTCGAGATACCCGATGGCCCCGTCGGCGACGGCGCTTTTGTAAATACATCAGGTTTTAAATTCTTCATCCTGAAATACAACGCCCAGGGAACCCTTACCGGTGCCATCGGCCCTTTAGACATACAATATAACGGAGGTTATATAGGCACCCTACATTTCTACCGTAATCCCTACAACGGCTATTTCTATATGTATGCCATGAAGGATTCCGCCGCTGCTACCATCACACTGGGCGGGCAAACCACCGACAAATGCTTCCTGTTGGCCTGTTTCAATGAGCAGGGACAGTTCCAGTGGATGCGGACCGATACCACCACCAATGTCTACTATTCCTGCCTGTTCGACCTCGCTTTTGACTCGGACAACTCCCTCTACATTGCGGGAAGACTTTCCATCAACAATATAGACTCGTTTCTGGGGGTCAGTTCCAATACGAATGTCAATCCCCCCTTCGTTATGAAAACCGATCCTACTGCTTCTACCGTCATCTGGAGTTCGTATGCCAATAAACAGGCCGACAACTGCGGGGGTATCGCACTGAATGGAGACGAAGTAGGGTTTGCCGGGCGCGCCAACGCCTCCAACTTTACCTGGGGGGGGCAGGTGCTCAATGTCAATACCATAGGCGAAGGGTCAGAAGCCCTGTTGGCTCGCTTCAACAAAACCACCGGTGCCTGTATTGCCCTCACTAAAATACCCGGCGATGCCGGCTATGACGATGTCGGAAGTGCCCTTACCGTAGATGCCGCAGGCGACTATCTGTTCGGGGGCGGCATCGGCCACCAGATGACGTTTGCCAGTGGCGACATCTACAACGACGGACTCCAAACCGACTTCTTTGTCGCCAAATATGCCACGGCTCCCTGTCAGCCACTAGGCGTAAACGACAACCAAAACGACGGTTTTGGACTTTACCCCAACCCCGTAGACACGCAACTATTCGTTAGCAGCCGTACCGCAGCACGATACGTCCTGGTCGACATGACCGGGAAACAACTGGCAAAGGGTAGCCTCTCCGAAGGGGAAAACATACTGGAAACCGCGTCGCTGCCCCCGGGCGTTTACCTACTCAAAATACAGAACCAAAAAACCACCACCACGCTGCGTGTGGTGAAGAAATAGAAGAAATAAACATGGGCTAAAACGTCAGCACCAAATTTCATTCTTTGAGGCTTATTATAATCTCCACCTTCGAAACACTGATATATCTAAACATAAGCTGGCAGTTATATTGTGTAACCAAAACAGGATTTAGTTATTAACCTGCATAGTTATTTTAGGACGGGTCATAAGCTATATAAATCGTATATACACCGGATATATGTCGTATATATGTCGTATATATGTCGTATATATGTCGTGTATATGTCGTGTATATGTCGTATATAAACCGAGTGTGCTTTAAGTACATTCCGCTATTTCCCTATCTCATTACCCAGTCTCCTACTCCAACCCAGCACTAAATAGGCGTTGGTTCATAGAAAAAAGTTTGCTTGTCCCACGACGCCCCCCTCACACCCATTTTTGCGTTCGCTCATTTGCTAATCCGCTAATTTCCCAATTATTTCCAGTTTTATAAAAAATGTGCGAACTTCTTGTCTCCCCAACTCCTACCTCCCAACTTCCGATCTTCTGAACTTCCTAACCTTGCCCGCTCTCCCCTTTCCTAAAGATCTTCCCGACGGTAGACTTTGGACTTTCAACTTTCGACCTATCCTGTCCTCTCTCCTCTCTCCTCTCTCAACCATGAACCATCAACCATCAACTATGAACCATGAACCATGAACCATGAACCATGAACTATGAACCATGAACCATGAACCATGAACTATGAACTATGAACTCTCAACCATCAACCCCAACTTCCAAACTTAAATCCCTACCTTTGCCGAAAATTTCACCATGAGCAACATCGTCGCTATCGTCGGACGCCCCAATGTAGGGAAGTCGACGCTTTTCAACCGCCTCATCAAGCGCCGTGAAGCCATCGTCGATTCGGTGGCCGGTGTGACACGTGACCGGAATTACGGCAAAAGCGAATGGAACGGACGTGAATTTTCGGTCATTGACACCGGCGGTTACGTGCGTGGCTCAGACGATGTATTCGAAGGTGAAATCCGCAAACAGGTGGAACTCGCCATCGACGAGGCTGACGTCATCATCTTTGTGGTCGACGTCGAGGAAGGCATCACCCCAATGGACGAAGCCGTCGCCAAACTCCTCCGGAAGGTGACCAAACCGGTGCTGTTGGCGGTCAATAAAGTCGACAATGGGGCCCGCGAAAAAGAAGCAATCGAATTCTATAACCTCGGACTGGGCGATTACTATACCTTCGCCAGTATCTCAGGAAGCGGCACGGGTGAATTGCTTGATGCCCTGATCGACGCCTTTCCCGAAAAGCCGGAACCTGTTCAGGAAGACGAAGAACTGCCGCGCTTTGCCGTCGTAGGCCGCCCGAACGCCGGTAAATCGAGTTTCATCAATGCACTGATCGGCGAAGACCGGTATATCGTGACGGACATCGCCGGCACTACCCGCGACGCCATCGATACCAAATTCAACCGTTTCGGATTTGAATTCAACCTGGTCGACACCGCCGGTATCCGCCGGAAGGCCAAAGTAAAAGAAGATCTTGAATTTTATTCCGTCATGCGCTCGGTGCGCGCCATCGAACACGCTGACGTCTGTATCCTGGTCATCGATGCCACCCGTGGGTTCGAAGGACAAGACCAGAACATTTTCTGGCTGGCCGAAAAAAACCGTAAGGGTGTCGTTATTCTC
The DNA here is from genome assembly GCF_022532105.1 of Flavobacterium sp. HJ-32-4. Taxonomy (NCBI): domain Bacteria; kingdom Pseudomonadati; phylum Bacteroidota; class Flavobacteriia; order Flavobacteriales; family Flavobacteriaceae; genus Flavobacterium; species Flavobacterium sp. HJ-32-4. The sequence goes on along the minus strand of NZ_CP092832.1, from coordinate 1,469,949 downwards.
GTAAATAAATGGGATCTGGTCGAGAAAGACACCATGTCGTCTAAAGAATACGAAAACCGCATCCGCAAAGAGATCGAGCCGTTTACCGACGTACCGATCCTGTTCGTATCGGCACTGACCAAACAGCGTCTTTTGAAAGCGCTTGAGGCGTCCGTACAGGTCTTCGAAAGCCGTCGCCAACGCATCTCGACGTCGAAATTCAACGACCACATGCTGAAGGTCATCGAAAACTTCCCACCGCCGGCCATCAAGGGCAAATACATCAAGATCAAATATTGCATGCAATTGCCGACGCAAACGCCACAGTTTGTCTTCTTCGCGAACCTGCCACAGTATGTAAAAGATCCCTACAAGCGTTTCCTTGAAAATAAAATCCGGGAAAAATGGGACTTCTCAGGGGTTCCGATCGACATCTACATCCGCGAAAAATAGTGCCCTTTGTTCGCAGTTGCTAAGTCCGTGTGTTAAACCGGTAGGAAAAGCGCGTAGTTGCACACGGAAAATCGTTTCTTCGCGTTTCTTCACAAAACAAACGCATGACCCGTAATTTACTGCTACTACTGCTGTTATCCGCCGTATCCTCTACATTCGCCCAAAACATCACGATCAAGGGCAAACTGGTTGACAAGGAAATGAAAAAACCGCTGGAAGCGGCCACCGTGTATCTGCAATCCGCGAAGGATTCCACCATGATCGAATACACGATATCCGACCGCACCGGCTCCTTCCTGATGACCGTCCGGAAAACCGACAAGCCGGTCATCCTCAAAACCTCCATGATTACGTTTGCCGATTACACCCGCCGCTTCGAAGGGCTGTCGGAAAACGTTGACGTCGGCACGATCGAACTGGAAGATGCCCCGCGCGCGCTTGAGGAAGTACAGATCAAGAGTGAAGCCCCTCCTGTGCGGATCAAAAACGACACCCTCGAATTCAACGCGTCCTCCTTCAAAGTGCGGCCCGATGCCAATGTGGAAACCCTGTTGAAACAATTGCCGGGCGTCGAAATCGACAACGATGGAAAGATAACGGTAAACGGAAAGGAAGTCAACCAAATCCTCGTGAACGGCAAACCCTTCTTCGACAAAGAAGGTAAAATCGCGTTGCAGAACCTGCCGTCCGATATCATCAACAAGGTACAGATCACCGATACCAAAACCAAGAAAGAAGAAACGACCGGACAGGCAGCCTCGTCAAATGAGGCCTCCATCAACCTCACCATCGACGAAGACAAGAACAAAGGATTCTTCGGTAAGGCGATGGCCGGCTACGGCAGCGACAAACGCTATGAAAGTAGCCTCATGCTCAACTATTTTAAGGGAAGCCGAAAGATCTCCCTGATCGGCTCTTCCAACAACATCAATACCACCGGTTTCTCGATGAACGAGATTTTCGACAGTATGGGCGGTGGACGTAATTACTCTATCTGGACCAATGACGACGGGTCATTCGGCATCAACGGCATGATGTTCGGTGGCGGATTCGGCATCAAGAAATCGAACATACTTGGGGTGAATTACAGCGATGAACCGGTTAAGAACCTGACGACAAACGGCAGCTATTTCTATACCGACAGCGACCGCAACAACACCAACCGCACCCGCGCGGTGACATTCCTCGAAGACGACAGTTTTACGACCCAGTCGAATTCGGTCAACCACGAATTTACCTTCGCCCATAACGGCAGTCTGGAAATCGAAATCAAACCTGACACACTCACGACGATTTCCTTTACACCGAAAATCTCGCGTGGCCGGTCGCATTACGAAAGCGCCAGTTCCTCTTCTACTACCAACGCCGCCGGACGTCTCACGCAGGAAAATATTGGAAACAGCGATGCCGAGACCCGCTCCGGCAATCTGGGCGGATCGTTGTATATCGGGCGGAGTTCCCGCAAACGCAAAGGCCGGTACCTAAGCAGCTGGATGGAACTCGATAACAACGAAACTGAGTCGAGCACGTATAACGTTTCACAAAACCGTTTCTATTTTGATGACGATGGCGACGGCGTTTCCGACCGCACGACATCCGATGACCGGAACCAACTTCGCTCGGGACGTGGGATCAACCAGCGCTTCCACTCCGAATTCGAATGGTCAGAACCCGTGCCCGATTCGATGTCGGTGCGTATTAAGTTCGAGTATGATCGCTCGCAACGGGTAGACGACAACGTGACGTATGATTTTGATGGCGCTTCAGGTCGTTTTGACCTCTTCAACGGACTGCTTTCCAATTATTTGCAATCACGGACAGAGACCTTTGGTCCGAAAGTCGGATTAGGCATCCAGAAGGGAAAATGGAACGTCAACCTCTATGGCGGGCCGCTTATTGCCAATTATGCCGCCAACGGCGAATACCTGGGCGACCGCAAGGGCATCCGTAAGAACGACATCTTCCCGTCGGCAAATGTGTGGTCGGGCTATAACTTCACGAAGACAACCGCTTTGTGGATGAACTACAACTACAACATCGACTATCCGTCTGCCCAACAAATCCTCGACATCACTGACCTGAGCGACCCGCAAAACACGGTGGTGGGTAACCCCGACCTGTCGCCGAACAAACAACATTATTTCTACTTGAGTCTCCGCGACTACGATCACCAGACCAAATCGGGCTGGAGCATCTGGAGTGGCGGCAGCATCTTTGACAGCCGCGTGGCCTCGGTAGTAACCTACGACGCGTCATTGAAATCGACCACCAGCTACCGCAACGTTTCGGGTGGTGCCTCCACCTGGTTTGGCGGCAACTGGAGTAAGACCGTTAAAAAAGACGCCCACTCCTACCGATATGGCGTACGCGTCTCGTCAGGATACGATTATGATCTGGGATATATTACAAGTCCACCAAGCGCGGGCGAACCCGTCCCCACTCCAGTACTATACAGCGCCAAATCCCTCAGCCTGACGCCGAAGTTGACCTTCTCGTATGACTATGGGGAGTTGCTTTCCATTGCACCGAACTACAGCTTTACGTACAGTGACACCGGATATGACAATTATGTGGTTGACCGCCAGACCAACGTCCGTCATACGCTTTCATTGCAAACTACGTCGTATTGGCCGAAGAATGTGGTCTTTGGCAACGACGTCAGTTATACCTACAACTCGATGATCGCCGACGGTTTCCGTAAGGATTTCCTTTTGTGGAACGTCAGTCTCGGTTACAACTTCCTCAACAAAGACCTTTTGGCGAAAGTAAAGGTATACGACCTTCTTGACCAAAACGTCAGCGCCACCCGCACCATCACAGCGACCGGCATCCGCGATGCGCAAAACACCGTATTGCGTCGCTATGTAATGTTCTCCCTGACCTACAAAATCGAGAAGTTTGGCGGGAAGAAGAAAGAAGAGAACCGTTTTTGGTGGATGGATTAGCCAGCAAGCAGTGGGCAGTTGCAGTAGGCAGTTTCCTGGGATACTTAATAATAAAAAGGCGAATCATAAATGATTCGCCTTTATCTATTTAACTCGCTCTCGGGGAGAAGCGACGTATCGGATGAATAAACAACTGCTTACTGAGACTGCCTACTGCCAACTCGACTACCAGCTTCCGCCCGATCCGCCGCCGGAGAATCCTCCGCCGCCGAAACCGCCACCGCCAAAGCCGCCGCCGAAACCACCACCACCGCCGCCAAATCCGCCGCCGCTGCTGCGACCCAGACTGCTAAGCAGGATGATTTCACCGAGACCCATGCCACCGCCGCCTCCGAGACCGCCGCGTCCACCGCGTCCGCCTCTTCGAATTGCGCCGATGATGATAAACACTACTACGAAAAAGACCACGAGCAGCGCCGGCCAGGGAAACCCTTCGTCTCCACCGCGTCCGCGGGCCTTGCTGCCATCTTTATACTTACCGGCGATCGCGTCGATCAGTGCGTCGGTACCTTTGTTGAGTCCGGCGTAAATATGGCCTTCCTTAAACTCCGGCACAATGATGTTCCGCGTGATTTCTCCACCGATACCGGCGGTTATCTTGTCTTCAAGTCCATATCCCGGACTGATCCATATCTTCCGCTCTTCCTTCGCCACCAAAATGAGTACGCCATTGTCGGTATCGGATTGCCCGATTCCCCATTCCTGCGCCCATCTCGGCGTGAGTGTGCCAATGTCATCACCTTTGAGTGTTTCAATGGTAACAACCACCATTTGGTTGGAGGTCGAATCTGCATACTTCAATAACTTCTCTTTCAGGGCTGCCTCGTCCTGTTCTTCCAGCATATTGGCATAGTCGTACACACTGGTCTGCTCAGACGGTTTCGCCGGGATTTCAAATTGTGCAAATCCATGCAGAGGCACGAACATCGCTGCGACGAACGCGAAAATAACTGATAACTTTCTCATTAGCCGCGGGAGATTTCGTTTGACAATTCGTTGGTGTCGTCGTCTTCGCATGGGAAGAACGCGCGTAGTTTCTCGCCCGCCAACCTGATACCGGTAAGCAGACCCGATTTGAAATCACCGTTGCGAAAGAACGCCTGCATGGCCTCTTTGGTCGTGTCCCAAAAATCAGCCGGTACAACGGCATCGATACCCTGGTCACCGCATATGACGAATTTTCGGTCATTAACCGCCATGTAAATCAATACCCCGTTTTTCAGTTTGGTGGCATCCATGTCTAATTGGGCGAATACCTCCCGGGCCCGGTCAAACGGTTCTTTGTCGCACGAGGCTTCGATATGCACTCGTATCTCACCCGACGTCTCCTTCTCGGCAGCCTGTATGGCGGCTACGATCTGGAGTTCGTCGTCTTTTGTCAGGAAATCGCCTGCCATTAGAATTTCACTTCTACGGGCTTGTCAGCACCAGCTACCGATTCGAAATACGGTTTTTCTGTATAGCCTCCAAGGAAAAGGCTTTGAGGGGCTGCCAATACATAACCATTGTATGCCTGTACCGCTTCGTTGAAACGGGTGCGCGCTGTCAAGATCTGGTTCTCAGTACTCGACAATTCGTCCTGCAGCTTCAGGAAGTTCGAATTCGCCTTAAGATCCGGATATTTCTCGACCGTAACCAGTAGTCGTCCGAGTGAACTGGTCAGTCCGCTTTGCGCAGCATTGAACGATGAAAGTTGTGCGGCTGTCAGATTGGTAGGATCTACCGTAACCGACGTCGCTTTGGCGCGTGCCTCCACCACCGCGGTAAGGGTCGATTTCTCGAAATCGGCGGCACCCTTCACCGTATTGACCAAATTACCGATAAGGTCATTCCGACGCTGATAGGCCGTCTGTACGTTACCCCATTCTTTATTAACCGCCTGGCTTTTCCGCAACGCTTCATTCTTCACACTGAAGAAATAGAAGATGCCCAGAAGCAAAACGCCAACGATAGCCAGGATAATAATGGTTCCTTTTTTCATGTCTGATTGTATTTAAAGTTGATTTTTAATATTTACTAATTGTGCCTTGACCGCCTCAAGACGACTGATGATCTCAAACGTATCAAGCGTTTTCTTTTGGTTTTCCTTCAGGTGGGTGCGGGCGCCTTCCAGGGTGAAACCACGCTCTTTGACGAGGTGGTAGATCATCTGGAGGTTTTTCACGTCCTCTGGGGTGAACATCCGGTTGCCTTTGGCGTTCTTTTTGGGTTTGAGGACATCGAATTCCTTGTCCCAAAAACGGATCAGCGACGCATTCACCTGAAATGCCTTCGCCACTTCCCCTATACTGTAATACCGTTTACCCGGTGTTAGTTCTATATGCATCAGTCGAGAGATTGGTTTTCCTGGTTGGCTAATTTGGAAATCAAGACGTATTCAGCCGCCGAGATATTTCCGTAATAGAAATTGATGGGGTTTACAACTTCCCCGTTTTTATGTACTTCATAATGGAGGTGCGGCGCTTCTGAACGTCCCGTGCTTCCGACATATCCGATGATTTCACCCCGCTTGACACGTTGGCCCCGTTTCGCTTTGTAACGACTAAGGTGGCCATACAGCGTTTCATAGCCATAACCGTGCCGGATGACAATATGGTTGCCGTAACCGGAGGCCGTATTGTCGGCCCGCTCGACCACGCCATCGCCTGTCGCAAAAATCGGGGTACCCGTGCGCGCTGAGAAATCCATCCCGGCGTGGAACTTCCGCACTTTGGTAAACGGGTCGCTGCGATATCCAAAGCCCGATGCCACAGCCCGCAGGTTTTCGTTCCGGACGGGTTGAATGGCCGGAATCGCCGCCAACAGCTTTTCTTTTTCCTTCGCCAGCTTCGCGATCTCATCAAGCGATTTCGATTGCACGGCGAGTTCCTTTGACAGGATGTCGATCCGTTTGGTGGTATTGATCACTAATTCGGAATTGTCGAATCCTTCCAGTTCTTTATACCGGTTCACTCCGCCCAGACCCGCCTTGCGCTGGGCCGCGGGAATCGGCGACGTGTTGAAATAGTTACGGTAGATGCCGTTGTCGCGTTCTTCAATATCGCTGATCACCTCGTCGAGTTCGTCCATCCGTTTGTTGAGGATGGCGTAGCGTACCTTCAAATTCTGGAGTTCGCGCTCCTGCAAACGGTCTTTCGGTGTATCGAGGAAAGAGGTGTTGAGCAGGACGACGAATGCCAGCACACCGAAGAGTGCCGACGACAGGAGAAAAAGCATGGCATACCCGAACTTTTTGCGCTTGCGGACGGTGATTTTCCTGTACGCAAGGTTTTCGGAATCATAGTAATATTTTACTTTCGCCATGTTTCGGAAACTTCCTATTTTTGTGGCTTACCAAAGGGCAACCTTTGTTTATACGCACAAATTTATAAAATGTTTCAAGGGGAAACCGAAAGTCATATCGACCAGCCCGTTAACGGTTTGGATGTGAGGCGTATGACGCCTTTCTTTTTTGTTTCCCACGTCCTATAAAATGAAATCACAAGACATCCGCCGCCAATTCCTCGACTTCTTCGAAAGCAAGGGCCACCTGATTGTTCCCTCAGCACCCATCGTTTTGAAAGACGACCCGACGCTCATGTTCAACAATTCGGGCATGGCGCAGTTCAAGGAGTTCTTCCTGGGCAATGGCAGACCGAAAAGCAAACGCATCGCGGATACCCAAAAATGTCTTCGTGTGTCGGGCAAACACAACGACCTGGAGGATGTAGGCTTTGATACCTACCACCACACCATGTTCGAGATGCTGGGCAACTGGTCGTTCGGCGACTATTTCAAGAAAGACGCCATCCATTGGGCATGGGAACTTTTGACCGAAGTGTACGGTGTGCCGAAAGACATCCTCTATGTAACCGTTTTTGAAGGAAGCAAGGAAGAGAACGTCCCGTTTGACCAGGAAGCATATGACATTTGGAGCGCGCTTGTGCCCGAGGATCGCATCCTGATGGGCAATAAAAAAGACAATTTTTGGGAAATGGGCGACCAGGGACCCTGTGGACCTTGTTCGGAAATACACGTTGACCTTCGATCACCGGAAGAAAAAGCCTTGATTCCCGGACGCGACCTCGTGAACGGCGACCACCAGCAAGTGGTGGAAATCTGGAACAACGTGTTCATGGAATTCAACCGCAAGGCCGACGGATCGCTTGAGAAATTGCCGGCCCAACACGTCGACACAGGCATGGGATTCGAGCGTTTGTGTATGGTGTTGCAGGGCGTGCAGTCGAATTACGACACGGATGTCTTCACCCCACTTATTCAGAAAATAGAAGGGCTTACCGGCACCCGTTACCATTCGAAGGCGCCATCCGCAGAAGCAGAAAAAGTCAACATCGCCATCCGTGTGGTAGCCGACCACGTGCGGGCAGTCGCGTTCGCCATCGCCGACGGCCAGTTGCCATCGAATACCGGGGCAGGTTACGTCATCCGTCGTATCCTCCGTCGCGCCATCCGCTATGGTTTCACCTTCCTCAACAAAAAAGAACCTTTCATATTCGAACTCGTCGCCGTCCTTGCACAACAAATGGGCGACTTTTTCCCGGAAATCAAAGCCCAGGAACAACTCGTGGCCAATGTCATCCGCGAAGAAGAAACGTCGTTCCTGAAAACGCTTGACCAGGGACTCCAGCTACTCGAGAATCTTGTAAAGGACTCTGACGGAAAGGAGATCTCCGGTGATAAAGCGTTCGAACTATATGATACTTTTGGCTTCCCTAAAGACCTTACGGCGTTGATCCTGAAGGAAAAAGGAATGTCGTTCAGCGAAAGCGAGTTCGACAAAGCCATGCAGGTGCAAAAGACCCGTTCGCGCGCTGCGTCAGAAGTGGCAACCGACGACTGGACGGTTTTGATCGAAGGGAATGTGGAGACCTTTGTAGGATACGACCAGCTTGAGAATGAGGTGCGTATTACCCGTTACCGCAAAATCGACAGTAAGAAAGACGGTGTCCTGTATCAACTCGTACTCGATGCCACGCCCTTCTACCCGGAAGGGGGCGGACAAGTGGGCGACCGCGGTACGCTTTCATCGGGAGACGAAGCGATTGAGATCATCGATACCCGAAAAGAGAACAACCTGATCCTGCACTTTGTCAGGAAAATGCCGAATAACCTGAAGGCGACGTTTATCGCCAACGTAGACGGTGCCCTACGTGCCCGAACCGAATGCAACCATACCGCCACGCATTTGCTGCACCAGGCGTTGCGTACGCTTCTCGGCACCCATGTCGAGCAAAAGGGATCACTCGTAGCGCCCGACTACCTGCGCTTCGACTTTTCCCATTTTGCCAAAGTAACCGATGCCCAATTAGCCGAGGTGGAAGCCTTTGTGAACGCACGGATTTCCGATCATCTGGCGCTTGAGGAACGCCGCAGCATCCCATTTGCACAAGCCGTATCGGAAGGTGCTATGGCGCTGTTTGGGGAAAAATACGGCGACAACGTGCGCGCCATCCGGTTTGGCACGAGTATGGAATTGTGCGGTGGTACCCACGTGCGCAATACCGCCGATATCTGGTATTTCAAGATTGTATCGGAAAGCGCCGTAGCGGCAGGCATCCGTCGTATTGAAGCAATTACGAACGACGCCGTACGCACCTATTTTGCCGATCAGGAACGCGCACTGGAAAACATCCGCGAAGCGCTGAAAAATCCGCAGGACAGCCTGAAAGCGGTGGTTTCGCTTCAGGACGAAAATACCAAATTGAAAAAACAGGTAGAGCAACTACTGAAAGAGAAAGCCCGGAACCTCAAAGGCGAACTTGCCACCGAGCTGAAAACGGTGAACGGCGTACGCTTTCTGGCGAAGCAGGTGGATCTCGACCCGGCGGGGGCGAAAGACCTGGCGTATGAACTCGGACAACTCGGAAATGACCTCTTCCTGGTGTTGGCCACCGCAGCCGATGACAAGCCGATGCTGACGGTATATATTTCCAAGGACGTCGCGACCGAAAAGAACCTGAATGCCGGTACGATTGTGCGCGAATTGGCGAAACACATACAAGGTGGCGGTGGCGGACAACCGTTCTTCGCAACCGCGGGAGGAAAAGACGTTTTGGGTATACCGCAGGCGTTGGAAGCCGCGGCCGGATTCCTTCCGTAATGGAACTGCTCACACGTCTCCCGAAACGTCCAGGTGAGCCGCGGATCGACTATGATGCACGGATGGTTTCGTTGGGTTCGTGTTTTGCCGTCCACATGGCCGAGAAGTTCGACTACTTCGGTTTTCGGCACACGGTCAATCCGTTTGGGATACTGTTCAGTCCGGATGCGATCGAGAAAGTCCTTCATTTTGCCGTTTCCCACAAAACGTTCACCGACGCCGACCTTTTTTTCCATGACGAACGCTGGCATTGCTTCGATGCCCACTCTGATTTGAGCGGCACTAAAGAAGACGTCATTTCGGCCTTGAACGATGCCGTTTCACTCCTTAGGAACTGTATTGCAGACGCGTCACATGTAATCATCACCCTGGGCACGGCATGGGTGTACCGCTATACGGCGACGGATGCGTTGGTCGCGAATTGCCACAAGGTACCCCAGCGTGACTTCACGAAAGAGCTACGTTCGGTGGAAGACGTCGCCACATCGGTTCGGGCGATGATGACCCATATCCGGCAGTTGCGCCCCGAAGCCCACATTCTATTTACCGTCTCACCGGTGCGCCATATTAAGGACGGTTTTGTGGAAAACCAGCGAAGCAAAGCCCATCTAATTGCCGGACTCCATGAGGCATTATCCGACGCAACGCACGCTTCGTATTTTCCGTCGTATGAATTGATGATGGATGAACTGCGCGACTACCGGTTTTACACCTCGGACCTGTTGCACCCCAACGAACTGGCACTATCGTATATATGGGAGTGGTTTGCCGACACCTGGATCGCTCCGGAGGCGCTTCCCATCATGGAGGAAGTGGATGCTATACGAAAGGGTCTCGCGCACCGACCATTCCATCCGGAAAGTGACACGCATCGCCGTTTTCGTGAGGGATTGGCAGAACGGATCAGGCAGTTACAACAGCGCTTCCCTTTTATCCGTTTTTAGCTTAGGCTAGCTTTCGATTACCGGGACTTCGGACAATTCGAAGAAAACCTGTTTGCCCTTCTCGCGACCGGTTCGAACCATTTCATCCGCCCCAGCCGACGCCCCACCCATTCGTAAGACCGCATCGCAATAGTCAATGAGTTTGACGGCAATCGGATGGAAAATCTCATTGAAGACCGCATCCCCGATTTGCTTGGAACCGGCGGCCTCGATCAGCGGCAGCGCGAACCATTCACCGAGCACGGGCATGTGCCCTATGCGATAGAGTTTCAATGCAACATCCGTCATTGCCTTCACGTTGGCTTCGATGCGTTGGGGGTCGTCGTTGGTTCCGGAGCGATACGGTCCGGCTACCAGGATCATCAAGGGTTTTGGCATGTATATAGGGTTGAATTAAATAGTAAAAACGCCGCGTTACAAGCTACACTTTGCAGAATCGGATCGGCGGCCAGCGTCCATCGTCGGTCTGCAACCAGTACACGCCAGATGCGAGTGCGGTTACGTCGATTTTCACGACACCGTCTGACCACCCACCCGACAACAAGGTTTTCCCGGCGGCATCGGTAATACGGTAACGGGTGGCATCAAGCCCCTGAATAGCAGGTATTTCAATCGTTTCGCGGGCCGGATTCGGATAGCAACGGAAAGCGGTTACATCCGGATGCTCCGCGTGAAGCGTACCGCAGGTGATTTGCATGAAATAGGAAAAATCAGTTCCGATATACCCTCCGAAACCGGTGCCTGTTGACGGAATCGCCGATCCGAACGGTAATTGCTTGTACGAACAAATCCGACCTTCGGGTGTGGTTTTGGTATGCGTATGAGGTCCGGATTCATCGTAGACCGCCATGATCCAATACAGGCCGGCTGACAACGCAGTGGGCGTCAACGGGAACGTCTGTAAACCTTCCCCAACTGTGCCAACGGTCGAGACAGCGATAAGCGTTCCCGGCTGGTTATCAAAATCCGTGTAGACGGCCATTTGCACTTGTGCGCCCGTATTGCGTCCGACAAAACCTACACCGGTCAGTGTACCGTCGGCCTCCAACTGATACCGCGTCCCAACGAGATAGTCGGCGGCAAACGAATCGACGGTGTTGTCGAAACCCGTAACATCCTCGTTGCCAATAGTGCAGCTTTGTGCTACCGACTGGTCAACGATAGCGCCCATAAACAGCAATGAGGCCAGCATTGTCTTTGTCCACTTTGTCACGATAGTAGCATTTGATGCGACAAAATAAAGTCAAGAAACCGACAATGGACTTATTCTAGTTTAATTCGGTGCCTTTTTTTTACGTCGGATCACGCTAAGGAATTGCGGCGTGATGCCCAAATACGACGCGACATCTTTCAACAGAAAACGTGATTCTGCATAAGGAAACCGCGCCAGAAATGTGGTGTAGCGGTCTTCTGCCGGCACCGAGAGGTTGGCGATGATGCGCTCGCGCTGTGCGATGTAGGCGTTTTGGAAACTCAGTCGGAAAAACCGTTCAAACTGTGGAAGTGTTCGGTAAATCGTGGCAAGTGCATCGGTATCGATAACCCACACCTCGGTACGCTCGATGGCCTGGATACTGGTTTTTGACGGCGTTCCGGTGAACATGCTGTGAAGGTCCTCGGCCCACCACCCTTCTATGGAAAAGTCAAGCAAGTGGTCGACGCCGTCGGAATCAGTATAGAACGACTTCAGACAGCCGCGGCAAACGAAATACTGCTCCTTGCAAATCTGGCCTTCGCGCAGCAGGTAGTCACCCGCTTCGATTGTTTTATGGCGCAAGAGGGTCAAAAAGTGGCGCGTTTCCTCGTCGGATAAACGGATGTGACGCGCTATACTGCCGAGAATCAAGTCTGTGTCCATATAGAATACCGCGTGGAATGCCGCAATGTTAGTACAAAAAGGGACACGAACCAAACCTCGGGATAGGGGAAAAAGTTCCCACCTCTTTAGTTCCGGCGGATCACGTAACGCGTGACAACCGTGCGATCTTGCGTTTCCAATCGGGCTATGTAGGTTCCCTCCGCCAGCGATTGGATATTGAAGGTGCCCGACACCGGTTGTTGTTCGGAAACCTTCCGCCCCTCCAGGTCGTAGAGCGTTACCCGCGAAATCACGCGGTCTGATTGAATCCCGACCGTGCCATTCGACGGATTGGGGAAAAGTGTAACGCGCAGTGCGGCTGTAAATTCGGGATTGCTGAGCGGACCGAGTGCCCAGTCGTACCATAATTCGGAGGTAATGCCTGTTATGTCCACTGTCTGGTTCACGCCGACACCGCCATTTCCGTTATTGAAAATAAGGTTGACGGAGGTTACGCCAGAAAATGTAAACGAGTACCATCCGCCGGTAGCAGCCGTCATAGTCACGCCCGGCCAGGTGACCGATGGCATGGCGCTCGTTGGCTGCACATTCCAGTAATAAATTTTTGGTGTGGGCCAACCCGCCGGCGGTTTGAAGTAAACAGTGAATCCGGTTTGTTGGATAAATTGGTACGTTTCCGTCTTCACCGGCGAGGCATTTCCTCCCATATCTTTTGCAAACGCTTTGAGTGTTGTCGTCGTCGAAATCGGCAATTGAAATCCGCTCGCGACTGCTGTAGAGGCGTCAGTCGGTGTCGAGCCATCCACCGTATAATAAATAAGGGGTTGGCTGTCGTTGTCGGTAGCGGTAAGGGTCACGTTGACGGTATTGCCGACGGTGAACGTCCCGCCGGGAGGTGCGATCGTGAGACACGGCGCACCTGATGTGGGTCCGCTTACCCACGAGGCCGATGTGACATCGTACCAGGCATCCGTTTGTACGACCAAATCGGCGGTCTGGTTTCCGCTGCCGCCCGAGCCATTGTTGAACACAACGTTCACCGATGTGACGCCCGTAAAAGTATAGTGGTACCATCCATCGCAATCGGCCGTCATGAGTACACCGGGCCAGGCAGTATCCGTGAGTACGCCTGTGGGTGTGGCATTCCAGTAGTGCACCCGTACCGTCGACCAGGAAGCCGGTGCCTTCACGTGGACGGTGAACGAAGGTGTCTCGCCTATAAAGTAGGTTTTGGTGGTAATCGGTGATATATTTCCCTCCACGTCCTTGGCGAACGCTTTGAAGGTTGTTGTTTGTGTGATCGGAACTTGTACGCTGCCTACGGCCGATGGAGACGAAACGGTCGGATCGGAACCGTCGATCGTATAATACAGTACGGGCGTGGGATCGGTCGAATCGGATGCGGTCATCGTGACGGTTATCGGCGTCGGGGAATACGGGTTCTCAGGCGTAAACGCTACGGTAGGATTGACATTAAGGTTCGTGCCCACCCATACGTGCTGGATGGCTGTTTTGTTCACGTTGCCGAAGGTGTCCGTTACCTCCACGTAGTAATCGACCAGTTTGTTAGAAATCCCCACGATCTTGGCGCTGTATTGGTTGGCGATTTTATTGGGAAGGATGAAAAAACTAATATTGGGATTGTTGGTGATGTTGCCTGTTGGAAAAATGCGTTCGGTCATCGGAAGGGATTGCCAGGCGCCGACCTCGGTACCACCGAAATAGGTTTCGTTTTCGTCGGATGCCGGGTTGTTGGTGCCGTCGCCGTCGATGCGGTATTTTACGACGGCTTCCGCGATGTCATTCACGTCGTAGGCCAATGTCCAAACGGTAAAATCGGCGGTGTTCAATTTTTGTTGGTATCCGTAATTCGGCCCGAACCCGATTTCACCCGGATTGTACGGATACCGCTGCGGGATGAAAACCGTTGGCTTGGTCGTATCGACGCCGGCATTCGCGTCGAGCGTTGGCTGCGCCCGGATGACGGCGTTGTTCGCAGCGATGGTCGCTTTTATTTCGAGATCGATCGCATCGCCGTAGTAGGCGTTTCCGCTGTCGAGTCCGGGCATCAGGAAGTGCCAGGCCTTCTCAGCCGGTGAAGAGCTAGCGGTTGGATTGACGATGTCGGCGATCTGTACGCCACCTTCCAATTCCTCGGCCATGACACAGTGGTTTTCGGCTGCAATCATGACCGCCTGGTTGCGTACATCTTCCGTCCATCCATTCGGGTTGAATTCTTGGTTGGTGTCGTAGAAGGGCCACAGCCAGTTGATGAACTGGGGCGATCCCCAGTCGTTCGCAGCGTTGAACCACGAACCGTCCTCCACATGTACGATGTCGGTAGCGGGCACCGGATAATCGGAAAGGTACTGTTGGATGGTGGTAGGTGTGTATCCCGCTCCGGCGGCAGCATTGGTAAAACCAGGGACCGCTTCGTCATAGTAACTGGATCCTCCGCCCCAGGCGTTGTCGCCGTCGTGTGCCAATAGCACTAGCGAAGGGCGGTTCGCAAGCGCGTAGGGTGCAATATTGTTTTGGAGATTAGAGATACCTTGTGGGGAGTACCCGTCACGGTAACTGTCGAGTTCTGCCATCGGGACGATGTCAAGGGTGAAGGCCGTTCCGGTGGCCGGATCTACGTATCGCGCTTTGTGTGGTGTGAAGCAATAGGGCGCTGCGAACTGGCCGCCCCGACCGTCAATCTGTCCG